>NZ_CP058986.1:3155836-3506673 GCF_019278525.1 Polaribacter sp. HaHaR_3_91
TAATGTGGAATCTCCTGTATTATATTATTTAACATTTGACGGAAATACAAGTGATAAAAGAATTTTATTTTTTGGTGAAAAAGGAATTATTACCATTAACGATAATGTAGAAAAGTTTGGATATACTCCAGAAATAACAGGATCTAAAAATCAAGAAATTTTAGATAAGTATAATAAAATTAAAAGTAAATTTCAAGATCAGCGATTAGAATTTATCAAAAAAGATTTTGATGCTAAAAAAGCAAACGATCAAGAATTAATTACACAATTAGAAAAAGACTATCAAAATATTTCAAAAAGAAGAGTTTTATTTACTACTAATTTTGCACTTACAAATGCAGACTATGAAGTTGCACCTTATATTGGTTTAACAGAAATGTATGATGCTAGTCTAAAAATGTTAGATACAGTAAATAATTCTTTATCAGATAAAGTAAAAAACTCTGATTATGGAAAACGTTTTCAAGAATACTTAATTTCTATCAAGGAAAAATAGTTAAAATATTTCTTCTATTAAATAAAAAAAAACGAGCAAATTGCTCGTTTTTTTTATGTTTAAAAAAGTAAAAAACTAATATTTAATTATTGTCGACACATTTCAAACTTATATAATTAAACTTTATACCACAATTAGAAACAGTTACAAAGTAATGTCTTAATCTCTTATTAAAGGCAATGTAGAACATCTAAGTAACCCTTCTTGCTTCGATATTTCAGAATAAGCAACTTCCTCTACAGTAAAACCATTTTCTCTAAGCCAAGTATTTAATCTTGTAAAGTTTTTTTCAGAAATAATAACTTCTTCAGAAATTGAAAAAATATTACTATTCATGTTATACATTTCTTCATTTGTAATTTCAAAAACATTTTCCTTTCCAAAGAAATCTACCAACCATTCATATTCTCTTTCTATTAAAAAACCGTTTTTAAAAAGAATAGCCTTGTCTTTTCCTATTGGTTGAAAACAGCAATCTAAATGCAACGCATTATCCTTTGCATTGGTATTCGATTTTCTTAACTCAAAAGACTTTACTTTTTTATGAGGAAATAATTCTTGTAGCGCAATTACCGCGTCCATATTTGTACGCGCTGTAATATAATCTGCATAATCACTTCCAGAATAGGTACCAACAAAAATATATTCATTCCATGGCATTACATCACCACCTTCAACATGACACTCTTTGGGTAAAACAACCACTTTAGAAGGATCTATTTGTGAGATTACTTTATCTATTGCCTTATATTCTTTTTCTCTGTCTGGTAGAATATTGGCTTCTATAAAAGTATCTTCAATTACAAAAGCAATATCTCTAGCAAATATTTGATTATAATTTTCAATTATATCTGGTCTAAAAACTTGTACATTATACTTTTCTAAAATTTCAGCAACTGCTTCCATTTCTAAGTTCATAGCAGATTCTTTAGGATATGTTCCGGCTAGAACATGTTCTATACTTTTAGGATCATAGCAATCTTCTACCCTTGGCACTCCTCCATTACTTTTCGCAGTTCCTAAGATAACAGCTCTTAATTTAGATGTTTCGTTTTTAATATTTAATTGTAACATATATAAAGTAGATAAAAAAAGCTTCATAAAATATGAAGCTTTGATTTTGTAAATGTAATAAAATTTATCTTTTTTCTATACCTGTAAAAGGTCTGTAGTTTTCACCTGTATATATTTGACGTGGTCTACCTATTGGCTCTTTGTTAAGGCGCATTTCTTTCCACTGAGCAATCCAACCAGGTAAGCGTCCTAAAGCAAACATTACTGTAAACATTTCTGTTGGAATCCCCATAGCTCTATATATAATACCAGAATAAAAATCTACATTCGGGTATAATTTTCTTTCAACAAAATAAGGATCATTTAAAGCTTCTTGTTCTAAACTTCTTGCGATATCTAAAATAGGATCTTCAACTCCTAAATCATTTAAAACATCATCTGCTGCAGCTTTAATAATTTTAGCTCTAGGATCGAAGTTTTTATAAACTCTATGTCCAAATCCCATTAAACGGAAAGGGTCATTTTTATCTTTTGCTTTGGCCATGTACTTTTTAGTATCACCTCCATCAGCTCTAATTCCTTCTAGCATTTCTAAAACAGCCTGATTTGCTCCACCATGTAATGGTCCCCAAAGTGCAGAAATTCCTGCAGAAAGAGAAGCAAATAAACCAGCATGAGAAGAACCTACAATTCTTACTGTAGATGTAGAACAGTTTTGCTCATGATCTGCATGTAAAATTAATAATTTATCTAATGCATCTTTAACAATAGGGTTAATTACAAAGTCTTCATTTGGTTGCTTAAACATCATAAACATTAAATTCTCTACGTAACCTAAAGATTTTTGTCCATAATTTAAGTGCATTCCTTTTTGCTTACGCATAGTCCAAGCCACTAATACTGGAAATTTAGCCATAATACGTACAATAGCGTTGTACATATCTTCTCTAGACTCAATATTAACTGAAGATGGATTAAATGCAGTTAAAGCACTTGTTAAAGAAGACAATACTCCCATTGGGTGTGCTGTCTTTGGAAATGCTTCTAATATTTTTCTAACATCATCATCTACTAATGAATGATCTCTAATGTCATTATGAAATTTTTCTAATTCTGCCTTTGTAGGTAAATTACCAAATATTAATGCATAAGATACTTCTAAAAAATCTGCTTTTTCAGCTAATTCTTCAATAGAATAGCCTCTATAACGTAAAATACCTTTTTCTCCATCTAAGAAAGTAATAGCACTTTCACATGAACCTGTGTTCTTATAACCTGGATCTATAGTTATAATTCCATTGGTTGCACCTCTTAAGGTTTTAATATCTATGGCTACTTCATTTTCTGTACCCTTTACAAGTGGAAACTCATAAGTTTTATCTCCAATCTGTAATTTAGCTGTATCTGACATTTACTGATGATTTTTTAGTATTGTTAAGTTTGACGAAGATACCAAATTTAATAGTATTTTAAAAGGGTGCACTAATAGATTTTAAGAATTTTAAAATAAAGGTAACTTATGTAAGAATAATGCAAAAAAAACCTCATAATTTCTTATGAGGTTATAATCTATTTAAAAAAGTTACTCTTAAAGGTTAAAAGCATTTTCTCCTGGAAAATAAGCAGTTGCACCTAATTCTTCTTCAATACGTAATAATTGGTTGTATTTTGCCATTCTATCTGAACGAGAAGCAGAACCAGTTTTAATTTGTCCACAGTTTAATGCTACTGCTAAATCTGCAATAGTATTATCTTCTGTTTCACCAGATCTATGAGACATTACTGAAGTATAACCTGCATTTTTTGCCATATTTACAGCTGCAATAGTTTCAGTTAAACTACCAATTTGGTTTACTTTAATTAAAATAGAATTTGCTATTCCATTTTCAATTCCTTTAGCCAAACGTTCTACATTAGTTACAAATAAATCATCACCAACTAATTGAACTTTATCTCCAATTAATTCAGTAAGATATTTTGTACCATCCCAGTCATTTTCATCCATTCCATCTTCAATAGAGATGATAGGATATTTAGCAGCTAATTCAGCTAAATAATCTGCTTGTTCTTTACTTGTTCTAATTTTTCCAGTTTCACCTTCAAATTTAGTATAATCGTATTTACCATCAACATAAAACTCTGCAGAAGCACAGTCTAATGCAATTTTAATTTCTTCTCCAAAAACATAACCTGCATTTTTAACAGCTAAAGCAATAGTTTCTAAAGCATCTTCAGTACCACCTGCTAAATTAGGAGCAAATCCTCCTTCATCACCAACAGCTGTAGATAAACCTCTATCGTGTAAAACTTTCTTTAAGTTATGGAAAATTTCAGAACCCATTTTTAAAGCTTCAGTAAAAGTTTTCGCTTTAACTGGCATAATCATAAATTCTTGAAATGCAATCGGAGCATCTGAATGAGAACCACCGTTAATGATATTCATCATTGGTAATGGTAAAGTATTAGCAGAAACACCACCTACATATCTATATAAAGGCATCCCTAACTCATTAGCAGCAGCTTTAGCGGCAGCTAAAGAAACTCCTAAAATAGCATTTGCTCCTAATTTAGATTTATTTGGTGTACCGTCTAAATCAATCATTAATTGATCTATTGCATTTTGCTCAAATACAGAAGTACCTAATAATTCTGCTGCAATAATGTTATTTACATTAGATACTGCTTTTAAAACACCTTTACCCATGTAATCTTTACCACCATCACGTAATTCTACAGCCTCATGTTCTCCTGTAGAAGCTCCAGATGGAACTGCTGCTCTACCTAAAATTCCGTTTTCTGTAGTTACATCTACTTCTACTGTTGGATTACCTCTTGAATCAAAAATTTGACGTGCGTGAACGCTAATTATTATACTCATTTTATTTATTATTTAATTAATTTATGTCTTTTATTTATACTGCTAATTTACAAAAAACCACTCATAAATGAGTGGTTTTAAATAGTTACTTACGAAAACGTTTTCAGATGAAATAAATTAACAAATGTTAACTTATCACTGCTTTAGCCTTGGTAATATTTTCTATAAATTGATCGAATAAATACTCAGAATCGTGTGGTCCTGGGCTAGCTTCTGGATGGTATTGTACAGAAAAAACATTCTTTTCTTTCATACGAATTCCTGCAACAGTATGATCATTTAAATGAACATGTGTAATTTCTACATTTTCATTAGATTCCGTTTCTTCTCTATTGATAGCAAAACCATGATTTTGTGAAGTGATTTCACCCTTACCTGTCAACAAGTTTTTTACAGGATGATTAATTCCTCTATGACCATTGTGCATTTTATAAGTAGAAATTCCATTAGCCAAAGCAATTACTTGATGTCCTAAACAGATACCAAATAACGGTAAATTTCTTTCTATAATTTCTTTAGCTACTTCTTGTGCTTCAATCAATGGTTCTGGATCTCCAGGCCCATTAGAAATAAAATAACCATCAGGATTAAAATCTAATAAATCTTCAAACTTAGCATTGTAAGGAAACACTTTTATGTAAGCTCCTCTTTTTGCTAAATTTCTTAAAATATTCTTTTTAATACCAATGTCTAAGGCAGATATTTTAATCTCAGCATTTTCATCACCAACAAAATAAGGTTCTTTTGTAGACACTTTAGAAGCCAACTCTAAACCTTCCATACTAGGTACTGCCGCTAATTGCTTTTTTAAAGCATCAATATTATCTACATCAGTAGAAATAATAGCATTCATAGCTCCATTATCTCTAATATACGCCACTAAAGCTCTAGTATCAACATCTGAAATAGCTACAAGATTGTGTTTAGTAAACCAATCTTTTAAATTACCATTAGAATCTACTCTAGAATGCGTAAAACTAAAATTTCTACAAATTAAACCTGATATTTTTATTCCATCAGATTCAACTTCGTTGTCATTTACCCCATAATTACCAATATGTGCATTTGTTGCAACCATTAATTGACCAAAATAAGAGGGGTCAGTAAAAATTTCTTGATAGCCAGTCATACCTGTATTAAAACAAATTTCTCCGGTAGACGTTCCTTCTATTCCTACGGATTTACCATAAAAAATTGTTCCATCTGCTAATAAAACAAGCGCTTTTTTTCGTGTTTGATATTTCATTGATAGTTGTTGTGTTTCTTAATGCAAAAATATAAAAAAAAGGGATAAACGTAAACGCTTATCCCTTTTATATAATTTAAAAAATTTTCATTTTTTATTCTTCAGATTTTTCTTCTGTTGCTGTTCCTTCTACTTGTGGAGCATCTGCTTTTTTGCTTCTTCCTCTACGTGTAGTTTTCTTAGCTTTTTTACCATTAGGATTGTAAATTTCGTTGTAATCAACTAATTCAACCATTGCCATAGGAGCATTATCCCCTTGACGATTTCCTAACTTAATAATACGAAGATAACCTCCTGGTCTATCTGCTACTTTTACAGAGATTTCTTTAAATAATTCTGTAACTGCATATTTATCACGTAAGTGAGAAAATACAACACGTCTGTTGTGAGTAGTATCACTTTTAGACTTTGTTATTAATGGTTCTGCAAAAACTCTTAATGCTTTTGCTTTAGCCACTGTAGTGTTAATACGTTTATGTTCTATTAAAGAACATGTCATATTAGCTAACATTGCCTTTCTGTGTGAAGTAGTTCTTCCTAAATGATTATGCTTTTTTCCGTGTCTCATGACCTTTGTTTTATAATTTCATCTTGCATCAACTCGTTATGAGGAGCAAATTATGAAAAATTAATCTCTATCTAATTTGTATTTTGTTAAATCCATACCGAAACTTAAACCTTTAACAATCACTAATTCTTCTAGTTCTGTTAATGATTTTTTACCAAAGTTTCTAAACTTCATTAAATCACTTTTGTTAAAAGAAACTAAATCTCCTAATGTATCTACTTCTGCAGCCTTTAAACAGTTTAAAGCTCTAACAGATAAATCCATGTCGATTAATCTAGTTTTTAATAACTGACGCATGTGTAATGACTCCTCATCATACGTTTCTGTTTGTGCAATTTCATCTGCCTCTAAAGTGATACGCTCATCAGAGAATAACATAAAGTGGTGGATTAATATTTTTGCAGCCTCAGTTAATGCATCTTTAGGATTGATTGATCCATCAGTATCGATATCGAAAACTAATTTTTCATAATCCGTTTTTTGCTCTACACGAAAATTTTCGATTGCATACTTTACATTCTTAATCGGTGTGTAGATAGAATCTGTAAAGATTGTTCCTATTGGTGCTGAAGCTTTTTTATTCTCTTCTGCTGGTACAAATCCTCTACCTTTTTCTATAGTAATTTCTGCATTTAACTTTACAGATTTATCCATGTTACAGATTACTAAATCTGGATTCAATACTTGAAAACCAGAGATAAATTTCTGTAAGTCTCCTGCAGTAAACTGCTCTTGACCAGATAATGAAATAGATACAGTTTCTCTATCTGTTTCTTCTATTTGTTTCTTAAAACGAACTTGTTTTAAGTTTAAAATAATTTCTGTAACGTCTTCTACAACCCCAGATACAGTAGAAAATTCATGCTCTACACCATCAATTCTTAATGATGTAATTGCAAATCCCTCTAAAGAAGATAAAAGAACTCTTCTTAAAGCGTTTCCTATTGTTAAACCAAAACCTGGTTCTAAAGGTCTAAACTCAAATCTACCTGTAAAATCAGTAGATTCAATCATAATAACCTTATCTGGTTTTTGAAAATTTAAAATTGCCATTTTTCTTCGTTTTAATTGTTATCCGGTTGCGCGGTTTATAAATGTGAAGAAATATTTATAAACCCTTTGGCCGAATTTCAATGTGTTTAATTTATTACTTAGAATATAATTCTACGATTAATTGTTCTTTGATGTTTTCTGGAATTTGTAATCTTTCTGGTGCTTTTACAAAAGTTCCAGATTTAGTATCTGTATTCCAAGTTAACCATTCAAAAACATTGCTGTTAGAAGCTAATGCATTTTCAATAGCACTTAAAGATTTAGATTTCTCTCTTACAGCTACAACATCTCCATCTTTTAAACTATAAGAAGGAATGTTAACTATTTCTCCATTAACAGTAATATGTCTGTGAGAAACTAATTGACGAGCTCCACTTCTAGAGTTAGAAACACCCATTCTGTAAACAACGTTGTCTAAACGAGATTCACATAATTGTAATAAGATTTCACCTGTAATCCCAGAAGCAGCTTGTGCTTGTTTAAACAAGTTACTGAATTGACGCTCTAAAATACCATAAGTATATTTCGCTTTTTGCTTCTCCATTAATTGAGTTGCATATTCAGATTTCTTTCCTCTTCTTCTTGCATTTCCATGCTGTCCTGGAGGAAAATTTCTTTTTTCGAAGTTTTTATCTTCTCCAAAAATTGCTTCACCAAACTTACGAGCAATTTTAGTTTTTGGTCCTGTATATCTTGCCATTTCTTTTGTTGTTATAGATAGGGATTATGAATTAAGGCTTACTCCTTCGATAATCTTGTTCCTATCAAATTAAAAAATTAAATTATACTCTTCTTCTCTTTGGAGGGCGACATCCGTTATGAGGAATAGGTGTAACATCAATAATTTCTGTTACTTCAATACCTGCATTATGGATTGATCTAATAGCAGATTCTCTACCATTACCCGGTCCTTTTACATACACCTTTACTTTACGTAAACCTGCTTCTTTTGCAACGTTTGCACAATCTTCTGCTGCTAATTGAGCTGCATATGGAGTATTCTTTTTAGAACCTCTAAAACCCATTTTACCTGCAGATGACCAAGAAATAACGTCACCTTTTTTATTTGTTAAAGAAATAATGATGTTGTTAAAAGATGCAGTTACGTGCGCCTCTCCAATAGCATCAATGATTACCTTACGCTTTTTTGAACTTGCTTTTGCCATAATTTTTCAGTTTTAGTAATTTAGTTTTCTAACCTTATAGCCTAGACTATTATTAGATCTTTATTACTTTATCTAACTTATTTTTTCTTGTTAGCTACAGTTTTTCTCTTACCTTTTCTTGTACGAGAGTTATTCTTAGTTCTCTGTCCTCTTAAAGGAAGACCAAGTCTGTGACGAATACCTCTTTGACAACCGATATCCATCAAACGTTTGATGTTAATCTGTACCTCAGAACGTAATTCACCTTCGATTGTGAAAGATCCTACTTGTTCTCTAATTGCTGCGATTTGATCATCAGTCCAATCTTGAACTTTAATGCTCTCATCTACTTTTGCTTCTGCTAGAACTTTTTGAGCTCTGCTGCTTCCTATACCAAAGATGTAAGTTAATGCGATAACACCTCTTTTATTCTTTGGAATATCAATACCTGCTATTCTTGCCATTACCCTTGTCTTTGTTTAAATCTAGGATTTTGTTTATTAATCACGTATAATCTACCTTTCCTGCGAACTATTTTGCAGTCGGCACTTCTTTTTTTAACTGATGCTCTAACTTTCATCTGTTTTGTTTTTTTAGTATCTGTAAGTAATTCTTGCCTTTGATAAATCGTACGGACTCATTTCTAATTTTACCTTATCTCCAGGTAGTAATTTGATATAATGCATACGCATTTTACCAGAAATGTGTGCCGTAACAATATGTCCATTTTCTAATTCTACACGAAACATTGCATTAGATAATGCCTCTGTAATTGTTCCGTCCTGTTGAATTGCTGATTGTTTAGCCATATTATTTATTCGATTTTCTGTTGCTATTCCCCGCTTTCATCAAACCATCATAATGACGATTTAATAAATACGAATTAATTTGTTGCAACGTATCAATTGCAACTCCAACCATAATTATTAATGATGTACCACCATAAAACATGGCCCAACTTTGTTGTACTCCAAACTGAACTACAATTGCTGGTAAAATAGATAATGCTGCTAAAAATAACGATCCTGGGAACGTAATTCTAGATAATACAGAATCTAATCTATCTGCTGTGTCTTTTCCTGGTCTAATACCTGGTATAAAACCACCACTTCTTTTTAAATCATCCGCCATTTTATTCGTAGGAATAGTAATAGCAGTATAGAAATAACTAAAGATGACAATTAACAATGCAAAAATAACATTGTACCATAAACCATTCATATCTTGTAAGCTAGCAATTGCTGGAAATCTCTGAGCTAAAGCAACTGGTAAAAACATAATTGCTTGAGCAAAGATAATTGGCATAACACCTGCTGCATTTAATTTCAAAGGAATATAATCTCTTGAACCTGCAACATTTTGTACATTTCCTACAACCGTTCTTCTAGCATACTGCACTGCAATCTTTCGAACAGCAGTAACTAATAGCACAGTTAATAAAATTACTACAAACCAAACAATAATTTCTATTAAAACCATCATAATACCACCTGCTCCTGCATTTGTTGTTTTAGCAACAAACTCTTGTAAAAATGCAGCAGGAAAGTTAGCGATAATACCAACAGTAATTAATAATGAAATACCATTACCAACACCTTTGTCTGTAATACGCTCACCTAACCACATTGCAAAAATAGTACCTGCAGTTAAAATGATAATTGATGATATCCAAAAAGTAGCACCACTTACTAAAAACGCTTCTGGTCCTAAACCAAATTGTGTTTTAATAGCAGTAATATACGTAGGTGCTTGCACTAACGTAATACCAATTGTTAACCATCTTGTTATTTGTGTAATTTTTTTTCTTCCACTTTCTCCATCTTTTTGTAGTTTTTGTAAATAAGGAACCGCAATTCCCATTAACTGAACTACAATAGATGCAGAAATATAAGGCATAATACCAAGAGCCATTACTGACGCCCTAGCAAATGCTCCTCCTGTAAATGCATTCAATAAACCTAAAAGACCTCCAGAAGTACTTTCTTTTAAAGCTGAAAGTTGTAATGGATCTATTCCAGGTAAAGGAACAGAAGCCATAAAACGATACACAGCAATTAATCCGATTGTAAGAAGAATTTTATTTTTCAACTCTTCAATACTGAAAATCTCTTTTAATCTATTAATAAAATTCATCATTTACGGGATGTTATAAAGTAACAGCTTCTCCTCCAGCTGCTTCGATAGCTGCTTTTGCTGTTGCTGTAAATTTATGTACAGTTATATTTAATTTAGCCTTTAACTCTCCACTACCTAATATCTTGATTAAGTCGTTTTTTCTTGCCAATCTATTAGCAATTAAAGTATCTAAAGTAACTGTATCTGTTATCTTTCCACTATCAACTAAAGATTGTAATTTATCAATATTGATACCTTGATATTCAACACGATTAATATTTGTGAAACCAAACTTTGGCACACGTCTCTGAAGTGGCATTTGCCCTCCTTCGAAACCAATCTTTTTAGAATAACCAGAACGAGATTTCTGTCCGTTGTGACCTCTTGTAGCGGTACCACCTTTTCCAGATCCTTCACCCCTTGCAATTCTTTTTCCTTTTTTAATGGAACCTTCTGCTGGTGTTAAATTATGTAAACTCATTTTTTCTAAATATCTTATTTAATTTCTTCGAAAGAAACTAAGTGTTTAACTGTATTTACCATACCAACTATAGAAGGAGTTGCCTCATGCTCTACAGTTTGGTTCATTTTACGTAAACCTAATGCCTCTAAAGTTCTTTTTTGACTTTGAAGACGTCCGATTTGACTTTTCACTTGTGTAACTTTTATTCTTGCCATCGTTCTTAGGTTTATCCGTTAAATACTTTCTCTAAAGAAATCCCTCTTTGCTTAGCAATACCTGCTGCACTACGTAATTGTAATAAAGCATTAAAAGTTGCTTTAACTACGTTATGAGGATTTGATGATCCTTGAGATTTTGATAATACATCATGAATACCAACTGACTCTAGTACGTGCCTTACAGCACCACCAGCAATAACTCCAGTACCATGAGATGCAGGCTTAAGAAAAACTTTAGCTCCACCAAATTTACCTTTTTGCTCATGAGGTAAAGTTGCATCTAAAATAGGAATTCTAACTAAATTTTTCTTTGCGTCTTCAATTGCTTTTGCAATTGCAGATGCAACATCTTTAGATTTCCCTAATCCATGTCCAACAACACCATTACCATCTCCAACAACTACGATTGCAGAGAAACCAAATGCTCTACCACCTTTTGTTACTTTAGTAACACGTTGTACTCCTACTAATCTATCTACAAGATCTAACCCACTAGGTTTTACTCTTTCTACGTTTTTATATCCTTGCATAATTTCTTAAAATTTTAAACCCGCTTCTCTTGCAGCGTCTGCTAATACTTTAACTCTACCGTGATATAAATACCCGTTTCTATCGAAAGCAATTGTTTCAACTCCAGCTTTAGTAGCTTTTTCTGCTATTAATTTACCAACTGCTGTTGCTGCTTCGATTTTAGTACTTGCGTTTATTTCTTTATTTCTAGATGAAACTGAAGCTAATGTTACTCCATTTACATCGTCTACTAATTGAGCGTAGATTTCCTTGTTACTTCTGTAAACCGATAATCTTGGTTTAGTAGCAGTACCAGAAACGATCTTTCTAATTCTACGCTTAATTCTAGCTCTTCTTTGTAGCTTTGATAATGCCATAATGCTATATATTATGCAGATTTACCTGCTTTTCTTCTTAATATTTCACCAACAAACTTCACACCTTTTCCTTTATAAGGCTCTGGAGCTCTGAAAGAACGAATCTTTGCAGCAATTTGACCAACTAATTGTTTGTCAAATGAAGATAATTTAATGATCGGGTTTTTCCCTTTCTCAGATATTGTCTCAATTTTAACCTCTGGAGCTAATTCTAAAACGATATTATGAGAGAAACCTAAAGCTAAATCTAATTTTTGGCCTTGATTAGATGCTCTATAACCAACACCAACCAATTCTAAATCTTTAGTCCAACCTTTACTTACACCTTCAATCATGTTATTGATTAAAGCTCTCATTAAACCATGTTGTGCTTTATGGTTTTTACTTTCTGATGCTCTATCTAAAGTGATAATACCATCTTCAATTTCTACTGTAATACCTTCAGAAATAGTTTGAGTTAACTCACCTAATTTTCCTTTTACGGTTACTACATTGTCTTTTACATTAACATCTACACCTTGTGAAATGCTAATAGGATTTTTTCCAATTCTACTCATTTCTATAGATTAATAAACGTAACATAAAACTTCTCCTCCAACATTCTCTTGACGTGCTTTTTTGTTTGTCATTACACCCTTAGATGTAGAAACAATAGCAATTCCAAGTCCGTTTAATACTCTTGGCATCTCTGTAGAGCCAACGTATTTACGTAAACCTGGTGTACTGATTCGTTGAATCTTTCTAATTACTGATTCTTTTGTTTCTCTTTCGTACTTTAAAGCTATCTTAATTGTTCCCTGAACTTTATCGTCATTGAACTGGTAGCTTAAAATATACCCTTGATCAAACAAAATTTTAGTCATTTCCTTCTTCAAGTTTGAAGCTGGAATTTCCACTACTCTGTGTCCTGCTGCGATTGCATTTCTTACTCTTGTAAGAAAATCCGCGATTGGATCTGTATACATATTTATTTAAAATTGCGATTACGGTTTTCAAATACCTCTATTTATGCTACAGATTTCTCTGTGATAAATGAACCTATAATCAGTTAAAATTCTTATACTCAAAAAAAATAGAGCGTGCAAAGATACACATTCTATTTTTATATTTGAGCTTTATTTAAAATTTTCTACCAAGATGCTTTTTTAACACCTGGTATTAACCCTTGATTGGCCATTTCTCTAAAAGTAACACGAGATAAACCAAATTGTCTCATATATCCTTTTGGACGACCAGTTAATTTACATCTGTTATGCATTCTAACTGGTGAAGCATTCTTAGGTAATTTTTGTAATGCATCATAGTCTCCAGCTTCTTTTAAAGCTTTTCTCTTTTCAGCATATTTAGCAACAGTTGCTGCTCTCTTACGCTCACGCGCTTTCATTGATTCTTTAGCCATTTCTTAATTTTTTTTGAATGGTAAACCTAATTCTCCTAATAATGATTTAGCCTCTTTATCAGTATCTGCAGATGTTACAAAAGTAATATCCATTCCACTAATTTTTTTAACTTGATCAATATTAATCTCTGGGTAGATGATTTGTTCAGTAATACCTAAATTGTAATTACCTCTTCCATCAAAACCATTAGCTTTTATACCGTTAAAGTCTCTAACACGAGGTAAAGAAGCTGTAACTAATCTATCTAAAAACTCATACATTTTATCTCCACGTAAAGTAACTTTAACACCAATTGGCATCCCTTTACGCAATTTAAATGCAGCGATATCTTTTTTAGATAATGTAGAAACTGCTTTTTGACCTGTAATTTTAGTCAACTCTTCTACAGCATAATCTATTAATTTCTTATCTGCAATTGCAGCACCTACACCTTTAGAAACAACTATTTTTTCTAATTTAGGCACTTGCATTACATTCTTGTAACTGAATTCTTCAGTAAGAGCTTTTATTACTCTTTCTTTGTATTCTGCTTTTAATCTTGGTACGTAACTCATGATTATCCTTATTTTTTAGTTTTTTTAGAGACTCTAGTCTTAGTATCTCCATCAACCTTATAACCTACTCTCACAGCTACACCATCTTCAACTAACATTAAGTTAGAAATGTGAAGTGAAGCTTCTTTCTTTACAATACCACCTTGAGGGTTTTGAGCGCTTGGCTTAGTGTGCTTAGAAACTAAGTTAACACCTTCTACCAAAACTCTATCTTTCTCCTTAATGATCTGTAAAACCTTTCCTTCAGATCCTTTATGATCTCCTGCAATTACTTTTACAGTATCTCCTGATTTTAATTTGAACTTCTTCATCTTATATAATGATTTAAAGCACTTCAGGTGCTAATGATACTATTTTCATGAATTGTTTCTCACGAAGCTCACGTGCAACAGGTCCAAATACACGAGTTCCTCTCATTTCCTCTGTAGGATTTAAAAGTACACAAGCGTTATCATCAAATCTGATGTATGATCCGTCTTTACGTCTTACTTCTTTTTTCGTTCTTACAACAACTGCTCTAGATACTTGACCTTTTTTTACAGTTCCGTTTGGAGTTGCAGATTTAACAGCTACAACAATCTTGTCTCCAATACTTGCGTAACGTTTTCTTGTTCCTCCTAAAACTCTAATCACTAAAACTTCTTTTGCTCCAGTGTTATCTGCGACTTTTAATCTTGATTCTGTCTGTAACATATTATTTAGCTCTTTCTAGGATTTCTACTAATCTCCAACGTTTAGATTTACTCATAGGTCTTGTTTCCATGATCCTAACAGTATCTCCTTCGTTGCAATCATTCTGTTCGTCGTGTGCAACATACTTCTTCGTCTTTAATACGAATTTACCGTACATTGGGTGCTTTACTCTCTTAGTTTCTGCAACAACAATAGATTTTTCCATTTTGTTACTAGAAACAACACCAATTCTCTCTTTTCTAAGATTTCTTTTTTCCATCTTTAAAACTGACTATAGAATTATTGTAATTCTCTTTTTGTTAATTCTGTTGCAATTCTTGCTACAGTTCTTCTTAAACTTCTCAACTGCAATGGGTTCTCCAATGGAGTGATTGCGTGAGCCATTTTAAGATCAGTATAATTCTTTTGCAACGCTCCAAGCTTTTCATTAAGATCAGCTATAGATAATTCTTTTACTTCAGATTGTTTCATTTTATTTAGAATTATGCGTTAATATCAAAATCTCTTGCTACTACAAACTTCGTTTTTACTGGAAGTTTCTGAGCTGCTAAACGTAAAGCTTCTTTTGCTACTTCAATCGATACTCCACCGATTTCAAACAAAATTCTACCTGGTTTAATAACTGCAACAAAATGATCTGGTGCTCCTTTTCCCTTACCCATACGTACCTCTAAAGGTTTCTTAGTGATAGGCTTGTCTGGAAATACTTTAATCCATAACTGACCTTCTCTTTTCATATGACGAGTTGCCGCGATACGAGCTGCTTCTATTTGACGAGAAGTTAATAAATTCTGGTCTAGTGATTTGATACCAAACATCCCATTAGAAAGTTGATTTCCTCTACCAGAAATACCAGTCATATTTCCTTTCGACTTCTGTACCTTACGGTATTTTACTCTTTTTGGCTGTAACATTTTTAATTTCTAATTTTAAAAATTATTTTCTTCTACGAGGTTGCTGACGTTTAGATCTATCACCACCACCTTTATTACCACCTTGTTTTTTAGACAAGCCAACTAATGGAGATAATTCTCTTTTTCCATAAACCTCACCCTTCATAATCCATACTTTAACACCTAGTCTTCCGTATTGAGTATGAGCTTCCACAAGTGCATAGTCAATATCAGCTCTAAAAGTAGAAAGTGGAATTCTTCCTTCTTTATAATGTTCAGAACGTGCCATTTCAGCTCCATTTAAACGACCTGAAATTTGAATTTTAATTCCTTCAGCGTTCATACGCATAGTAGCTTGAATAGCCATTTTAGTAGCTCTCTTGTATGAAATTCTATTTTCAATTTGACGAGCAACACTAACTGCAACTAATTTTGCATCTAATTCTGGACGTTTAATTTCAAAAATATTAATTTGAACTTCTTTTCCTGTAATTTTTTTAAGCTCTTCTTTTAACTTGTCTACCTCTTGACCTCCTTTACCAATAATGATACCTGGACGTGCCGTAGTGATAGTAACGGTTACAAGTTTTAAAGTACGCTCTATAATTACTCTAGAAACACTTGCTTTAAATAATCTAGCATTTACATACTGTCTTATTTTAAAATCTTCAGCTAATTTATCTCCGTAGTCATTACCACCGTACCAGTTAGATTCCCAACCTCTGATGATTCCTAAACGATTTCCTATTGGATTAGTTTTTTGTCCCATTTCTACTTTAATTAATTGCTTAAATTTTTACTACCTAACTCTAAAGTAACGTGATTAGAACGCTTACGAATTCTATGTGCACGACCTTGTGGAGCTGGTCTTAATCTCTTTAACATCCCTGCGCTATCAACACAAATTGTTTTTACAAATAACTTAGCGTCTTCTATAGATGCTTCTTCATTTTTAGCTTGCCAGTTTGCAATTGCAGACAATAACAATTTCTCTAAATTAATTGAAGCTTCTTTCGGGCTAAATTTTAAGATTTGTAAAGCTTTTTCAACTTCAACGCCTCTTATCTGATCTGCGACTAAACGCATTTTTCTCGGTGATGTAGGACAGTTAGTAAGCTTCGCGAAAGCACGTTGCTTTCTATCTGCTTTTAACTGATCTGCCATGTTTTTTTTACGAACTCCCATATCCTACTATTTTTTTCCTTTATTTTTTGCACCAGCGTGTCCTCTAAAAGAACGAGTTGGTGAAAATTCGCCTAATTTATGCCCTACCATGTTTTCTGTAACAAAAACTGGTACAAACTGACGTCCATTATGAACAGCAATAGTTTGTCCTACAAAATCTGGAGTAATCATACTTGCTCTAGACCAAGTTTTAATTACAGTTTTGCTACCAGCCTCTACATTAGCTAACACTTTTTTCTCTAATTTATAGTGAACGTAAGGTCCTTTCTTTAATGATCTTGCCATAACTTATTATTTCTTTCTACGTTCTAAAATGTACTTATTACTAGCTTTAGTCTTAGATCTAGTTTTAAATCCTTTAGCAGGAATACCATTTCTAGATCTTGGATGACCTCCAGAAGCACGACCTTCACCACCACCCATTGGGTGATCAACAGGATTCATTCTTACTGCGTTAACTCTTGGTCTTCTACCTAACCATCTTCTTCTACCTGCTTTACCAGATACTAATAATTGATGATCTGAATTAGATACAACTCCAATAGTTGCCATACATGTTAACAAGATTAATCTTGTTTCACCAGAAGGTAACTTAACTGTTGCATACTTACCATCTCTTGCCATTAATTGAGCAAAAGAACCAGCAGAACGAGCCATAACAGCACCTTGACCAGGACGTAATTCTATACAAGAAATTGCAGTTCCTAAAGGAATTTCACTTAATGCCATTGCGTTTCCAATTTCTGGCGCAATAGCAGAACCTGCTACAATTGTTTGACCTACTGTTAAACCGTTTTGTGCAATCACATAACGCTTTTCTCCATCAGCATAACTAAGTAAAGCAATAAATGCAGTACGATTTGGATCGTACTCTATAGTTTTTACTGTTGCGGGAATACCTGCTTTATCTCTTTTAAAATCGATAATACGATATCTTTGTTTATGACCACCACCTATATTACGTGTTGTCATTCTACCCTGACTGTTTCGACCTCCAGATCGTTTTTTCGGAGCAAGTAAACTTTTCTCCGGCTTATCAGTTGTTATGGTGTCGAACCCATTTACAACTCTAAAACGCTGACCTGGTGTTATTGGTTTTAATTTTCTAACTGACATTTTTGTCTTTTCTTAAAGATTGTTATAAAAATCAATGCTTTCTCCTTCTGCTACTTGAACGATAGCCTTTTTGTATCCACTTTTAATACCAGTAACTAAACCTTTTTTAGTAAACTTAGTATTTCTTTGTATTGGATAGTTTAAAGTCTTAACGCTTAAAATAGAAACTCCGTAAGTTGCTTCAACAGCTCCTTTGATCTCTAATTTATTAGCTTTTTTATCTACAATAAATGTAAAGCGATTATACAATTCGCTATCATTAGTTGCTTTTTCCGTGATAATAGGTTTTATTAAAATACTCATTATGAATCCCTATTTGGTTAAATTTGTATTAATTCCTTCTAAAGAACCTTCAGTAATAATAATCTTACTTGCATTTAAAATACCATAAGTATTTAAATCTGCAGCGTTTATCACTGTAGTACCTTTTAAGTTTCTAGAAGATAAATACACATTTGTATTTAATCCGTTCAAAACAAATAAAGATCTTCTAGCATCTAAAGCTAATGCACCTAATAAGTTTGTAAAGTTTTTTGTTTTTGGACTGTCAAATTCAAAATCTTCAATAACTACTAAGTTATTATCCGTTGCCTGAATACTCAAAGCAGACTTACGTGCTAAACGCTTTAAGTTCTTATTCAATTTAAAAGAATAACTTCTTGGTCTTGGACCGAACATACGACCTCCACCTCTAAAAACACCAGACTTGATAGAACCTGCTCTTGCAGTACCAGTTCCTTTTTGTTTTTTTATCTTTCTTGTAGAACCAGTAATTTCTGCTCTCTCTTTAGATTTATGCGTTCCTTGACGTTGGTTAGCCAAATACTGCTTTACATCTAAATAAATTGCGTGATCGTTAGGTTCAATTCCAAATACATCTTTAGAAAGCTCAACCTTTCTACCTGTATCTTTTCCTGTAATATCTAAAACTGCTACTTCCATTATTTCTGAATAGTTACAAAAGCATTTTTGTGTCCAGGAATAGCTCCTTTAACAACAAGTAAGTTCTTTTCAGCAACTACTTTTAATACTCTTAAGTTTTGTACTTTCACTTTATCTCCACCCATACGGCCTCCCATTCGCATTCCTTTGAATACTCTTGCAGGATATGACGCAGCACCAATAGAACCCGGAGCTCTTAAACGGTTATGCTGACCATGAGTAGCTTGACCTACACCACCGAAACCATGACGTTTTACAACACCTTGAAAACCTTTACCTTTAGATACACCTGATACATCAACGAATTCGCCTTCTTCAAAATGACTAACTGTAATAGAGTCTCCTAACTTAAATTGCTCTTCAAATCCTTGAAATTCAACAACTTTTTTCTTTGCAGTGGTACCAGCTTTTTTAAAGTGGCCATCTAACGCTTTGTTAGAACTTTTTGCTTTTTTGTCATCGAAACCAAGCTGTAACGCACTATAGCCGTCAACCTCTTCGGTTCTGACCTGAGTGACAACGCAAGGACCTGCTTCGATTACAGTACAAGGAATATTCTTCCCGTTCTCATCGAATAAGCTGGTCATCCCAATCTTTCTTCCTATTAACCCAGACATTTAGTTAAAATTTTAGACGATAGATCTATTTATCCAGCGCGTCTATATTAATAATTAATTTTTTGAAACAATTGTTTCATTTTCATCCTTTAAATTTCGACCAAAAAAAACAGCGCAAACAAATTCAACGCTGATTTTGTTTTTTCCGTTTTTCCTTCGCGAAACGCTCTGGACATGTTACTATTTCATGATTTTACTCAAAAAACAGTGTCACCCTACTCTATTTCGGGTTGCAAAAGTATAAAAAACTTTCGGTTTAACAAAATTAAACCGAAAGTTAATATAAAATTACTTTTTTTTAGAGATTCTTACTTTCGTAAGAAATACTATTAAAGTTTAATTAAACTTTAATTTCTACTTCAACACCACTTGGTAACTCAAGTTTCATTAAAGCATCAATAGTTTTCGAAGAAGAACTATAGATGTCTAATAATCTTTTGTAAGAAGCTAATTGAAATTGCTCTCTAGATTTTTTGTTTACGTGTGGAGAACGTAATACAGTAAAAATCTTTTTATGTGTTGGTAAAGGTATTGGTCCGTTTACAACAGCTCCAGTACTTTTTACCGTCTTTACAATCTTTTCAGCAGATTTATCTACTAAATTGTAATCGTAAGACTTTAATTTAATTCTAATTTTTTGACTCATCTTATATTATTTAGAGATTAACCTTTAGATTTAGCGATAACATCTTCAGATACATTTGAAGGAGTTTCTGCATAATGTGAAAATTCCATAGTAGAAGTTGCTCTACCAGAAGACATTGTTCTTAAAGTAGTAACGTAACCAAACATTTCAGATAACGGCACTAAAGCTTTAACAACTTTAGACCCATTACGATCGCTCATGTCGTTTACTTGACCTCTTCTTCTATTTAAATCACCAACGATATCTCCCATGTTCTCCTCTGGAGTTAACACTTCTAATTTCATTAATGGTTCCATTATTTTTGCTTTTGCAGATTTTGCAGAAGCTTTATAACCCATTCTTGCAGCTAATTCAAAAGATAAAGCATCAGAATCCACAGCGTGGAATGATCCGTCTTTTAAAGTAACTTTCATTGAATCCATTTCGTATCCAGCTAAAGGTCCGTTTTTCATAGCCTCTTTGAATCCTTTCTCTACAGAAGGAACAAATTCTCTAGGTACGTTTCCACCTTTAATAACAGACTCAAATTGTAAACCTTGAACACCTTCATCTGCAGGTCCAATAGTAAATACAATATCAGCAAATTTACCACGTCCACCAGATTGTTTCTTATAAATCTCTCTATGTTCTGCTTCTGCAGTAATAGCCTCTTTATATTCAACTTGAGGTTGACCTTGGTTAACTTCTACTTTAAACTCACGTTTTAAACGGTCTACAAGTACATCTAAATGCAACTCACCCATTCCAGAAATAATAGTCTGTCCTGAGGCTTCGTCTGAACGTACTGTAAATGTAGGATCTTCCTCTGCTAATTTTGCAAGTCCAACACCTAATTTATCTACATCGGCTTTTGTTTTAGGCTCAATAGCAATACCAATTACTGGGTCTGGAAAATCCATAGACTCTAATACAAGAGGGAATTTTTCAGCAGTTAAAGTATCTCCTGTTTTAATAGATTTAAAACCTACAGCAGCACCAATATCACCAGCTTCAATATAATCAATTGCATTTTGCTTATTCGCATGCATTTGATAAATACGAGAAATACGCTCTTTTTTACCTGAACGGTTATTTAAAACATAAGAACCTGCATCTAAACGACCAGAGTATGCTCTAAAAAATGCTAAACGACCAACAAAAGGGTCTGTAGCAATCTTAAATGCTAAAGCAGCAAAAGGCTCCTTTACACTAGGCTTACGTAATTCTTTTTCTTCTGTATCTGGGTTTACACCTACAATACCTTCCTTATCCATTGGAGAAGGTAAGTAACGACATACAGCATCTAAAAGAAACTGAACACCTTTATTTTTAAATGAAGAACCACAAACCATTGGAATGATAGCCATATCCATAACAGCAGCTCTTAATGCATTGTGCACTTCGTCTTCTGTAATAGAATCTTCATCTTCCATGAATTTTTCTAATAAGTTCTCATCATAACTAGCTACTTCTTCGATTAATAAAGCACGATATTTACGTACTTCATCTTTCATGTTTTCTGGAATTTCAACAACATCAAAGGTAGCTCCGAAGTTATCATCATGCCATACAATAGCTCTGTTTTTTACTAAATCTACAATACCTTTAAACTCATCCTCATCACCAATATTTAAAACAATTGGCACTGCGTTAGACTTTAACATATCTTTTACCTGTTGACAAACCTTTAAGAAGTCAGACCCTTGACGATCCATCTTATTAACGAATCCAATTCTAGGTACCTTATAGTTATCAGCTAATCTCCAGTTAGTTTCAGATTGTGGCTCTACACCATCAACTGCTGAAAATAAGAATACTAATCCATCTAATACACGTAAAGATCTATTCACTTCTACAGTAAAATCTACGTGACCAGGAGTATCAATAATATTAAAATGGTATGCTTGTGTTTCTGGAGTAGGTTGAGCATTTTCTTTTGGAAAATCCCATTCACAAGTAGTTGCAGCAGAAGTAATTGTGATACCTCTTTCTTGCTCTTGTTCCATCCAGTCCATCGTAGCTGCTCCATCATGTACTTCTCCAATCTTATGAGAAACACCTGTATAGAACAAGATACGTTCTGTTGTTGTGGTTTTACCAGCATCAATATGAGCTGCAATACCAATATTTCTTGTTAATCTTAAATCTCTAGCCATTTCTATTAAAATCTGAAGTGAGAGAAAGCTTTATTAGCCTCTGCCATTTTATGAGTATCAGTACGTTTTTTTACTGCTGCACCTTCTTCTTTAGCTGCTGCTAAAATTTCTGCTGCTAAACGCTGCGCCATGGTTTTCTCATTTCTCTTACGAGTATATAAAATCATCCATTTAATAGCCATAGAAACCTTACGGTCTGGTCTAATTTGCATTGGTATTTGGAATGTTGCACCACCAACACGACGAGATCTTACTTCTACGTGAGGCATAACATTAGATAAACCATCTTTCCAAATTTCTAAAGCCGACTTTTCTTCGTCTTCTCCTTTTCTTTCTTCTACTAGCTCTAAAGCGTCATAAAACACTTTAAACGCTACAGACTTCTTACCGCTCCACATTAAGTTATTCACAAAACGCGTTACTAACTGATCGTTAAATTTAGGATCCGGTAATAAGACTCTTTTTTTTGCTGCTCTTTTTCTCATGTCTTTTACATTAAAAAAGTTAATTAATTTGTTATTAGCTCTTCGCCATAAAACATTAAAAACAATAGTTAAAACTCAAGAAAACTCTCAAACAACAACTACTCTCTAAAAATCTTATAACCCTTTACTGATAACTCCTACTTCTTTGGGCGTTTTGCACCATACTTCGAACGTCTCTGGGTTCTACCCTCAACTCCCGCTGTATCTAATGCACCACGTACTACGTGATATTTAACACCTGGTAAATCTTTTACCCTTCCACCTCTAACTAATACTATCGAGTGCTCTTGTAAGTTATGTCCTTCACCTGGGATGTATGCGTTTATCTCATTACCATTTGTCAATCTAACTCTGGCAACTTTACGCATTGCTGAATTAGGTTTCTTTGGTGTTGTAGTATAAACACGAGTACACACTCCACGTCTTTGAGGACAAGACGACAAAGCAGCCGATTTACTCTTCTTAGTTATTTTGGTTCTTCCTTTACGAACTAATTGTTGAATAGTTGGCATACTAAATTATTACTGTTTTTCGTTTATAATTAAACCTTTACTCTTTTTTAAGAGTCCGCAAATGTACAATTATTTTCTAATTATTCAAGTATCAGCAAGTTATTTTTTCTTAATGTTTATTTTTATGTTAGTTATTGGGATTTTCTTTTACTTTTGATTCTTATATTTTATCCACTTTGAATAAAAAAACTACACCTTATATATATATGATAATTGCACTGCTTTCTTATACAGAAACCTTTGCACAAGCATTTTCTTTAAAACTCACCTCCTTAAATAAAACAGAAGTAAAGATTTTAAATAAAATTAATTATCAAATAAAAAACAAAGACACTATTCTTCTAAACTTGGAAATTAATAGAATTTCTGAATACTTAAAAAATTTAGGTTATTTTACAAATTCTATAGATAGCATTAAAAACAAAGACAAAGAATACGTTGCTTTTTTTAACCTAGGAAATAAAATAGACAATACAATTATTAGAACAAGTAAGGAAACTGAAAATTATTTAGAAAAATTTAACACAACGGAAAACACATTCACTATTCCAATTGAAAAACTACAAACTACACTCTTAGGAATATCTACAAATCTAGATTCAGAAGGAAAGTCTTTTTCTAAAGTAAAATTAAAAAATATTACAATTAAAAACAAAACTCTTTTTGCTGACCTAACAATTACCCCCTCTAAAAAAAGAACAATAAATAAAGTAATTATTAAAGGATATGACAATTTTCCTAAATCATACCTAAAAAATTACTTCAACATAAAATCTACAGACGTATTTAATCAAGAAAAAATTTTAGAAATATCTGACGCTTCTAAAAATTTAGATTTTATCAAAGAGATTAAAACTCCAGAAGTTTTATTCACAAAAGACTCTACATTATTATATATGTATTTAAAAAAACATCAAAATAGCAGTTTTGATGGAATTATAGGTTTTGCCTCAAAAGAAGACGGAGAACTATTGTTTAACGGAAATTTAGAAATACAACTAAACAACATTCTAAATACAGGTGAAAAATTTGGCTTACTCTGGAACAGTATAGGTGAAGAAAAACAAGAATTAAAATTAAACACAGAAATACCATACATCTTTAACTCAAGATTTAGCCCAGAATTAACTTTTTCGATCTACAAACAAGATTCTACTTTTCTAAACTCAAAGTTTGATTCTAGAATTGGATACCACATTAATTCTAAAATTAAACTAGCCCTCACGTATAATTCAGAAAAATCTGAAAATCTAAAAGAAAATTTATCAAACAATATTGAAACCTACAGTAATTATTTCTTAGGAATTCAATTAAAATACAGTCTCCCTAAAAATGATTTTTTCTTAAGTAATAAATTCAACCTAGACATAAACCCTAGTTTCGGTAACAGAGAAACAACTAACGAAACAACAAACCAATTTAAACTAGAAGCATCAATTTCATATTTATGGGATTTAAATTTACGAAGCAGCATTTTTATCAGAAATAAAACAGGACACTTAAACTCTGACTCCTATATTAATAATGAACTCTTTAGAATCGGAGGAGCGAACTCGATAAGAGGATTTAACGAACAAAGCATATTTACCCACAGCTACACATTTGTAAATCTAGAGTACAGATACCTGACCTCAGAAAAATCTTATCTATATACTATAACTGATTTAGGACGCATAAACTTAAACTCTAAAAAGGAAAACCTAATCGGATTAGGCTTCGGTTATTTATTTAACACCAACAACTCACAAATAAACATGAGCCTTTCAACAGGAAAAATAAATCAACAAGGAACCGACCTTAAGAGCGTGAAACTTACGATAAACTGGAAAAACTACTTTTAATTATCCATAACAACTTAACATTACTTAACTTTATTTTAACGATTTTCATGAAAAATGATTGCACAATTGATAATTAATATTGATATTTGAGTCAAATAATTCAAATTCAAATAATAATGAAAACAAAGTTTAAAGGATTTTTTACACTACTATTAGTGTTTCTGATGCAAATATCTTTTGCTCAAGAAAAAAAGGTTTCTGGAACCGTATCAGACTCATCTGGTACATTACCCGGAGTAAGTGTAGCAATTAAAGGAACAAACAATGGAACTCAAACTGACTTTAACGGAAAGTACTCCATTAATGTTAAGCAAGGCGATGTCTTAAGCTTTAGTTATGTTGGCTACAAAACTATTCAAAAAACGGTTGGAAATTCCTTAACTATTGACATTGCAATGATTGAAGACGCTAGCGTTTTAGATGAGATTGTTGTAACTGCCTTAGGTATTAAAAGAGAAAAAAAATCTCTAGGTTATGCCTCTCAAGAAGTTAAAGGAGATGAAGTAAGCGCAATTAAAGACGTAAACTTCGCAAACTCTTTATCTGGTAAAGTTGCAGGTATAGATGTTTCTGGAAGTGGAACAATGGGTGGATCTACCAACGTTGTAATCCGTGGTTATTCTTCTTTATACGGATCTAACCAAGCATTATTTGTAGTAGACGGCGTACCAATTAGTAACAATAACTCAAACTCCGCTGACCAACGAACAGGTGGAGCTGGCTATGATTATGGAAACGCTGCCGCAGACATTAACCCTGATAACATTGAATCCATAAACATACTAAAAGGTGGTGCCGCAACTGCTCTTTACGGGTCTCAAGCTGCAAATGGAGTTATTGTTATAACAACTAAAAAAGGTAAAGACACTGATGGATCTATTGGAGTTACTGTGAATTCATCAATAACATTTAATAAATATAATGCAGATACTTTTGCAACTTACCAAGATGAATATGGAGCAGGATATTGGATTGGTAATTATCATGACGATTTTTACGTTAAAAATGGAGAAAACTATACATTAGCTGACTGGGATGGATCTTATGGAGCTGCATTTGACTCAAATACACTAGTAAGACAATGGGATTCTTTCTACCCTTCATTAGATGGTTACGGAATAGCAACTCCTTGGGAGGCTGGTAAAAACGATCCTTCTTCTGTATTTGAAACAGGAACAACAGTATTTAACAGTGTCTTTTTAGATGGTGGTAGCGATAAAGGTACTTTTAAGCTAGGTTATTCAAAAGCAAGCATTAAAGGAATAATGCCGAATAGTGAAATAATAAGAGATAATGTTGATTTTTCTGCATCATACAAACTTACAGAAAAACTTACGGCAGCATCTAGTGTTTCTTACAACAAGACAACCGGTAAAGGACGTTATGGAACAGGATATGATTCTCAAAACTTTATGCAAACAGCTAGACAATGGTGGCAAACAAATGTAGATTTAAAAGATCAAAAAGCAGCCTACCTTGCAACTGGAGAGAACGCAACTTGGAATACAAGTTATATTGATGAAGATTTACACGCAATTTACCACGACAACGTTTATTGGATGCGTGACAACAATTATGAAACTGATGTAAGAAATAGAGTTATAGGTAATGTTAATTTAAACTATGAAATTAACGATTATTTAAATGTTTTTGCCAGAGCTTCTATTGACACTTATTCTGGAAACCAAGAAGAGCGTATTAATAATGGTAGTACTAGCCTACCTTCCTCTTACGGTATTTTTACTGAATCATATACACAAAACACCTATGATTTACAGTTACATTTTGACAAAGATCTTACAGAAGACTTAAACTTAAAAGCTATTTTAGGAACAAATATCCAAAGAAATCATTACTCTTATGTAGATGCAGAAACTAACGGTGGAATTAATATTGATGGACTTTGGTCTTTATCAAACTCTGCTAATGCTCTAGAAGCTCCAGGACAATATGAATATAAATCTGGAGTTGATGGATATTTTGCAAATGTATCTTTAGGGTATCAAAATTTCTTATTCGTTGAAGGATCTTATAGATTAGACATAGCTTCTACCCTTCCAACAGATGATAATCAATATGATTATTATGGTTTATCAGGAAGTTTCTTATTCTCTGAACTAGTAGAGTCTAACTTTATGAACTTAGGTAAATTAAGAATTGGATATGCAAAAACAGGTAATGCTGCTTCTCCATTATCACTTTACAACACATTCGGATTAAACACACCTGTACAAGGACAAGCATCTGCTTCTTTACCATCAACAAATAACAACTCTAACCTAAAGAATGAAGAGTCTACTGAGACAGAAATAGGATTAGAAATGATGTTTGCTAAAAGAAGACTAGGTTTTGACTTCTCTCTATACAATAAAACATCTAAAGATTTACTTACACCAATATCTGTTACTCCTGCTATAGGATATACCGGACAATGGTTAAATGCTGGAGAAATAGAAAACAAAGGTGTTGAATTATCTTTATACGGTTCTCCAATAAAAACAGAAGACTTTGAATGGAGAGTTGATTTAAACTGGGGGAAAAACGTAAGTAAAGTAATAGCACTTCCTGCAGGTTTAAAAAATCTTCAATTAGCTAGCTTACAAGGTGGAGTATCTATCAACGCAACAGTAGGAGACACTTACGGTATGATTAGAGGTACTAACTTTGTATTTGATGATAACGGGAATAAAATTATTGACGCAGCATCAGGTGCTTATGCAGTAAGTCAAAGTTCAGATGAAAATCTTGGGTCTTTTCAACCAGATTGGAAAGGTGGTATAAACAACTCATTTACCTATAAAAACTTCTCATTAAGCTTTTTAATTGATATTAAAAAAGGAGGTAATGTATTTTCTTTAGATACTTGGTATGGTATGGCTACTGGATTATATCCTGAAACAGCTGGACTTAATGAATTAGGCAACCCAAAAAGAGATGCTTTAACATCTGGTAATGATAGTGGAGGTATTATTTTACCAGGAGTTATACAAACTGGTACAGATTCAGACGGAAATGCTATCTCTGATGGAACCGTTAATACCTTAAGAACTGACATGAGTAATTTTGATAACGCATTGGGGTATAAAAGAGCACCAAATGCACTTCACGTATACGATGCAGGTTTTGTTAAATTAAGAGAATTATCTGTATCTTACTCTCTATCTCAAGAACAATTAGGTAATTCATTTTTTAAAGGAGCTACTTTTTCTTTAATTGGTAGAAACTTATGGATTATTGACAAAAGTTTACCATACGCAGACCCAGAAGCAGGTTTAAGCTCAGGTAATGTACAAGGTTATCAATCTGGTGTTTATCCAACAACAAAAGATTATGGATTTAGTGTTAAACTTCAATTTTAAAAAAACAAAAGATGAAAAAAATATTTTTAATAGCATTATTGATAGGGATCACATTTTCTTCATGTGAAGATTTTGAAGGATGGAATGTCGATGATAAAAACCCAAGTGAAGTACCAGCATCATATTTGGTAACTAGTACTCAAAAAGATTTATTCTATAGGATGTCTAGTCCTAATGTAAACTATAACATATTTAAGTTTTTCGCTCAATATTGGACAGAAACACAATATACAGACGAAGTAAACTACGATATTAGAGGAAGAGATATAGGTGGTGGTTTTTCAACTTACTTATATAGAGACGTATTAATTGACTTACAAGCAGCAAGAGACATTCTTGATGCTGATGAATTTTTAGATGCAGGAACAAAATCTGCTCAATTAGGAGTAATTGGACTTATGGAAGTTTATACCTGGAGTGTATTAGTAGACGTATATGGAGATATTCCTTACACAGAAGCTTTAATGGGAGTAAACAATATTATACCTGTATACGACAATGATGAAGATATATACACAGATTTATTCACTCGCTTAGACGCAAGTTTAACTAACTTAAACGCAGGTACAGAAACTTTTGGTGATGCCGATATCGTTTATGGAGGATCAACTGCAAAGTGGAAAAAATTTGGTAATTCTTTAAAATTAAGAATGGCACTTAGAATTGCAGATTACGATAATGCTAAAGCAAGCACAATAGCTTCTGCTGCGATTGCAGGTGGTTTATTTGCATCTAATGATGATAATTTTGCTTTTGCTTTTGAAACGACAAGCCCAAATACAAATTCAATTTGGGTTGACTTAGTACAATCTGGTCGTGATGATTTTTTAGTAGCGGACACTTTTGTAAACCTAATAAATCCATTAAACGACCCAAGAGCTTCAACTTATTTAGCAGATAACAAAACACCATATATCGGAGCCCCTTACGGTGTAGGAAGTTCTTACACAGACTTTACACATATTGGTGATGCATGGCATCAACCAGACTTAGAAGGAGTACTTTTAAGTTATGATGAAGTTCAATTTCTATTAGCAGAAGCTGTAGAAAGAGGTCTTATAACTGGTAGTGCAGAAACTTACTACAATGCAGCTATTTCCGCTTCGATTATCTATTGGGGAGGAACTCAAGCAGAGGCTGACACATATTTAGCACAAGCAACTGTTGCGTATACAACTTCTGGTTCTTCTTGGAAAGAAGTTATTGGTAATCAAAAATACATAGCACTTTACGGAAGAGGATTTGAAGCTTGGAGTTCATGGAGAATATTAGACTACCCTAATACTTTTACTCGCCCTTCAATTTCTAACGAAGCTGTACCAAGAAGGTACTTGTACGGAAACGACGATAAAGATCTTAACCCAGATAATTATGCTGCTGCAAGCAGTGCAATGGGAGGTGATGATAAATCTTCTCGCGTATTTTGGGATATTACAGGTGTAGGAAACTAAAATCAAATACACTAAAAGAAAAAGACTATCTGAAAAGGTAGTCTTTTTTTTATACCATAGAAAAATCTTTAAAAAAAACAGACTTTAGCTAAAACTAATACAAATTTCTTTTATCTAAATAAAAAAAGTCTCTAAACCAAATTATGTTAACATATAAGATAATTACAAAGGAATACAAATTATTCTAGAACCTTAAAAAACATCAACAGAAATAATAACGCTAAAAATCGTTTTAACTTGAACAAACCACCTCTATTTAAGAGGTCTTTTTTTTATCAAAAGAATCATAACTGATAAAAAAAACAAAACCCATACATTACAAAAACAGTAGAATTCATTACAGATAATTTAACCATATCTATAAATGAATAAATTTTATATTACAAAAACACTAAAATCACTCGATTATTCCTATCACTGAAAGGTTTTAAATAAAAAAAAATAAATAAAATTTAAAATTATTTTTATTACAAAATACAAGAAGAGAGAAAGAGTTTTTTAGATAAAATAAAAATAGAACCCCTTAAAAAAGAACCTATTAAAAAAATAATAAAAGAATAAAAAGATTTAAAAAGCAAAAATAACAACAAAATTTAATGCTATTTTTACCACATACTAAAAAACTATTTATGTTAAAAAATTGTTTTATTAAGATTAATTTAAGACTTTTGGATTTAATTAATTCAAATAATTATACAATGAAGACAAAGTTTAATGGATTTTTAACGCTACTCTTAGCGTTAATCGTGCAAATTTCATTTGCACAAGACAAAACTGTTTCTGGTACAGTTACAGAAAATTCGGGACCTTTACCTGGAGTTAGTATATCAGTAAAAGGAACCAACAAAGGTACAGAGACTGATTTTGATGGAAAGTACTCTATCCTAGCAAAAAGCGGAGATGTTTTAGTTTTTAGATACTTAGGTTTTACACCAGTAGAAAAAAAAATAGGAGCATCTAACACCGTTAACGCGAGTATGGTAGTTGACGATAACAACGTTTTAGACGAGGTTGTGGTTGTTGGGTATGGTACAAGTACAAAACAAGCCTTTACAGGTACTGCAACTGTAGTTAGTGCAGAAAACTTACAAGCAAAGTCTGTTTCTAACATATCACAAGCATTAGCAGGTGAGGTAGCAGGTGTAACAGTTGTAAATGGATCTGGACAACCAGGTAGTGCTGCTACAATTAGAATTAGAGGTTTTGGTACTATTAATGGTAACAGTGATCCTTTATATGTTGTTGATGGTGTACCATACTTAAACAGTATTAGTAACATTAACCCAGCAGATATTGAGTCTACTACTATATTAAAAGATGCAACTGCAACTTCTATTTATGGTTCTAGAGGAGCAAATGGGGTAATTGTAATTACAACTAAAAAAGGTAAAGATGGTATCTCTAACATTAATGTAGAAGTAAAGTCTGGTGTAAACATGAGACTTTTACCTACTTATGATTTAATTAGCTCTCCAGATGAGTACATGGGACTTTCATGGCAAGCTTTAAGAAACACAGGAAGTAGATTAGGTGTTGCAGATGCAAATGCATATGCAAATGATGTATTATTTGATGATACAAGAGGTGGTATTAGCCAAGATTATAATATGTACAATGCAACAAATGGTGCAGATATTATAGATCCTGCCACAGGTACAGTTATACCTGGTGTTTCTAGAAAATACACTCCTGAAGACTGGTCTGATTATGGCTTTCAATCATCTACAAGAACAGAAGCTAACGTAAGTATGAGTGGAGGTAATGATACAACAACTTATTTTTCTTCTTTTGGTTACTTAAATGACAAAGGATATGTTATAAACTCTGATTATAAACGTTATTCTACAAGATTAAATGTAACTCATAAGCCTGTAGATTGGTTAGAAGCAAACGCTAATATTGATTACTCTTATGCAGAACAAACTGCAAATGGTCAATCTGCGGATTCAGGTTCAATTTTTTGGTTTACAGATAATATCCCATCAATTTACCCATTATTTTTACGTGATGCTTCTGGAGCAATAGTTGCTGACGATTACTATGGTGGTAACCAATATGATTATGGTACTAATAGAGGTTTTGGAGGTTTAACAAATGCTATTGCAGATGCTACATATGATTTAAGTCAAAATATGCGTCATTCTATAAATGGTAACTTCTCTTTTAAAGTTAATTTTACTGATGCTTTTTCATTTACAGCTAAGTATGGTGCAAACTTCTATAGTTTAATAGACAACAGCATCAACAACCCGTTCTATGGATCTTCTGCTGGACAAGGTGGTAGTTTATTCAAAGAACAAAGACAAGCTATAACACAGAACTTTTTACAAATGTTTAACTACAATAAAACTTTTGGAGACCATAACATTTCTGCTTTAGTAGCACATGAAACAAATAATTGGGAAAGAGAGCGTACTTACATCAGTAAGAATACAGTAGTAAACTTAATTAATGGTTTAGACAATCCTACAAACTATGTAAACTTAGGAAGTAACCCTTCTGGTTATACAGAAGAAACTGCAATAGAAAGTTTCTTTGCTCAAGTTAACTATAACTATTTAAATAAATATTTTCTTTCTGGTACAGTAAGAAGAGATGGTAGTTCTAGATTTGCTACAGAGAAATGGGGAACATTTTGGTCTGCTGGTGCATCTTGGATTGTTAGTAAAGAAGATTTCTTTAGTAATGTAGATTTTGTAAATAACTTAAAAGTAAAAGCAAGTTACGGTATTCAGGGAGATCAAGGTGGAGTAGGTTTCTATTCTGGTCAAAATGGATATGATATTGATAATTTAGACGGAGGTATTTCTCTTATTTTAAGAGCAAGAGAAAATGCTAGTTTAACTTGGGAAACAAGTAAAATGTATCAAGTAGGTACAGAGTTTAGATTGTTTAACAATGTAATTGATGGTTCTGTAGATTATTATATAAAAGATACTGATGGACTTATTTTTAGTGTACGTACGCCAATTTCTACTGGTGATGCTCTTGATACTAAAAATGATGGTGCACTTGTAAATAGAGGTTTAGAATTTGACTTGACAGGACACATTATCAACAAAGAAAACTTTAAATTAGATTTATCTATAAATGGAGAAGTTTTAGATAATGAACTTACTAAAATGCCATATGACGCTCCAGAAGGTAGAGATAAAATTATTGACATTGATGGAAACTTTGGTAGAGCTGAAGGACACAGTAGATATGATTATTATATGCCAGTATGGGTAGGTGTAAATGCAGCAAATGGAGATCCTCTTTGGGAAACTCATTATGTAGATGCTAATGCGAATGGTGCTTTTGATTCTGGAGAAGAAATTGCAGAATTATTTGAATATTCTATAAAAAACCCAACAGCAGAAATTAAAAAATCTGTTACAAACGACTATACAGAAGCAACCAATCAATTTATTGGAAAATCTGCAATACCTAAGATTAGAGGTGCATTTAGATTAGCTGCTCAAATACATAATTTTGATGTAAGTACACAGTTTGCTTATAGTTTAGGAGGTTATGGATATGATGGAAACTACGCAAGTGTTTTAGGTAATGGTCAAGTAGGATCTAATAACTACCATGTAGATATTAGAGATGCATGGCAAGCTCCTGGAGATATTACAAATATCCCTAGATTATACAGTAATCAAAATGTAAATGTAAACAGACAATCTACACGTTTTTTAACAAAATCTGATTACTTAGCATTAAACAATGTAAGGATTGGTTATAGTGTACCGTCTAAATCATTAACTAACACAGGTATGTCTGCTTTAAGTTTTTGGGTTGCAGGAGACAATATGTTCTTATTAAGTTCTAGAACAGGTTTTAATCCATCTTCATCTTTAGAAGGTGCATCAGAAAGATACCAATATAGTCCTTTGTCTACATTCACATTAGGTGTTAGAGTACAATTATAATTAACTTAAAAACAAAAAATAATGAAATATAATATTTTAAAAACAGTATTTACTCTTGCGGTAATTACATCATTTTTAAGTTGTGGTGATGACTTTTTAGAAAAAAGTCCAACATCATTTATAAATGCTGAAGACGCAGGTTTAACAGGACAATTAAACCCTGTAATTTCAGACGCCAACCTTAGTGGTTTATATTCTATGATGGTAAACACCGGAACAGGTGGTACTACGGCTCATGAAGATTTTGGTCAAAAAGGATATGATATCTTTACAGATTTTCTTTCTGGAGATTTAGCACTTACAGCTAATAACTACAACAGATATGCTAACTTTGTAAACTTATTATCTACAGTAGATTATGCTGATAATAATAACTACATACCTTGGAGATACTACTATAGAGTAATAAGATCTGCAAACCTAATAATTAGTTCTTTAGGTGGTAATGATGCAATTCCTGAATCTGATGCTGCAAAGCATGCTTTAGGACAAGCTAAAACATTAAGATCATATGCTTATTTTTATTTATCTCAATTATATCAGGCAGAATATAACGGTACAGAAGCAATTTTACCATTGTATTCAACTCCTTTTGACCCTGTATTTCCACAATCACCAATGAGTGATGTATATGATTTTATGATTCAAGATTTTACATCTGCAGCTTCACTTTTAGAAGGTTTTGAAAGATCAAACAAAGCAGGTGCAAATCAAGATGTAGCTAGAGCTTTATTGGCTTATGTATATGCAGCTAAAGGAGACAGCGCTTCTAACTTATTAGCTAAAGGATTAGCAGACCAAGTTATTGCTGCAGGGTATCCTTTAATGACTAGTAGTGAAGTTGTAGGCGGATTTACCAGCGTTACTACACCAGGTTGGATCTGGGGATTTGATGTTACTTTAGCTAATGGATTAGATTTAGTTTCTTGGTGGGGACAAATTGATGTATTTACCTATAGTTACCAATGGGCTGGAGATAGAAAAGGTATTGATAATGGTTTATTTGCACAAATTAAAGATGGAGATATCAGAAAAACTCAATTTGATGTTGATAATTCATTACAACCTCGTAATAAGTTTTATAATGCTGCTAGAGTAATTGGTGGTCAAAGAAACGTAGAAGATGATTACGTTTATATGAGAGTTGCAGAAATGTACTTATTATCTGCTGAAATGGCTGCAAAAGAAGGACAAGATGGTGTTGCTAAATCAAGATTAATTGAGTTATTATCTCAAAGATTTGATGATGCTGCAGATTATGCGTACGTGAACGCATTATCTGGTGATGCTTTATTAAATGAAGTTATTCTACAGACTAGAATAGAATTATGGGGTGAAGGAAAAAGTTATTTATCAATGAAGAGAAATAAACAGACTATGACAAGAGGTACAAACCATGTATTTCACTCTGGTTTATCTATTCCTCATACTGATGAAAGATTAACTTATGAAATTCCTCAAGCAGAGGTTCAAAACAACCCTTACATTAACTAGATTTTTTACAATGGGCAAGCTTAAGTTTTTATAAGCTTGTCCATTTAAAACAAAAACATAAATTATGAAAAAATATATTTATTTATTTTTAGCATCTGTAGCTATTATATCTTTCTCTTCTTGTAAAGATAGTTCTCTAACAGCTTTAGATACTTCTTATGCGTCATTTGTATCTAACTCTATGGATATCGGTGTTTTAGAAGGCGCCGAAACTTCTGAAGAAGTTAGTGTTTATACTACAAACATTATAAGTTCTGATAGAACTATTACTTTAAATGTAGTAGAAAGTACTACTGCAGATGAAGGTGCTTATACTGTTCCTACTTCAGTTGTTATTCCTGGAGGAACAAACGTAGGGACAATTACAATTGGAGTAAAAGATGTAGATTTAGTAGAAGATAAAGTATTAGTTTTAAGACTAGAAGCTTCTGAAGAAACTTTTACTGGTGAAGCTTTAACAATAGGATTATCTCAACTTTGCCCTGATAACGGAATAAAAGTAAAAATAAACCTTACTTTTGATAGCTATCCAGAAGAATTCGCTTGGAGAATTTTGGATGCTGACGGAACAACAGTATTAGCAAGTGCAGATCCATTTGGATATGGAGCTTACACGGGTTTAGCTGGAACATCTTTAACAATTAGCGAATGTTTACCTTCTGGAGATTATACCGTACAGGTATACGACAGTTATGGAGACGGAGGTAATGAAGTTAGCATTACTGCTAATGGTGTATCCGTTTTTAGCATATCAGGTGATTATGGAGATGGAACAGAAGAAGTAATTTCTATTTAATTTCTTTTATAAAATTTAAACCACCTCTTAATGAGGTGGTTTTTTTTTGTCTAATAATTTCAATAATTAACATACCTTTGCACAATGACAACAGAAAGTACACCAACAACCAATATTTTTGGTATTAGAGCTATAATTGAAGCCATAGAAAGTGGTTCATCAATTAATAAAATATACTTACAAAAAGGATTAAGAGGAGAATTGTTTTATGAACTGAACAAGTTAATTAAAACAAACAACCTAACTACAAGTATGGTTCCTGTAGAAAAATTAGATAGGTTATCTAAAAACAGTAATCATCAAGGTGCTGTTGCTCAAATATCTCCAGTAGAATTTTACGATTTAGAAGAATTGATAGAAAAAACAGTAGAGAGTGATAAAACACCTTTATTTTTATTGTTAGATCAAGTATCTGATGTACGTAATTTTGGTGCCATCATTAGAACTGCAGAATGTTCTGGAGTTAGCGGAATTATCATTCAGAAAAACGGAAGTGCTCCTGTTAATGCTGAAACTATAAAAACATCTGCGGGTGCAGCTTTTAAAATTCCTATTTGTAAAGTAGATCACATTAAAGATGCTTTATTTTTATTACAAGCATCAGACATTAAAACGGTAGCAGCTACAGAAAAGACAGAAGACTCTGTATATGATATCGATTTTAAGCAACCAATTGCTATAATTATGGGTTCTGAGCATAGAGGTGTAAACCCTTCTATATTAAAAATGGTAGATTATAAAGCTAAATTACCATTATTAGGTGAAATAGCTTCTTTAAACGTATCTGTTGCTTGTGGTGTTTTACTATATGAAGCCGTAAGACAAAGAATTGTTGTGGGGAGTTAGAAAGAATTAAAAATACATTTAAAACAAAGCTGTATCTAAGGAATTAGGTACAGCTTTATTTATTTACCATTTATATAAGAAGTTTCCAATTTCTATTCAACTTTTTCATCACCTACCTCCTGCTTTATTTCTGGTGGAGTAAAATTACCATGTTCATCAAACAAAGCATCAAATTCTGTTTCTATAAATTGATGTTCTTCTCTTACAATTCCTCTATTTCTAAAAACAATTGCAAAAAGAAGTCCCACTATAAAACCAGATAAATGACCTTCCCAAGAAACGCCTTCTTTTATAGGCAAAACATACCATATCATACCTCCGTATAGAAAGATGATGATTAAAGACAATGCGACCAACCGAAAGTGTCTTTTTATAATTCCGCTAAAAAAAACAAAACTAAAAAGCAAATACACAATTCCGCTTGCACCTATGTGGTAAGACTCTCTAGCAATGCACCAAGTTATTAAACCTGTAAAGAAACCACCAAGAAGCAAAACTTTATAAGCTACATCTCTATAAAAATAAAAAAGACTGCTTAAAAGCACAAATAAAGGAACCGAATTATTAAAAAGGTGACTAACATTACTATGTATAAAATGTGTTAAGAAAACACCTCTAAAACCAACAAGATTTCTTGGAAAAACACCATATTTATTAAAATTGAAGTCAAGTTGTATTTCAATCCAATAAATAAGCCATATTGTAACAACATATACAATTGGAATTAAGAAAATTGATTTCGAACTTTTTAAATTATTTTCCTCTTTCATCATTATAAAAATAACAAAAATAGAACCAATCCCGATTTTTACAATTTCTGTCAGAAATCTTTATTATTTTTACGGAATGAATGAACCTTTGGCAGAAAGAATTAGACCTAAAACTTTAGAAGACTATATCAGTCAGCAACATTTAGTGGGTAAAACGGGTGTTTTAACCAATTTAATCAAAAAAGGAATCATTCCTTCATTAATTTTATGGGGACCTCCAGGAATTGGAAAAACAACGCTTGCAAATATTATTGCAACAGAATCTAAACGTCCTTTCTATACATTGAGCGCTATTAGTTCTGGGGTAAAAGATGTAAGAGATGTTATAGAAAAAGCTAAAAAAAGTGGAGGATTGTTTACGGTTAAAAATCCTATTTTATTTATTGATGAAATTCATCGATTTAGTAAATCTCAGCAAGATTCACTTTTAGGAGCAGTAGAAAAAGGATGGGTAACGTTAATTGGTGCAACTACAGAAAACCCAAGTTTCGAAGTTATTCCTGCCCTACTCTCTCGTTGCCAAGTCTATATTTTAAATTCTTTTGATAAAACTGATCTCGTGGCACTTTTACATAGAGCCATGGAGAAAGACGAACTTTTATCAACCAAAAAAATTACTTTAACAGAAACGGATGCATTATTACAAGTATCTGGAGGGGACGCTAGAAAGCTTCTTAATATTTTTGAATTATTAGTATCTGAAGAGGATGAAATTGAAATCACCAATGATTTAGTACTCGCTAAAATTCAGAAAAATACTGTTAGATATGATAAAACAGGGGAACAACATTATGACATTATATCTGCTTTTATAAAATCGATTAGAGGTAGTGATCCTAATGGCGCTGTTTATTGGTTGGCTAGAATGATTGAAGGTGGTGAAGACGTAAAATTTATAGCAAGAAGGCTACTTATTTCTGCTTCAGAAGATATTGGAAACGCAAACCCTACTGCTTTAATACTAGCAAATAACACGTTTCAAGCTGTTTCTGTTGTTGGATACCCAGAATCTAGAATTATATTAAGTCAATGTGCTATTTATTTGGCTAACTCCGCCAAAAGTAATGCTTCATATATGGCTATTAATGATGCTCAAAATTTAGTACAGAAAACGGGAGACTTATCTATCCCTATTCATTTAAGAAATGCACCAACTAAGTTAATGAAAGACTTGGACTATGGTAAAAACTATAAATATTCGCACAATTATCCGAATAACTTTGTAGAACAAGAGTTTTTACCTGATGAAATATCTGGAACAAAATTGTATGAACCAGGTAATAATGCTAGAGAAAATCAGTTTAGAGAAATCTTAAAGAATAGATGGAAAAACAACTATGAATATTAATTTATATCTAAAACTTTTATCAAAAAAATGTCACTCAGAAATTATTTCTAAGTGACATTTTTTATTCAAAATAAAACTAAGAATACTAAGTTTTATTTTATTTATAGAAAATTAATTAAAATTTTATTTGATATTCTTCTTTTACTAATTGGTCATTTTTATAATATTCTGCAATCCAAATTTCTCCATTTTTATAAAGCGTTCCGTCTTTTCCTTTAATTACATAAACATCTTTCTTGTTTGTATTTAAAATTATAAAAACAACTTCTGGTGTTAAATTTACCAGTTGAAATCCGTTATTTTTTTTCTGTGCATATAAAACATTAGTAGCATTAGAATTAGTATTAATTTCTTTTACACTTGTTTTAACGGTAACAACAGATTCTTTTTCCTTTACTATTTCTGGTTTTATCTTTTCTTTAGCAGCAATAGAAGTATTATAATTATACTCTAAATCTTCCATTGTTTCATAAGCTTTTCTTATAGCCTCTTGATAACCTTTCTTATATTCTTTAAGTTTACTCTTACCAACCTCTGAAGTGTATAATACATTATTATTACAGTCTTGTAATTTAATTACACTTTTAATGGTAAACATACTAGAATCATCTACAACTATTGCTGTTAACGCTTTACATCTATTTAGCATTAAATCTTCTGGTAATTTTTCATTGCTTAGAAAAACTTCAAATCCTTTTTTTTCTAAAAGAAACTTAGTTAAAGAACTCGTTTGGTATTGATCTGAACTCTTTAAAAAATCGAATCGATCTGGTACAATTACATATTTGTAGTTATTAATATCTCGTTCTTGACTAAATGCTGATATTGCTATTAAAAACAAAAAACTAAATGCTATTTTTTTAATCATTTTAATTAAATATTTAATGAATTTCTAATTTTACAGTACTATTATTTGCAGATGCAATATCGCAAAATTGTGCGATACCATCTAGAATTCTAGATAAATTAACTTTTATTTATTTAAATATAAAACGCTCAATCAGTTATAAATATTGCTTTATTTCTAGTAGAGAACTTACAGATACCAAATTACTTTTATTATGTGAAACATTGTAAAAATTACAATGAATAGCTTGCATACCAACGCTCAAAGCTCCTTCTATATCCGCCTCAATATTATCACCAATCATAATAGAATTGTCTTTGTGTGCGTTTGCAACTTCTAAAGCATAAGTAAACACTTTAGGGTTTGGCTTTTTAACACCAACAGATTCTGAGGTAATAATTTTATCAAAATAATGATAAATATTAGAACTAATCATTTTCTTATTCTGCACTTCTTCAAAACCATTGGTAATGATGTGCAATTGATACTTATCATTTAAGTAATCTAAAAGCTCAAAAGTTCCATCAAACAAATAATTAAAATCAGGTAAAAACATTAAATAATCTACAGACATTTTAACTATAACCTCATCTGAAACAGTATGATTTAAAGCGTCAAAACTATTTTTTAATCGACCGTATCTTAATGCTTCTTTAGTTACTTTTTCTTCTCTAAACAATTTCCAAAATTCGAAATTTATGGGTTTGTAAACTTCTAAAAAAGCATTTAAATCAACTTTTAAATTATTGACTCTAAAAACCTTTTCGAAGGTTAAATCAGAATTTTTATCGAAATCCCATAAAGTGTGATCTAAATCAAAAAAGACGTGTTGTATCTTTGTCATTTACATTATATTTGAATACATTATTTTAAGTAAGTAATATGCAACTATTTTCTTTTCTAAAAAAAGAGTTTGTTAAAAATGTTTTAACATTAATAACAGGATCTGCTTTAAGTCAAGTTGTTATTTATGCATCAATTCTAATACTTACGCGCCTTTTTTCTACAGAGCTTTTTGGTATTTACACCTTGTTTTCATCCGTAACTTTAATCTTAAAGCCTTTGGCAACTCTGCAATATGAATTTGCTATCGTTTTACCCAAAAAGGATAAGGATGCTATTAATTTAGTGGGTTTTTCATTTATTATTTTAACAATATATTGCTTTTTATTACTTGTAATCATCTTCTTTTTTAATGAAAACATTACTACCTTTTTTAATATAACAAAACTCGTAAATTTAATTTATTTACTACCATTAAGTGTCTTCCTTTTTGGTAGCGTTTCAATTTTTGATTTTTGGAACAACAGAACTAATATGTTTAAAAATATTTCTAAAGGATTGATAACAAAATCTGCGGTAATGAGTACATCTCAACTTGCTACCGGTTTTAGCTCTTTTAATTCTTTAGGATTAATTCCAGGAATGCTTTTAGGGCAATCTATGCAACTTCTTTTTTTAATAAAAGCGTCTACCAAATTAATGCAAAAACTTACCAAGGAACTATCCTTAAAAAGGATGTTTTTTTTGGCAAAAAAATATAAAGATATTCCCGTTTTTAATACCATTATTAACTTGACTAATAATCTTTCTAATGAATTACCCGTGCTTTTAATTACTAAATATTTTGGTTTGGCAAACTCGGGAATTTATGGTCTAGCAGTTAAATTTACAAGAGCTCCTATTGGCATTTTTCAACAATCAATAAACCAAGTCTTTTTTAATAAAGCAAGTAAAACTTACAATGAAAAAGGCAATTTGCATGATTTAGTTATAAAAACAGTCAAACATTTATTATTCATAAGTTCTTTTCTTTTTATTCCTTTATTTGCAATTTCTTTTTTCTTAGATATTATTTTTGGTGAAAATTGGTCTGACGTAGGTTTGTACTCAAGAATTATAATTCCGTGGTTATTTTTTGCTTTTTTAAGCAATCCTATATCACCATTAATTTTAATTCTAAACAAACAAAAAACCATGGTTGTTTATGATACTTTTTTACTACTTTTTAGATTTTTGGCATTATTCTTAGGATACTATTTTTACGATAATATTGTTATTTCTTTGATACTTTTTTCTGGAGTAGGAATGCTTTTTAATATTCTTATATTTATCTATCTTTTAAAAACATCCAAAGAAAAGAAAATTGCATACAGCTAATATGAACATTACTTTAAAACATAATAAAGGCTTTAAATGGTATAAAAATGATTCTTTTTATTTAAAAGGTTATTTTTATATTGATGCTGTTTTTTATGAAAAAGAAAATGCTTTAAATTTTCTTTTAACAATAAAAGATACAACTGATTTTAAAGAACTTTTAAAGAACATAAATGGTGTTTTTACAATCGTTTTTTCTGATAAAAAAACTGTTTGTATTGCTTCTGACATAACAAGATCTTTCCCCATTTTCTATACTTTTCATAATGAAAAATTATTTTTGAGCGATGATATTATCTATTTGAAAAACACTTTTAATATTCTTGATTTTAATGCTGTTTCAGAAATCGAATTAAAAGCTTCTTGTCATACCCATGGTAATAAAACATTATTACAAAATGTAAATCAAATACAAGCAAGTGAATATTTAATCATTCAAAATCATAAAATTATTGAGAGTAACTTTTTCTTTTCTTATGCTATAGAAAAAGCATATCTAGACTCCTATTCTATTTTAAAAAACAAGATAGTAATTGCTTTTGAAAATTCTTTTAAACGGTTTATAGACTCACTAAATAATAGGACGGCAGTAATTCCTTTAAGTGGCGGTTTTGATTCGCGTTTAATTGCCGTAATGCTTAAAAAGCATAACTATAAAAACGTAGTTTGTTATACCTATGGCAGAAAAGATAGTTTTGAAATTGAAAATTCTAAAAAAACGGCAGAAACTTTAAATTTTGACTGGTATTTTATTGAATATAAAAATGAGTTAATTTCTAATTTTTTATCAACTGAAGAATTTAAAAATTACGCACATTTTGCTGGCAAACTTTCTTCTATGCCTTATCTTCAAGAATACTTTGCTATTAAATTTTTAAAAGACAAAAAAATCATTACTCAAGATGCTATTTTTGTTCCGGGTTTTGCCGGCGATATTTTAGGAGGAAGTGAATATTCTAAAACAATTTCTAAAAACTTAAAACACTCTAATTTACCAGAAGTTATCTTAGAAAAAAAAATGATTAATTATTGTTTTTCTAATGATGAAAAGAAACAAATTGAAGCAGAAATAAAAAAGAATTTATTTCTATTTGATAAAAATTATACGAAAAAAATACCTGAAACTGTCTTAGAAGATTACAACTTAAAAGAACGAATTGCTAAATATATTTTTAATTCTGCAAGTTATTATACTTTTTTTGGTCATCAATTTAGATTTCCTTTTTGGGATACAGAATTGTTAAGTTTATTTAAAAAAATTCCAATTAAATACAAAAAAGCAAAACTTCTTTTTGATGATATATTAATTAATGATTATTTTAAACCTTTTGATGTCTACTTTGAAAAAGAAATTCAGCCTACAAAAAAACAAATTAAATTACAAAAACTAAAAGACAAAATAAAGCCACATTTACCTAATCACCTAAAAAAAAGAATATTAAAAAAACATGATTGGAATAATTACAAACCAATAACCGATCAAATGGTTAATGAATTAAATAAAAAAGATATCAAGGCAAAAAAATTATATAAAGATTATAATGAAATAATATCTCAATGGTATATTCATTTTTCTAAAAAAGATATTTAACTCATTTTTTTTAACAACTTAATAAACCAAGGTAAATTATTATACTTTATTTGTTTATAATTATGTGACGTAGCACCAAAACTCAAAAAATATTTGGCTATAGATTCCATTGATGAACCTCCAAAATTAAAAATACTAAAATTCTTTTCAAACTTATAAATTGCACGATCAATTAAAAAAGTATTTACGCCATTTTTTCTATGCTTAAAATCTGTGGATGACACTAAAATTGTAACAGCTTTTTTATGTTTTAAGAAAAAACCAGAAGCTACTAATCTATCTTCTTTGTTGTAAACCGAAAGTATTTCTCCTACTTTTTTCTCTAAACAAATTTTTATCAATTCTTCTAAAACTAAATAATCTTTATCTGCAATATTGGGTGTTCTTTTACCTACGTTATTTTTAAATAACTGAATTAATTTTTCAGGATTATCATTCCATTTTTCCGTTAAATCGACTTTCTTCGCCTTGTTTAAGTCCTTTCTTCTATCTTTTCTGTAACCATTACAAATAGTATTATAATCATCAGAAATTAACAAAATTTGCATTTGTTTCCCTACAAAACAAGAGGTGTTTTCTTGTATATTAATAGCACTATTTAACCGGCTTTCTACAGATTTAAATTTCTGAAACAGAAGTTTAAAAAAAGGATTGTAATCTATGTTTTCACTTAAAGAAAAAACACCTAATTCTAACAACCAAAGTGGCGGATAAACATATTTAATACCAGCCTTTTTACGACAAGGAATTGGCATCACTGCTTTATAATCATCCAAGACCAAAACATCCCAATTATCTGCAACAATATCTAAATACCAAGAAAAAGCATAAATTCTAGATTGAATAGAATTATCTATACAAGCATCATATTTCTCTACCTCCAAATCTTTTCTCTCAACATATTGAATCATTATGAAGTAGCAATTTTAATCATAGATTCATACAGCCTTTTCCAGCCTTTCCAACGTAAATAATCACTTAGGCTTTCGTTATGAAATAAAGTAATAAAAGTTCCGTTAACCGCTTTTACTTCATTTTTTATATCTCTTATTCTTCCTAGAGATTGTTTAGGTGTAAGCTTCATATAATCATTTAAAGTAGTGTCCATTAATGCAAATGGAAACACCTTTAACGGAGTTTGAATTTCGAAATCTAAATCGTAAAAATAAAAAGGCGTACAAGTACTTGCTCTAAAACCTACATTACTTGCATACCCCATAGAGTAATCTTCTTCTACTTCTAAATCTATTAAATGTTGGTACGTTTCGGGCAAGCTAAATCGTAAATAATGTTGTCTAGACCTCTGAATTGGAGAATTAATAATATTTTCTAACCTCAGTTTTTCCTTTTTTAATAAAGAAGTATTGTGCATCGTAAAATAAGAAGGGTGCAACCCCACTTTAGCATAATCTACCATTTCTTTAATAAGTAGTTTGTACTTGCTTTTTGAAGCAGAAACATTGGTATCAAAAGTAGTATAATCGCCTATTAAAAAGAAAAAGATTGTTTTAATTTTATACTCCTTTTTAATCTCTAAAATTTTCTGAAAAGTATCAAAAGGATCTTTCTTTAAATTGAAAGTAACTGCAAATCGATTCCAAACATCTAACACTCTAAAATGAAGTAAATCATTTATAAAACCACCTACACTTCTTATCAAGCTTTTATACTTATAAGCATACGCATTATCAATATCAACCGTAGAAATAAACTCATACTTACGATTTTTGTAATCATAATCTGGAAACTTTTCTTTTAAAGCTTCTAATAATTTATAGGCCCAAATATCTACTACTGGTTTTTCTAAAAAACGTTTTTTATAAGCCAGACTCTGGTCTGCAGTATAACGACCATGAATATCTTTTACGTGCGGTAAGTATTCTTCATATCTCGTAATAAGATAAAAGCTTGCCGCAAAAACATCAAAAGGAATAGAAGATTTTGGTCCGGTTTTAAAGAAACATGGAGTTTCATCCCATTTCTGCATAGAAATCTCCATATCATTAACACCTTGCTCAAACAATAAATTGTTACTTTTCACAAAAAACTCATTCCCTAAAGGTGTTTTTGTGTAGGTCATTTTAGGACCATTAAAAGCCACAAATTCTTCTACCTTAGAAGTGAAATCTACCGGAATTAATAAAGTTCTTGTAAGAATATGTTTAAAAATATAACGAACTCTTGGTGTAATTTTATGTGTGTAAACTAGTATCATGTATTCAGTTTTCAGTCTCAATTTGCGGTCTCAGTAATCAGTTATAATTTCAAGTAACTTTTTTACTGATTACTATAACTGCAAACTAAAGCAATCCTTCATCTGCAAAGCTAAAATAAGCTTTTTCGGTAATAATTAAATGATCTAGCAGCTTTATATCTAAAGTGTTTCCTGCTTCTTTAATTTTTTGAGTAAGTTGTTTATCTGCATTACTAGGTTGTAATTTACCTGAAGGATGATTATGGCAAACAATCATTGCTACAGATGCCAATTCTAACGCTCTTTTAAACAACAACCTAACATCTACAACCGTGGCCGTTAAACCGCCTTTACTAATCTGACTTTTTGCCAAAACTTTGTTAGAATTATTTAAAAATAACACCCAAAATTCTTCGTGCTCTAAATCTCCAATAACAGGTTGCATTAAGTTAAAACCATCTTTACTACTGGTAATTTTAGGTTTTTCTAAAGCTATTTCTAATTGACGTCTTTTACCAATTTCTAAAGCTGTAATAATAGCAATTGCCTTTGCTTCTCCTATTCCTTTAAAAGTGGTTAATTTTTCTACGGATAGTTTTGCTAGCTCATTTATGTTACCATCTACCTCTTGCAAAATTCGTTTAGATAACGCTACAGCACTTTCTTGTCTATTGCCAGATCCAATAAGAATTGCAATTAATTCTGCATCAGAAAGTGCCGTTTTCCCTTTTGCTAACAGCTTTTCTCTTGGCCTATCATCTAAAGCCCAAGACTTAATCGTTAACTTTTCCATTTTCTTTTTTTATAAAAATACAAAAATGAAAATTAACTCTTTTACCTTTTTTAATCTGTTAAACGAAACCTTTTATTAAAATAATCTACTACAAAGTGATTATAATTGATTTAAAAAATTTCTATATTGTTGGTTATTTGGATACAAATCAACCAATCTTTGTAAAATATTTTTTGCTTTTGGTTTTTGATCTGATTTAGAATATAAATAAGCCAACGCATACAGTAAACCTTCATTTTGTGCATCAACTTTTAGACCAGTAACCAATGCTTTCTCACTATTTTTAAAATCTTGTTTTTTATCATACAACAACCCTAAATTATAATAAACACGAATATTGTCTGGCATTTTTATCATCGCTATTTTAAGTTGCTCAATTGCCTCATCTTCTCTATTTAATTCTGCATACATTAAAGCAAGAGAATAATAAACAGGGCCATATTCAGGCTCTTGTTTAATTACTGTTTTAAAAGCTGCTTCAGCCTTTTCATATTCTTTAATATTATAATATAACGTTGCTAAATTTATTCGTATTTGATTGTTGATAACATCAATAGATTGTGCACTTTCAAAATTTTCTATTGCTTTTTCTATGTTCCCTTGTTTTAAAAAGTAATCTCCTTTTTTCATTCTTACCCCTACAAAATCTGAATTTGTATCGATATGTAACCAAAATTCTTTCTTTACCTTTTGATAACTCTCTTTATAAACTTCAGGCACATCTGTTTCAGCCAAACCTCCTAAACCATAGAAAGCCTTTACCCTAACACTTCTTTTGGGGTCTTCTAATAAAGGTAAAAAATAGGCATTATAATCCGTGGTATTTATGCCACCTAAAACATCTACACTTGCTCCTCTTACCAAAGCAGAATCATCATTTAAAAGTGAAATATAATCTTCCACAAAATTCTGTGCATTATAGTTAGCCAACACTTTTGTTGCAGAAGCTCTTACTATTTCTGGTTGATGCGTATCGTGCATCAAATCAATTAAACCTATATGTCCTTCAGGTTGCATGGTTATTCCTGGTGCTAATTTTTCTGAATAATGAATAGAATCTACCTCTCCAAATAATTTTGTGAAATTTTCTGCCGCCCAAGCATCATCTTTATCTGTATGACAACCAGAACAAGCGTTTGGATTTCCATATTTTACACTTAAATCTGGTCTTGGTACTCTAAAACTATGATCTCTTCTAAAGTCATTTCCCATATAAAATCTTCCTGTCATGTGGCAATTAATACATTTTGCTCCATCGGTATTTTGTTCGTGAAAATGATGTGTAGGAGTATCATATTTTTCTGGAACATGACATTGGGCACACAGTTTATTACCATCAAACTTTAGTTTTAAAGAATGTGCATCATGGCAGTCTGTACAAGTTACATCATTTTGATACATTTTACTCTGCGTAAACGAACCATAGACATAATCTTCATCTAAAATTTGTCCGTCTGCTTGATATAAAGGAGCTTCTAATAATTGTGGATAATAATGATCTAACATTGTACCTTCAAAATTAAAGACTCCAGAGAACTGCTCTCTTCTCATGTGGCAACGTGCACATTGATCTACCAATTCTTTAGGCCCTGTTTCTATTGTCATTTGAAAAGTACCGCTATCCATATAATCTTCACCAAGTTTATCTACATCGGCAACATGTTCTTTTCCTGGGCCATGACACGCTTCACAATTCACGTTAATAATTGCAAACTCGGTATTATAACTATGTGTTTCTACATCGTAATTTTTACGAACATTTGTAGAGTGACAATCGGAACACATATTATTCCAATTTAAACCACCTCTAGACCAATGCAACCATTCGGAATGTACAACTTTAAAATCTGGATATAAATCGAACCATTTATTCTCTACAGAATCCCAAGCAGTTCTTAAACATTGGTAATGTCCGTCAGGAAACTGAACAATGTATTGCTGTAAAGGAGTAATACCAAAAGTGTATATTATTTTATAATCGTGATTATCACCATCTGGTCCTTCTGTATTTACATAAAAATCATTGTCTTTTTTATAAAAATGAGAAGTCACACCCTGACTTGTAAATTTCTGATTGTTAAAATCACCTAAAATAGAAACACTATCGGCAATTTCCATCGCTTTATCATGATGAGAACCTTCCCAACTTTTAAATTGATCTTGATGACATTCTTTACACTTCTGATCTCCTAAAAAATGATCATCAGGAATAATTTTTCCCGAAAGAAAAACGCTACTATCAGCTACAACTGTTTTATAATCTTCTTTTTTATCACAAGAGAAAAAAGAAATTATAAACAAAGAAAAGATTAAAAATGAGTTTATTTTTAAAAAGACGGATGAACGTAGGTTGGTTAATTTCACGAATACTATTGTTTATAAATTGTAGCAGTAAATCTAAAATTTATATTTAATAGAAAATAAGATATTTATCATTTTTCATAGAAAAAACATATTTTTATTGAAACAAAAAAATAGTAGTAATTGTTTATACTCTACGTTAAGCAGAAAAATATTTCTGATTATTTTATTTATATGCTGATAATATTCTACACTGATTACCTTGATATCGCTATTACCTTTACAAATACGCAAAATACCCGATACATACTTAAATTTGAAAAAATCTATTTATTTCCCTTTTCCATGAAAACTCTTTATATCTTTGCCAACACATACTACTTTTAAATTATGAAAATTATAATAGCTGGTGCTGGAGACGTTGGTTTTCACTTGGCTAAACTTCTTTCTTACGAATCTCAAGACACCTATATCATAGACTTTGATGGTGAAAAGTTAGAATATCTAAACAGCCATTTAGATGTAATTACTAAAAAAGGAGATGCTACATCCATAAAATTATTAAAAGAAATTGGAATTGAATCTGCAGATTTGTTAATTGCGGTTACCGATAGCCAGAATACTAACTTTACTATTTCTGTAATTGGAAAATCTTTAGGAGCAAAAAAAACAATTGCTAGAATAGACAATCCTGAGTTTCTAAATAATTGTGAAGTAGATTTTAAACAATTTGGTTTAGACTTTATGATTTCGCCTCAAGAATTAGCGGCTAATGAAATAAAAATGCTCTTAAATCAATCTTCATTTAATGATACTGTAGCATTTGAAAGCGGTATTTTTAATGTGTTAGGTACACCATTAACCTATAAATCTCCCATTGTAGATTTAACCGTTAAAGATGCAAAACAAAAGTTTGCTGATGTAGATTTTATTACAATTGCAATTAAAAGACAAGGTGAATCTCAAACAATTATTCCCCGAGGAGATGTTGTTTACGAGATAGGAGACCAAGTTTATTTTTGTGTTCCTAATTATAGTATGAATGATCTTTACCCTATTACAGGTAGAAAACGACTAAAGATTAAGAATGTAATGATTCTTGGTGGTGGTAGTATTGGAGAAAAAACGGCAAGAAAACTTTGTAAAGATAATTTTAGAGTAAAACTTATAGAAAAGAAAAAAGATAAAGCAGAGTTTCTTGCAGAAGAATTAAGTGACACTTTGGTTATTAATGGTGATGGTAGAGATTTAGAACTACTAGAAGAAGAAAATATTAGAGAAACAGATGCTTTTATTGCAGTTACAGGAAACTCTGAAACCAATATTATGTCTTGTTTAGTGGCAAAATCTAAAGGAGTTAAAAAAACGGTTGCCTTGGTTGAAAATATGGATTATATCGATATTTCTCAAACTATTGGAATTCAATCTTTAATTAATAAAAAACTACTTGCAGCAAGTAATATTTTTAGACACATAAGAAAAGGTGAAATTTTAGATCTCGCCAATTTACATAACGTAGATGCAGAAATTTTTGAATTTGAAGTTCAAGAAGGTGCTAAAGTATCAGAATATCCTATTAAAGATATACGAATTCCTAGAGAAGCTATTTTTGGTGGTATTATTAGAGATAAAAAAGCAATTATGCCTCACGGAAACGTGCAAATTATAACTGGTGATAAAGTAATTGTATTCTGTTTACCAGAAGCTATAAGTGCTGTAGAACGCCTATTTAAATAAATATGACGAGTACTTTAAACACCAAAATAATATTTCGCTTTTTAGGTATTACAGCAATCTTAAACGGATTCTTTATGTTTATTGCATATCCGTTTAGCGTGTACCACGAAGAAAATGCTAAATGGGGTATTTTAAATGCAGGAATTGTAACTGTAATTACAGGACTGCTACTTTACTTTCTTAACAAGCCTAAAAGCACCAATATAAAGAAGAAAGACGGTTACTTAATTGTTACCTTAGGTTGGTTAATTCTCTCCTTAACAGGAATGCTCCCCTATTTGTTTTCTGGTACAATACCAAGCGTTGCAGATGCTTTCTTTGAAACTATATCTGGCTATTCTACCACAGGTTCATCCATTTTAACCAACATAGAATCCATGCCAAAAGGAATTCTATTTTGGAGAAGCGCAACCCACTGGATTGGAGGAATGGGAATAATTGTTCTAACCATTGCTATTTTGCCTCTTTTAGGTATTGGAGGAATGCAACTTTTTATGGCAGAAGCTCCAGGACCATCTGCAGATAAATTACATCCTAGAATTACAGATACTGCAAAACGCTTGTATTTAATTTATATATCGCTAACGTTTGCTCAATTCTTTTTATTAAAAATTGCTGGTATGACTTGGTTTGATGCCATTAATCACGCAATGGCAACAATGAGTACAGGTGGTTTTTCTACAAAGAATAGTAGTGTCGCTTTTTATAACAACTTACCTCTTGTACAGTATATTATTATCTTTTTTATGTTTGTTGCAGGTACTAACTTTGTAATTACTTATTTTGCTTTAAAAGGGAAGATTCGTAAAATTTTTGAAAGCGAAGAGTTTAAATATTACTTTGTTGGAATTATAAGTGTTTCTGCATTAATTGCTATTTTAATCATCTTTTTTCAAGACAATAATTTACAAACAACCATTCAGCACCCTATGATTTTCGGTGAAGTAGAAAGCGCTATTAGACATTCTCTATTTATGGTGATTTCTGTGGTAACTACAACTGGTTTTGTTAGTGCAGATTTTACCATGTGGAATTTCTTTGCAACAGGTATTTTCTTTGCATTGTTTTTTACAGGTGGTTCCGCAGGTTCTACAAGTGGTGGAATTAAAATAGTTAGGCATATTGTAATGCTTAAAAATAGCTTTCTAGAATTTAAAAAAGCCTTACATCCAAACGCAATTATCCCGGTACGATTAGACGGAAAATCGATACCTCCAACTATTGTATTTAATATACTATCGTTTTTTATTATTTACATGCTTATTTTTATATTAGCTTCTGTAATACTAACGCTTTTAGGCTTAGACTTTATGTCTGCTTTAGGTGCTGCAGCTTCTTCTTTAGGAAACATTGGACCTGCAATTGGTAGTGTAAGTCCGGTAGATAGTTATGCACATTTATCTGATGCCGCTAAATGGTTTTGTTCTTTTTTAATGCTTATTGGTCGTTTAGAACTTTTTACAGTGCTTATTCTATTTACTCCATTTTTTTGGCGAAAAAATTAAATATATCATTCATTATTAAATAGTATACGTCTTAAGTTTTAAGCGTTTTTTGTTTTTTATAAATAATAAAAAAGTTACTTTTATTCTTTATGAAAAAACAATCGAATTTCTTGTATAAAACTGTTGAAGACAAAACTATTGTTTGGTTTGAGAATAGTAATGAATATTTAGTTTTAGAAAACAACACTGCAGATATTTTAAAAAGATTAAGCAAAGGGATTTCTGTTAAAGAAATTGCTGAAGCTTTATCTAAAAAGTTAGCAGTTCCTTTAGATAGAACTATCGATTTTATAATAGATTTAGAAAAAAAGATTTACGTACCAAAAAGCAATAAAGAACCTGAAATAGTTAATGATTATAGAGATATTGAAAAGCCAAAATCTTATGAGTTTATAAAGTTCTACAAAGTAAACAATGTTGTTTTTAAAGTTTCTTATTTAAGTGAAAAAGAATTATCTCATGTGCATCCAAAATTTGCGCATTTGGTAATTGACAACACTACCAATTTTGACTATGAATTTGATGTTTTTATCAATAATAAATTTATCTTTCTTATTGTTGATAAAAAACTGATAGGTGCTTGGAGTAGTAAAAACATTCATTACTTTCAAGGAAAGTTTTCGATGCAATTTATTCAAAAAATTCATCAGAAAGAAGAAGACGAATGGATGGGCGTTTTTCATGCATCCGCTGTAAGCAATGAAAAAAAATCAATCTTATTTTTAGGCGATTCTGGCAATGGAAAAAGTACTTCTTTAGCACTTTTACAAGCAAACGATTTTACTTGTTTAGCGGATGATTTTGTACCTATGGATGTAGAAAAAAGAGAAGTATATAGTTTTCCTGCATCTATATCTATCAAAAAAAGTAGCTTAGAAACCTTACTTCCCATTTATCCCGAATTAGAAACCACAGCTGAATATAATTTTACCAGATTAAATAAAATTGTACGTTATTTAAAGCCAAATAACACAAATTATTTTAATCACTTACCCTGTAATGACTTAGTTTTTATTAGATATGAAAAAGAGGCTGAATTAGCTTGTAAAAAGATTTCTAAAATTGATGCTTTTCAGCAATTAATTCCAGATTCTTGGATATCTCCAAAATTAGAAAATGCACAAGTATTTTTAGATTGGTTTAGTTCTTTAAATTGCTATCGCTTAACGTATTCTAAGAATGAAGAAATGATTGCAACTGTTTCTAAGATTTTTAGTGATGAATTATAAAGAAACACTCTTTTTTGTCGCGAAATGTTTAACAATTTCTTTGAATAAAGGAAACAAAGAAGAAATTGAAAATCAATTAAAAACTACAGAAATAGATTGGGAAGCTGTTGTAAAAGTAAGTACCGGTCATTTTGTATTTCCTTCTTTGTATTGCAACCTTAAAAGAGCCAATTTCTTGCATTATTTACCAGAAGAATTGGTTAATTATATGATTCATATTACGGATTTAAATAGAGAAAGAAATAAGCAAATTATTGATCAGGCTATAGAAATAAATGCTCTTTTATTGGCAAATCATATTACTCCTATTTTCTTAAAAGGAACAGGCAACTTACTTGAAGGATTATACGAAGATATTGCAGAGAGAATGGTTGGCGATATAGATATAATTGTTTCGAACACTGATTTTAAAAAAGCCATTCAACTTTTAAAAAGCGAAAAATATTCCGCTAAAAATGAGGTTTACATGAACTTTCATTGGCACTATCCAAAAATGGTAAAAGAGAACCGTATTGCTGCCATAGAAGTGCATAATAAGGTTTTAAAGAAACCATACACCCAATATTTAGATTACCAAACTCTAAAAAAAGACTCTTTTTCTGTAAATAAAATTACAGTTGCTTCTTTTGAAAATCAATCTTTAATTACAGTTTTACAAAAACAGATTAATGATAATCTTTATTTTTCTAAAACAATTACTTTAAGAAATGCTTATGACAGCTATTTATTAGCTAACAAAACAACCTTAAAAAAGAGAGTTTTAAATAATAAAAAGTTAGAGAAATATCTTAATAATTATGCAATTGTTGCATCAGAAATATTGAATCACCCAAAAAGTTTATCTTTTATTAAAAATGAAGAAGCTTCTAAATATTTAAAATCTTACCTTTTAATTTTAGAAAATTCCCAAGCGGAAATCAAAAAAATTAATCGAATTAATTCTTATATAAAATTAAAAGATAAGCTAAAAATTCTACAATATTCTTTTACTGATAAAGATTATCGTACATATACATTTAGGCGTTTTAAAAGTGTTCCATTTTATTTAAAACAACTTGGTTTAAAAAAAACTAAACCAAATTCTTAACCTCTTCAAAATCTAAACCTCCATAATTACCCGAACTCATTAAAACCACTGCTGATTTTTCTAAATTCTGACTGAATAAAAAGGCTTTAAATTCATCTGGATTTGTATAAATAGTTAAATCGTCTCTTTCAAAAGCGTTTGCAATTTGTTCCGCAGTAACTGCTGATAATTGTTTTATTTTTACAGCATGCGGAGAATAAAACACCACCGCTTTATCGGCCGCATCTAATGCTCCTTTATATTCTGCTAAAAATTCTGCATTTAAACTAGAATATGTATGTAACTCTAAACAAGCCAAAACAGTTCTCTCAGAATACTGTTCTTTAACCGCTTTTGTAGTTGCAGCCACTTTACTTGGCGAATGTGCAAAATCTTTAAAAATTACTGTTGATGGAGTTTCAATAATCTTTTCTAATCGTTTACTTGCACCTGCAAAACTAGCAATGGCTTCATAAAAATCATCTTCATCAACTCCCATATGTTGACAAATCCACTTTGCCCCGGCTAAATTCTGAAGATTGTGCTTTCCAAAAATCTCTAATGGTAAGTTTCCTTCTGCTGTTTCTAAATAGGTAATTCCGTTTTCAATAAAATGTTCTGGTGTTGTGTAAGGATATTTTTTAATATGATTTTCTGATGATTCCACAACGTCTTTTACAATGGTATCTTCTTCATTATACACCATACTTCCTCCATTTACCATAGAATCTGTAAAGATTTTAAACTGATCAACATAACCTTCAAATGTTGGAAAAACATTAATATGATCCCAAGCAATTCCGCTTAATAAAGCAATGTTTGGTTTGTATAAATGAAACTTTGGTCTCATATCAATTGGCGAACTCAAATATTCATCACCTTCTAAAACAATAAAATCGTTTTCTTCAGTTAAATGCACCATGGTTTCAAAACCCTCTAATTGTGCACCAACCATATAGTCTACTTCTTTTTCATGATAATTTAACACATGTAAAATCATAGAGGTGATGGTAGTTTTTCCGTGAGAACCACCAATAACAACGCGCGTTTTATCTTTAGATTGCTCATATAAAAACTCAGGATAAGAATAAATTTTTAAACCTAATTCTTGGGCTTTTAATAATTCTGGATTATCTTTTTTAGCATGCATACCTAAAATAATCACCTCTAATTCGGTTGTTATTTTCTCTGGAAACCAGCCAAATACTTCTGGCAATAGCCCGTATTTTTCTAATCGAGATTTAGAAGGATTATGAATTGTATCATCAGATCCAGAAACTTGGTATCCTTTTTGGTATAAAGCAATTGCAAGGTTGTGCATGGCACTTCCGCCAATAGCAATAAAATGAATTTTCATCGAACAAAATTTAAAAAAGTAAAAATACAAAAGCTTACTACAATATAAAGTATCTTTAGACGTAAACTCTAATAAATTTTTGATTTACAAGCTAATTTGTAGGTGCTTTAAAAGCATAAAATAAATTGATTATGAAAAAACTGACAACAACACTAATAATGATTATAGCTTTCTCTTCTTTTTCTAACGCTCAAGACTCTTTTAAAGACCTTTGGTTACAAGTAGATAGGTTTGAAAAAGACAACTTACCAAAATCTGCTTTAAAAATTGTAGAAGATATTTACGCTAAAGCGGATACACAAAACGATGCCCCTCAATTAATAAAAACGCTGTTTTATAAAAGTAAATATTCTTTAACCTTAGAAGAAGATGCGCAATTAATCATCATTGATAATTTTAAAAAACACATTGCTAAAAGCGAATTCCCAACAAGAAACGTATTAGAAAACATACTAGGGAATTTATATTGGCAATATTTTACTGAAAATAGATACAAGTTTTACAACAGGACAAAAACGGAAGCTAAAGTAGATGAAAACGATTTTAGAACTTGGGATTTAGAAACTCTTTTTAAAGAAATTCACTGTCATTTAGAAGCTTCCTTAGAAAATGCAGCAGAATTACAGAAAACAGATATTTATGACTATTCAGATATCTTACAAATCACCAAAGATTCTAAAACATACAGACCTACTTTATATGATTTTTTAGCAAATAATGCTTTAGATTTCTATAAGTCATCAGAAACTAGTATCACAAGACCGTCTTATAAATTTGTGTTAGATCATTCAGATTTTTTATCTGATTACAAAACTTTTTCGGACATAAAAATAGAAACTGAAGATCACTTATCATTACAATTTAATGCGTTAAAAATATATCAGAATTTAATTCAGTTTCATACTAAAGAAAACAATTTAAATGCTTTAGTAGATATTGATATTCAACGTATAAACTTCATTTACGAACACGCTACTTTTAGCGACAAGCAGAAAATTTATCTAAATACATTAAATAAAACGAAACAATATTTTAACAAAAATAAAGTAAGTGCTTTATATACTTTTCAAATTGCAAAACATCATAGAGAGCTAGCCAATAACACACTTGCTTTCTCAATTTGTAATGAGGTAATTAATGAGTTTCCCAAAAGTATGGGAGCACAAAAATGTACAGTTCTTAAAAATAAAATTTTAGAGAAATCACTTTCAATAACAGCAGAACAATTTGTGTCTATAAACACCAATTCTAGAGCATTGATCAATTATAAAAATATTGACAACCTCTATTTTACAGCGTACAAAATAACAAGTACAGAACTAGAAAAATTCAATAAAACGTATAATACAGCTGATAAAATAAAGTTTATAAACACTTTAGAGAAGAACAAAAAATGGAATTTAAAACTAAGAAATGAGCAGGATTACTTGCAACATACTACAGAGGTAATTCTTCCAAAATTTGACAACGGAAACTATTTAATTGTTTCTTCTGAAGATGAAATTATTGCAGAAAACTCCATTTTTGGTACAGCTACAATTCAAGCTACCGATTTAACTTTAATTGAAAACAATTTTGATGACAAATACAATTATCAAATTGTAGATAGAAATACAGGTAAACCTGTTAAAAATGCAGAGGTATCTCTATCTAACAACAAACCTAGAAGAGGTGCTACTATCAATAAAAAATTAACGACAGATAAAAACGGATTTGCTTCTTTTAAAAGTGACGATTATTACCAAGATGTAATTATTACAGTAAAAACTAAAGATGATGTTGCCACTTTTGGAAATCATTATTTATATAAAACCAATAGAAGACAAACGAATAAAGCGAACGAAAGCTTGCAATCTTTTATTTTTACAGATAGAAGTATTTACAGACCAGGACAAACCGTTTATTTTAAATCAATCGTTATCAAAAAACAAGGAGAAGAATCAACTGTTTTTACGGATGATTTTATAGAAATTAATTTAAAAGATGTAAACAATCAAACGGTAAGTACACTTGAATTAAAATTGAATGAATTTGGTTCTGTTGCTGGTGAATTTATCTTACCAAACAACGGTTTAACGGGTCAGTATGCAATTGAAATAAAGCAAAGCTCGAAAAGTAAAAATACTATTCGTTTAAATAATAATCGTTCTTATATTTCTGTTGAAGAATACAAAAGACCAAAGTTTGAAACAGCGTTTAAATCAATCACAGAAAGCTATAAAATTAACGATGCCATTACCATAAACGGATTTGCAAAAGCATTTTCTGGTGCAAATATTACAGATGCAAAAGTGGTGTATCGTGTACACAGAAAAGTGCAATACCCAAATTGGTATTATTGGAGAAGACCAAATCCTACTTCTAGTTCACAAGAAATTATAAACGGAGAAACTATTACTGATGAAAATGGCCTGTTTAAAATAGTTTTTAATGCCATTCCTGATGAAAGTGTTGATAAAGAAAGTCTGCCTATTTTTAATTATGAAATCACTGCAGACGTTACTGATATCAACGGAGAAACTCGCAGTGCAACTAGCATTGTAAATGTTGGGTATCATGCTTTAGTTGCAACTATTTTATCAGAAAACAACATCGATAAAAACAGTAATAATACTACTTTAAGTATTGATACAAAAAACTTGAACGGCGAGTTTGTTCCTGCAAAAGGAAATATTAAAATATATAAATTAGAAGCACCAAAAACTCCATTAAGAGAAAGACCTTGGGGAGCACCAGATTATCAAGATATTTCAGAAAATGAATTTAGAAAGCTATTTCCTCATGACGCGTATTCAGATAACGAAATGGACGCCAATAATTGGGAAAAAGGAACTCTTGTTTTTAACGAAAATTTCAACACAGAAACTAGTAAAAAACTCCTTCTAAAAAATACCGAAAATTGGCTTTCTGGTAAATATAAAATAGTTTTAGAAAGTAAGGATAAGTACAATCAAAAGGTGAAGGACGAAAAGATAGTTACGCTTTTTGCTACCAAAGAAAAACAAGTTGCAGATAATAGTTTATTTGTAATTCATGCAGATAAACCTTCTTATCAAATTGATGATATCGTTGAGATCCAATTAGGTTCTGCATCTAAAGATATTACTGTAATTGTACAAATTGAAAAAAATCATACAATTAAAGAAACTCGTTTTATTAAATTAAACAATGACACAAAAACGATAAGAATACCGGTAAACAGAGAAGATCTTGGTGGTTTTGCTGTAAAGTATCACTTTGTAAATTATAATTATTTTAAAAGTGGAAGCTTATTAATTAATGTAACTGAAGAAAGAGAAAGCATAGAAATTGAAACCAATATATTTAGAGATAAGTTATTACCAGGACAAGATGAAACTTGGAGTTTTACTATTAAAAATGATAAAAACGACCAGCTTGCAGCTGAAGTTTTAGCTTCTATGTATGATGCTTCTTTAGACCAGTTTACACCTCATCAATGGAGTTTTAACCCGATAGCTTCAAAGCCAAAATATTATTCTTACACACATAGTAATGCGAATAATAGTTTTAGCAACACTTATTTTAACGTTGTAAATACCCAAAGAAATCTATCAGGTTACCCAACAATTTCTTATGATACTTATAATTGGTTTGGGTTTCGTTTTGGAACGAATAGAAATCTTTATTTAAGACATTCTATGGCTAAGAGAAGTGCTCCAAGCCCAGAAATGATAATGGTTGTTGAAGATGAAGCTGAAGTCTCAGAAATCATTATTGAATCTACAGAATCCGATGAAAGTGAAATGGTTGATGATGTTTCATTCGTTAAAGAGGAAGAAGAAAAAATCAATTTAGAAGGAATACAAATCAGAAAAAACTTTAATGAAACTGCTTTCTTTTTACCTCAATTAAGAACTGATAAAAACGGACAAGTAAGTTTTTCTTTTACAATGCCAGAAGCATTGACTAAATGGAAATTGCAATTATTAGCGCATACAAAATCGTTAAAATCAGCAACAAAAACATTAGAAACGGTTACTCAAAAAGAATTGATGATTGTACCAAATGCACCAAGATTTTTACGAGAAGGAGATAAAATTACACTTTCAGCAAAAGTAACCAACTTAACAAATAATCAATTAAGTGGTTTTGCTAAACTAATTTTAACCGATGCCATTACAGGAAAAGAAATTGATATAGCATTAGAAAACTTAAACTCCAACAAAAACTTTACCGTTGATAAAGATGGAAATACAAATGTTTCTTGGAATTTATCAATTCCGGAAACTGTACAAGCTGTTCAGTATAAAATTGTAGCTAAAGCAGGTGATTTCTCTGATGGTGAACAAAATGTTTTACCTGTTTTATCCAACAGAATGTTGGTTACAGAAACTTTACCAATGTGGGTAAAATCTAACGAAACTAAAACTTTTACCTTAGATAAGTTAAAGAATAATACTTCTTCTACTTTAAAAAACCATAAGTTGACTTTAGAAATGACATCAAACCCAGTTTGGTATGCCATACAATCTTTGCCATATTTAATGGAATATCCATATGAGTGTGCAGAACAAGTTTTCTCTAGATATTATGCAAACACCTTAGCTAGTTTCGTTGCAAATTCTAACCCAAAAATTCAAGAAGTATTCAATGCTTGGAAATCTTCTGATGCGCTTTTATCAAACCTAGAAAAAAATGAGGAATTAAAATCATTAATTATTCAAGAAACTCCTTGGTTAAGAGATGCGCAATCTGAAACCGAGCAAAAAAAGAGAATTGCTTTATTATTCGACTTGAATAAGATGAAAAATGAGCAAGAAAAAGCTATCCATAAATTAGAAGACATTCAGATGAATTCTGGTGGTTTTCCTTGGTTTAAAGGTAGTAGAAATGAAAGCAATTTTATTACACAACATATTGCAACAGGTTTTGGTCATTTACAAAAATTGGGCGTTACAGATTTAGATGCTTCAACAAAAAAAATGATTGAGAAAGCTGTACAGTTCTTAGATAAAGAACTAGACGCTCAATACAAGAAGTTATTAGACAACGCAGAGCAAATAAAGCAGAAAGCAAAAACAGAAAAGAAAGGTAAAAAAGCATATGATGATTATTTAGCTAAAAATAATTTGAACTATTTTACCATTCAGTATTTGTATATGCGTAGTTTTTACAACAACATTTCTATGGATAACAACTTGCAAAAAGCGGTTGATTATTACAGAAATCAAACTGTTACCTATTGGAATGATTATAATTTATATGCAAAAGGACAAATTGCTTTATCACTTTTTAGAAGCGATGAAAAAACAACTGCTAATCAGATTTTAAAATCGTTAAAAGAAAATTCAATTACTTCAGATGAATTAGGAATGTATTGGAAAGAAAACGCTGCTGGTTACTATTATTATCAAGCTCCTATAGAGACTCAGGCATTAATGATTGAAACATTTTCTGAAATAGAAAACAATACAGAAACCATTGATAACCTAAAAATTTGGTTACTTAAAAACAAGCAAACTAATAGTTGGAAAACGACCAAAGCAACCTCCGAAGCCGTATATGCATTATTGTTAAATGGAACTAATTGGATTTCAGTTACAGAAATGGTAGATATAAAGGTTGGTGACAAAGAAATTAATCCAACTAAGTTGGAAGAAGTAAAAGTAGAAGCCGGAACTGGTTATTTTAAAACTTCTTGGAATGGAAATGAAATCACACCAAAAATGGCAACAATTACCATCAATAAAAAAGGAGAAGGAATTGCTTGGGGAGGTTTGTATTGGCAATATTTTGAAAATCTAGACAAAATTACTTCCGCAGACACACCTTTAAAACTGGATAAGAAATTATTCTTAAAAGTAAATTCAGACACAGGAAAAGAGTTACAGGAAGTAACAAAAAATACACAGTTAAAGGTTGGCGATTTAATTACAGTTAGAATAGAACTAAGGAGCGATAGAGATATGGAATTTATTCACATGAAAGACATGAGAGCTTCTGGAGTAGAACCTATAAATGTTTTATCTAGCTATAAATGGCAAGACAATTTAGGATATTACGAAAACACTAAAGATGCCGCAACAAACTTCTTTTTTGATCGATTACCAAAAGGAGTCTATGTTTTTGAATATGATCTGAGAGTTAATAATGCTGGAAATTTCAGCAACGGAATTACTACCATACAAAGCATGTATGCTCCAGAGTTTAGCAGTCATTCTAAAGGTGTAAGAATTAATGTGTTATAAATTTAAGCATATTACCTAGCAAAATAATACCTCTTATATTTTGAAACAAGAGTTGAAAGGTTGTAATTTGGGGCAACCCCCAATTTGACATAAAATGCAGAAAATATTATTAGCCCTCAGTTTAATATTTGTAGTAAACTTAACAGTAAAATCCCAAAATATATCAGACCATGCAATTGGTGTACGTATAGCCGGCGGAAATGGAACCGGAGGAGAAATCTCCTACCAAAAACATTTAGACAATAACAACCGTTTAGAAGTTGACTTAGGAATAGCCAGCGAAATTAACGACTTTAAATTAACAGGTACATACCAATGGCTATGGAGCATCGAAAAACAATTTAACTGGTACGCCGGAGTTGGTGGTGGAGTTGTTTCTGCTAGTAAATTTGGTGTTTATGGAGCCGGAGTTGTAGGACTTGAGTATAACTTTGACGCTCCAATAGTAGCTTCCTTAGATTACAGGCCAGAACTTGGTTTCTCTGGTTCTTTTGGTTTTATTTCCAATATAGGTTTAGCTGTAAGGTATCAATTTTAAAAAAAAAGAACCTTTTAAAAGCCCTTCTACTTTAAAACTAGAAGTTTTTTATGTGATTATCTTTGCTTTAAAATTTAATGACAAAGTTCATTTAGATTAAATTATAAATATAACTTTGTCCTTTAATAAAAAACACACTTAATTATGAAAAAAACACTTTTAATTATCGGTCTATTAGTAGCAGGAGCATTTTCTGTAAATGCACAAAGTATTTCTGAAAATGCAATAGGTCTACGATTTAGTGGAGGAAATGGAGTTGGAGGAGAAATCTCTTACCAAAGAGGATTAGGAGATAACAACCGTTTAGAAGTAGATTTAGGTTTAGCAAACGAGTTTTCTGATTTTAAAGCAACAGGTTTATACCAATGGGTTTGGAATTTAGAAGATAGATTTAATTGGTATGCAGGTGTTGGTGGTGGTCTTGTTTCTGCTAGCGGAGCAAGTATCTTTGGAGCTGGTGTTGTAGGTATTGAATATGATTTTAATGCACCTATTTTACTTTCTTTAGATTACAGACCTGAAGTAGGTATTTCTGGCAATTTAAATGGTGTAAATTCAGATATATCTTTAGCTGTAAGATATCAATTCTAAATAGAATACTTAACATAATAAAAGATCCTCTAAATTAATTTTTAGAGGATTTTATTTTTTACTCACTTTATCTAGCGGGATAAAACCCAAAGCTAATTACATTCAAAAATTTAAACCTAATGCTCCAAATTAGAAATTTACTTTTAAATAACTCAAGTAGTTTAGTTTATGCTATAGGTTTTAAAATTATTCTACTTTTTTAAACCTTATACTGTAGACTAAAGTTTCTATCAAAAAACCTTTTGAATCAATAATTCAATCGATAAAGGTCATTTAAACGCAGTAATACATCTAAATTTGAACTATAATAAAAAACACACTTAATTATGAAAAAAACACTTTTAATTATCGGTCTATTAGTAGCAGGAGTATTTTCTGTAAACGCACAAAGTATTTCTGAAAATGCAATAGGTTTACGTTTAGGCGATAATGATGGATTTGGAGCAGAAGTATCTTACCAAAGAGCTTTAGGAGATAATAACAGATTAGAAATTGATTTGGGGTTAAGAGATAACAAAAACTACGACGGTTTTAAAGCTACCGGTATTTACCAATGGGTTTGGAATATTGAAGGAGGTTTTAACTGGTACGCAGGTGTTGGTGGTGGTTTAGGAAACTATAGTGGAAAAGACAACAACGATGATTTTTCTGAAACATTTGCTTTTGCAGCTGGTGATATTGGAATTGAGTATAATTTTACAGACGCACCAATATTACTTTCTTTAGATTTAAGACCAGAATTTGGTTTTGGAAATACTTATAATGATTTTGATAATGACATTGCATTCAGTATTAGATACCAGTTCTAGATAATAAAAGATTTTATAAAAAAAATCCTCTAAATTAATTTTTTAGAGGATTTTCTTTTTTTACTCGCTTTTGCTAGCGGATTAAAATCTAAGGCCAACTGCAACCAATAGTTTAGGTCTTCCTCTAAATCTACCGCTTCTTCAGAGAGAAATACAAAACCTTTCATCGGTTTTCCTGTAAAATTCATTTTATTACAACCATCCTTTACTAAAGATTCTTCATAAACATCAGGATTAATACGTGCCATAATTTCCTCTTTTATTACAGCAACATACATTTTATCATCTACCATAAATAATAAGCCTCCCATCATCTTTTTAGTGATAAAGAAAACACTTTTCTCTTTTAAAAATTGAGAAACTCTATCTGCTAAATATTCACTATAAGCCATTATTATTTTTATTTAAGCGGATAACTTTGTAATATTTTATGAAAAACTTCTTTAAAATAAAGTATTCTTTTTTCTGGACTTCTTTTCTCTTTTATAGTTGATGTTAAAATTCCTTCCCAAAAAAGCTGGTTGGTTTTGGCATCTACAAATTCTACCATTATTTCTTCATCGAGTTTTTTTCCGCCAATTGGTATTCCGCCAGAAACTCCAATTCCACCATTTCTTCCTCCACTTCCTAAACCAATTGCAATAGTATTAGTAACTTTAGGTGCTGATGTTTTTGCCTTAAAATTGATATAAAAATTTGGTTTTTCTACCTCATTGAATCCTAATTCTCCCATTTCTTCAAATAGAGCATCTGCTGCCCTATCTACATCAAATTCATTTAAACCTGCACCAATATCATCAAAAAAAGCATAGGTTTTATATTCCTTAAAGTTGGTATTCTCATCATAATCTGTTATTACTTTAGATGTTGAGCAACTCATTAATAAGAGTAAAATGAAGTATTGGACTTTTTTCATCAGAAATATTATTTATTTTCTTTAATCACAACTCTTGTAGGCGTATCTTTTCCACTAATAATACTCTCTGTTCCTTTAGCAACCGCCTTTATGGTTTCTGTAATAACCGTCATATTTAAAGTTTCTACTTCATCTGATACTTGGTGGTAATCTTTATCAACATCTATTGGTGTTGTAGAAAAAGTATGAGAAGGCACACCTAATCTCGCCAAAGAGGCATTGTCTGATCTAAAAAATAAATTAAACTTTTTATACGGATCTGCAAATAGTTGATAACCGGTTCCTTCTAAATTCTTCTGAATAATTTTTCCGAAATCAGATCTTTCAAAACCTGTTAACCAAGCAGTATTTGGACCAAAACTTGGCACTTTACCAATCATTTCTAAATTAATACCTGCAACAAACTTATCTGCATCAATACCTTTTCCAAAATGCGTAGAACCAATTAATCCCATTTCTTCAGCCGTAAAGGCCACAAAAAGAATGGTTCTTTCATTGTTTGCTTTCATTTTAAAGTATTCGGCCAATGCTAAAATTCCTGTTACTCCAGAAGCATCATCATTTGCACCATTATAAATACTATCTAATTGCCCTTCTTTTTTACTAATTCCTAAATGATCATAATGGGCAGAAATAACTACAATTTCATTTTTCTTAGATTTCCCTTCTAAAATTCCGATAATATTACTGGTTGTAATTTCTTTTTTAGACCTTTTATCGCTAAACGTAAACGTTTGTCTATAATTTTTTAGAGTATCATAAGTGGTTAAACCAATTCTTTTAAATTCATTTTCTATGTATTTAGCCGCTTTTTCAATTCCTGGTGTTCCAGATTTTCTACCTTCCATATCATCCGAAGCTAGTGTATAAAGGTGTTTTTTTACAGTAATAGAATCTATCGTTGCTACCTTTTTTTTCGTTTTAACTACTTTGGAACTTTCTTTACAAGAAATAATAACTGCAAACAAAAGGACATAAACTAAATTCAATTTCTTCATTCTAATAGATTTTTAAAAGGCTAAATATAGCTAATTTTATTTCGTATTTTTGCTGAAAATATATAAAATGGATTTATCTCTTATACCAAACATAAAACACTTAAACTCAAATAACTTTTTTTTACTTGCAGGTCCTTGTGCCATAGAAAGTGAAGAAATGGCTATGAGAATTGCTGAAAAAGTAATTACAATTACAGACAAATTAGAAATTCCTTATATTTTTAAGGGGAGTTTTAAAAAAGCAAATAGAAGTAGAATTGATAGCTTTACAGGAATTGGAGATGAAAAAGCATTGAAAATTTTACGTAAAGTTTCAGAAACTTTTAATGTACCAACTGTTACCGATATTCATGAAGTCTCAGATGCTATAAAAGCCGCAGAATATGTAGATGTTTTACAGATTCCTGCTTTTTTAGTGCGCCAAACAGATTTAGTGGTTGCAGCTGCACAAACTGGTAAGGTTGTCAACCTAAAAAAAGGGCAATTTATGAGCCCTGGTGCTATGAAACACGCAGTACAAAAAGTAAAAGATGCAGGATCTGAAAAAGCTTGGATTACAGATAGAGGTACTATGTTTGGTTACCAAGACATGATTGTAGATTTTAGAGGAATCCCAGAAATGAGAAAATTTGCTCCTACAATTTTAGACGTTACGCATTCTTTACAACAACCAAATCAAGAAGCTGGTGTTACTGGTGGAAGACCAGATATGATTGAAACTATTGCCAGAGCCGGAATTGTAAATAATGTTGATGGTTTATTTATTGAAACTCATTTTGACCCTGCAAATGCAAAATCTGACGGAGCAAACATGTTACATTTAGACAATTTAGAAGGTTTATTAACCAACTTGGTTGCTATTAGAAAAACGATTAATAGTTTATAAAAAAAACATTTTTAGGGCGTTTTAACAGGCTTTCACTACTCGCTTTTTTTCTGAAAAAGAAAAAAGAGCTCAAACAAACCGTTCAATCCTTAACGCGCTTACCCAGTTCACATAAAAAAAATAATTTCACAATTCCTGTAAGGTCTTTTTCTTGATATTGCAGGAATTATTTTCTTTTATAAAATCCTTTTTCTTTAAGTTGATGCGCTTCGGCTAAAACAGATAGTAAAATTTCTTCATTAATAGCATCAATAGAAGTATAACGAAGTGATTTTATAACCTTTCTATTTTCTGAAATTAAATGCTCATTGTATTTTGTTAAATGAGCAGAAACCCAAAAACCAACATCTACATATCCTTTTTTCTTTGAAGGATTTAAATAACAAAATGGCTTTTCATCTAAATAATAAAAAGGCATTTTCCATTTAAATTGTAAATCAACTTCAGGGAAATTAGTTTCAATTAAAATCTGCAAATGCATTAAAATGGATTTGAAAGGTTCTGGTTGGTTTAAAATGTATTCTTCTGCAGGTTTCATTGTTGTATATTCGCGAAAGTTAAAAAATAACAGTTACATGAACGATAATTATCAAATTAATTTCTCTTTAAAAGGATTTACAAGTATTTTAATTGGTGCTTACTTTTTTATTGGAGGCTTTTTTATAGAAACCATATTAAAAGGTTCTCTAACTAAAGAAACTCCTTTAAATTTATCTTATAAAACTACAGAAATATTAATTATTACAACTGTTCTACTCGTTTTTATTTTTTCTTCTTTGACTTTATTTTTTAATGGAAAAAGAAATCCTAAAAAATTACAATATCAACTTTGGAATGATAATAGCAAAGTAGCTTTAAAAAAATATATACTTGCATTTGTAGCTATTTTTACTTCGTTACTAATTTTAATGAATCTTGGTTTTATAACCTACCTTACTCCTGCTTTCCTTATTTTATACGGACTTTTACTATTTTCCATAAAGCATAAAGATCGAAAAAAACTATTAATTTTAGCGGGCTTAAGTATTTTTTTAGCAGTAATCTGTTTCTTAATACCTACTTACTGGTCTGCATCTCTTTCTATTTTAGGAATTGCCCATGTAGCGTATGGTGTTGCTGTAAAAGAGTAATTTTACAAGTCATCCTACATCAGTTCATCAATAAAAACTAAAAACAATAAATTTTTGTTGCCCAATTGATTTTTTTATTTTTACTTTGTAATTCAAAGTTCTTTAAGAAATGAGTCAAGAAGATTATTTAAGAGACATATCAGAAATTAAAAACTTAATGAGTAAATCATCAAAATTTATTTCATTGAGTGGTTTGTCTGGTATTTTAGCAGGAATTTACGCTTTAGTTGGCGCTGGGTATGCATATTGGTTGGTAGAACAAAAAGGAGGTGGAATTCTTACTTTAGACGGCGAAGTTTTTCGTTTGGCACTAATAGATTTACTTTTAGTCGGAACTCTTAGTATAGCAACAGCTATCTTTTTAACCACCAGAAAAGCCAAGAAAAACAATGAGAAAATATGGGATCCTTTAACTAGAAGAATATTATTAAATTTTATAATACCTTTGGTCGCTGGTGGAATTTATATCATCATAATTTTAAACCAACAACGTTACGGACAAACAGGTGCATTAATGTTATTGTTTTATGGTTTGGCGCTATTTAATGCCTCTAAATATACTTTGGGTGACGTAAAATATTTAGGACTTACTCAGATAGTCTTAGGTTTATTATCAGCTATTTTACCTGGTTATGGTTTTTGGTTTTGGGTACTTGGTTTTGGAGTAATGCACATTTTATATGGAGCTGTTATGTATTTTAAATACGATAGAAAATAACCTCTTTTAATAATAAATAGACCTTAGTTGAAAAATATAATTCTAAATATAAATAAAGCTTTTGATCATCGAATACGACTTGGTATTATGTCTGTTTTGATGGTGAATGAATATGCAGATTTTAATACTTTAAAAGAATTATTAGGTGCCACAGATGGTAATTTAGCAAGTCATACAAAAGCTTTAGAAAAAGTAGATTTTATAAAGGTTGAAAAACAGTTTATTGGCAGAAAACCAAACACAAAATACTTAGCAACCGAATTAGGTAAAATGGAATTTAAAAAGCACATTGAAGCACTGGAAAAATTAATTAAAAATAAATAAATCTATTTTTTTACACACTTACTTTGAATTTCAAAGTACTTCAAATAAAACGAATCAATTTAAAAAAAATATAAATAAATTAATAACTATGGAAACAAATAATCAACAACAAGGAAAATTTGGTAGATGGGTAAAAACATCAATTACTGCAAGAATGCTAATGGTAGGCGTTTTAATTGTGGTTTTAATGATTCCGCTCTCTTATATTAAAAATTTAATCTACGAAAGAATGATACGTCAACAAGAAGTTGTTAGTGAAATCAATCAAAAATGGGGAGAAGAAGTTCTAATTTATGGTCCTATTTTAAAAGTACCTTATAAAACATATTCAGAAAAAACGATAACAAATCCAATTACTAAAGAGGTACAAAAAGAAACAATTACCAAAATAAAATATGCTTACTTTTTCCCTAAAAAGTTGGTCATAAATTCAACCATAAATCCAGAAGAAAAAACGAGAGGAATCTATAAAACCGCCGTTTATAAAAGTAGCATAGCTATTAATGGAAGTTTCTCTAAACCCGATTTTTCGGAAATAGAAATCAACGACAAAGATATTCTTTGGGATAAAACAAGAGTAATTATACAATCTTCAAATTTAAAAGGAGCTGCTAGTTTGTTTGAAATTCAGTTTCATAAAAACAAGTATCAATTAACTTCTAAGAACTTTAAAAACACAGATTCTAATATAGCGTACAACACAGATTATGTAGATTTAAACGAATTAGAAAGCAATAACTTACAACTTTTAGACGTACCAAACGGAAAGGAAACTTCGTTTGCGATAACCATAAAAATGAAAGGTAGTAAACAGATTCGTTTTATACCAGTAGGACAAGAAACAGATGTTAATATCAATTCTGATTGGAAAACTGCTAATTTTATTGGAGAATATTTACCTCATAATTCAGATAAAATTACAGAAGAAGGTTTTAATGCAAAATGGAAAATTTTAGATATCAACCGACCTTTTTCTCAGCAATATTTTAACGGAATTCCTAATTTAAATAACTATGCTTTTGGAGTTAATTTTTTAATTCCTGTTGATGAATATCAAAAAAGTGAGCGCTCTGCTAAATATGGATTTTTAGTAATTGGACTTACGTTCTTAATTTTCTTTTTAATACAATCTATGAGTAAAATTAATATCCATCCGTTTCAATATTTAATGATTGGTATTGCATTAACCATGTTTTACACCTTATTAATTTCTATTTCTGAACATAGTAGTTACTTTAAAGCATATTTAATTGCAGGAGCCTCCGTTGTTACTTTAATCACTTTATATTCTAAATCGATCTTAAAAAACATCAAGTTTTCAGTTTTTATTGGAGTATCCTTAACAGCATTATACACCTTTATTTTTGTAATTATTCAGTTAGAAAATTATGCTTTATTAGTGGGAAGTATTGGTCTATTTGTAATTCTAGCAGCAGTTATGTTTGCTTCAAGAAAAATAGATTGGGAAAATAATTAGTAATCAGCTTTAATTAAGCAAAGCCTCTAACCTACTCGAGGTTTTGCTTTTTAATAAAAACAAATGATCTTATTTACATTATTAGCACTCTTGTTCTTAACATCAATATCTTATACAAGCTACTTAACTTCAAAATTGATAATATCAACTTTTAATATAAAAAAAGGTGAGAAGAAAACGGTATTTACCATTCTAACAACCTTATTAATTATATGTGCTATAATGCAAATAATATTTAACTACAAACCATGAAAATATACTTAAACTATTTTATCCCTTTTATTTTACTTTTGATAATAGAAGTACTTATCGAAAGATTTGCTACAGGTTTTATTAGATTTACAATAGGTGATTATTTAGCTGTTATGTTGGTCTATACTTTGATAAAAAGTATCCTTAGAATATCTATAGAAAAAGCAATATTAATAACCTTTATTATCGCTTTTAGTATTGAATTTCTTCAATTATCTGATTTACAAAGTAACTTTCCAGCAGCTTATTCTAAAACATTAAAAATAATATTAGGTACCTCTTTTAGTTTTGGAGATCTAGTTGCTTATTCACTAGGAATCATATCAATAATTTTAGTAGAGAAATATTTAAAAAAGCTTAAAATTGCCTTCTAATCTTTCTAATAATATCTTCTAATCCATTTAATTGCAGTTCATACACCAACTCCATTTGTTTCCCTAATTTTCCGTTAGGGAAACCTTTGTTTTTATACCAAACAATATAATGTTCTGGTAAATCTATAAGATATTTGCCTTTGTATTTACCAAACGGCATTTTCATGTTTGCTAAATCTATTAGAAATTGTCTGTCTTGTTCCAATATTTTGTATTGATTTTTTTACTTTTTACTTAAAACGCATTATTATCCTTAAAAACTGCAACTATCACTGCAAATTGACTTACTCTTTTCCTTCAATATAATCTTGTAAATAAGAAAAACGTGGAGTTAATTTTCCGTTTTCTGTCATTTTTGCACGTTCTAAAACGCCATCTTTATCATTATTAAAAAAAGCAGGAATTACGTTTTCTAAAAACATTTCTCCAAAACCTTCGCTTGCATCCTTAGGCAATTCACAAGGTAAATTGTCTACAGCCATAACAACAATAGCATCTTTTTCTTTAAAATCAACTTCAGATTCTGTTTGTGGATTATACCCATAAATTGGATCTGCAATTGTAGATGCTTTTATTGTAGATGCCACTGGTCCATCTACATCACAAGAAATATCTGACACAAATTTTATATTAAAATCTTTAGCTTTTGCATCTTCTCTTGTAAATAAATAAGGTGCACCATTTCCATAAAAATGACCAGCAATAAAGAAATGGGATACTTTTGCAAAACGCATAAAATCTGACTCATATTTTTCTGGATGATCATAAAAATCGAAATTATCTATAACTTGTCCGTCTTTACGTTTGTTATAATCTAACACATCTGCCAAACAATAAACAGGCTCGTTAAACGAATTATTTAAATATTCATCTACAGAAACTTCTTTAATAGACATTGCATCTAACATTTCTTTTGCTCCGTAAGCCACTTTTCCGTTTCCGGTTAAAAGAATTTTGATGTTTGGTAATTTTATTTTCTTTAATTCAGAAATTAATTCTTGTTGGCTATCTAACGTTTCTGCTTTTGGCAAATTGAATGTTTCGTTTGTTAAACCAATTGCTCTAAAACCATTATAAGCACCAACAATACCTGCATAACGACCGAAACCAATTAAACGCATTCCGTTTTCACCTATAATAGTTTCGTGATCGTATAATTCTATGTTTTTTTCTAGAATAGCTAATAACAATTTTCTATTATAAGGTTGCTTTTTAATCGTATGGCTAAAGAAAAAATATTTTTTATTGTTGATTAAAGCCTCAATTGGCACTTCTTTGACACCAAATAAAACATCACAGTCTGACACATTTTCAGTTACCTCTAATCCTGCAGCTTTATAAGCTTCGTTAGAAAACACTCTAATATCTGAAGACTCTACTTTAATAACCGCTTCCGGATAGTTTTTCTTAAATTCTTGTAGCTTTCCTGGTGAAAAAACAACTCTTCTATCTGGTGGGTTTTTGCGTTCTTTGATAATGCCAAACTTCATAATTTTAGTGTTTTTAGAGACCTTGAAACAAGTTCTGTAGGATTGGTATAATATTTGCTCGAAGATATTAGAATTTATGGTGATAAGCAACTGTATTTTTTATACTTTTGCAGACCGCGTTAAGGATTGAAGTGACATCCTTTTTAATTTTTCATTAAAAAGATATAACGGAAAGCCTGACCACGATTTTTTTTCGTGGTAACGCCCAAACTATTAAAACGGGGACGACTGGTTTTGACAGCGAGGACAGTGGATTTGTAAGCATACCGAGTTATGAAATAACACTCGTTAAACCTAATTTCAACTTTTTAAACGGCGAAGATAACTACGCTTTAGCTGCTTAATCCGAATCACAGTAGGATTGGCCTCGGCACACTAGGTGTGCAAGCTTTATGTCCACGAATAGCCTTGATTTACGGCGATTCACTTTTGGGCATCGTAAAAGTAAATATAGAAAACCTGGTACTTTGACGGGTTTTTGAAACTAAAGAAGATAAGCTAAAAGCAGATTGTTCTTAATCAGCTTTTAGTCGAAAACTAAGAAAGAACTAAGTATGTAGAAAGCTTTTTGGCTGCTCGTTTGGACCCGAGTTCGATTCTCGGCGTCTCCACAAAATACCCTTATAAACCCAGTGTTTGTGAGGGTTTTTTATTTGCGTTGATAATAACATTGAATTTTGTAGAATAATAAAATAATTAAAACACTTAAAAAATGAAGAAGTTAAGTAAAATCTTATGTGTAATTTTTGCCATAACATGTATAGCCGGATGTAGTAGTAATGAAAATAACATTATGGAAACACCAGTAAACACAACTATTAATGCGAAATGGAAGGTTAGTAATTCTACCGAATATAAATCATTCGAATTTAATGATAGCGGTAATTATATTATAACAAAAAATGCTGCTGACGCAAAAACAAACACCGCTACTACTGAAACTAAAACCATCTTTTTTGGAACCTATATTTTTATTGATGATAATACTTTAGAGCTTTCAGATTTTGGAACAATAACCATAGATAATATGGATGAAAACGCTATATATTTTACACTAAAATTAAACAACAATACAAATACGGAAACTTTTATTGAAGCCGACAGAGAAGAAGAAATAACAAACTCTACAAATACTGAGTTACTATGTAGAACTTGGCAATTAATAAGTATTGACGGACAAAATGTACTTGGAACAGATGAAGAGCTTACTGTTTTATTTTCTAAAGCTGGTACATATTTTGTTACCAATAATAACCCTTTAGAAGAAGGTGGTTTAGCTGAATGGAATTGGACAGACAGCACACAAACATTTCTTGAATATTCTTGGAATAAAGGCCTAAGTAGTGATGGTATTGTAGAAGTTAGTAATTTAACTTCTACATCTCTAACAATTACTGAAGATGGAGAAATATTTATTTTAGAACCTATTTCTAATAAGAAAACAAGTAAAACTGATACAAAAAAATATAGTGGAGTTGTAAAATCTGGTATCTTTAAAAGATAAAAAATATAGGAAATAATACTTTACCATAAACCTCAAAAAATTAATTTTATTTTTTGAGGTTTATTTTTAGCCAACTATTAGTCAACATCTTTTACAAAACATCAAAATTAGCCTTTTACTTTTTTAACAAAGTTCTGTTTAAAGCATTTCATTAATTTCTTCTAGAACCTCCTCTAGAACGGCCTCCACCGCTTCTATTCTTTCCCTGAATATTCATTTTCTGGCCAGCAAAACTACCAAACTTATACACGAAGTTGAGCATAAAATATTGTTCTAAAATTTTATTTTCTACATCTTGAATATAGGTTTCTGTTACAGTTCTTCTATACCCATTATTCTTACCAAGAATATCATAAGCCACCAAAGAAAGTGTTGCTTGATTATCCCAAAGCTCGACTCCTAAACCTGCATTCCAAAAAACGGCATCACCATCAAACTCATCTCCCACTCTACTATTGTAGCGATATGAAACTCTATTAGATAAAAAAGCATTTTTAAAAAAGAACACATTAGAATTGACATCAACATTCTGAACAAAATAATTATTATCATTAAATGCATCTGTAGTATAAACATTTTTATTTTTAGAATAACTGTAAGCTGTAGTTATATCAATTTTGCTATCATAAGAATAACTAACAGAAAATGAAGGTTTTAAGACAGTAGTTTTTGCAGTAAACTCTACAGCATTCTGTAAAGATAAACTGTTCTTATAACTCGCATTAAAACGGGCATTTAAATTAATATTTGTTTTTCTGTTAAAGTAAGATTTAGAAACCGCAACATTTCCGGTATATGAATAATCTCCGTCTATATTACTATACGTAGTGTACCTGTTTAAATCTGCATCTGTAATGGTAGAATTTATAATTTTATCTTGAACAAATTGTGCTCTCACATTTCCAGAAATGTTGATATTATTATACGCTAAATTATTTTGATATTGAAAACGTGCATTATGACTTATTCCTGGTTTTAAAAGCGGATTACCAACAATTACATGCGTAATATTACTAACATCCTCTACCGGTTGTAATTGTCCTACGGATGGTAAATCCACATTCTGATCATACTCTAAAGAGATATTTTTATATCCATTTTCATCTCTATAGCGTATTCTTCCCGAATAGGTTAGATAATCAAATTCGGCCTTAAAATCTCGCTCCGCTACCAACTCATCTTTATAATCTCTATAGGTATTTGTATATGCGCCTTCTATATCAAAACGAAATTCTTTATATTGATATCTTAATTTTAATGCAGGTCTTAATATTGTGGTAACATACTTACTCTCTGAACTTAGCAACTCATTAAAATCACTATATTCTTCTGATGTTTCATCGAAATCATAGATATATTTTTCGCTGTTTTTTGTATTAACTGTAGCGCTATATCTTGGCATCAACCTAAAATTTGTAAATAATTCCTTACTCCAAAAGGCATTAAAATTGATATCACTACTATTACTATCTGTTGTATTAATTTGATCTTGAATAACCGTTTGCCCCCTATTAACTAAAACGTTTTTAGAATATTTTTGACTATCGGAATCTGATTTGTTAAAATCTGTTCCTAAGCTTACATTTAAATAATCTGCTTTATTATTTAAAACAGGTGTTACTGAAAATTCATTTTTAAATTCACTGCTAGAAGAGCTAGACTCGCTATTGGAAGTATAATCACTTACTAAATCGCCATTATTATAATAAGATTCACTTTTAACTGTTCCACCAGATTCTTGACTAGAACTTTTAAAATCTGTTTTATTAGATAAACGGACTTTCTTATTGGAAGAAGTACTTTTTGGTTTAAGAATAAATTTTAAATCTACTCCGGCTGTATGACTGTCTGAATCTGAAAAACTATTGCTCTTAGAATCTGTAATATAATTTAAGTCGGGTAAAAAAGTTTCTTTATGACTTATGTTATCAAAATCTCTATTCTGTGCACTATACCTATAATTACCATTTATACTTGTTTCATTCCATTTCCCTTTTGTATAATTTGCTCCTACAAAATCAGACTTAATATCTCCATTACTAGTATCTGTATCTGGTAAAGAATTAAAACCTTTAGATAAATTTATATTGTTAGTACCACCAATAATTCCTAATTGTTTGCCATCAATTAATTTAAAAACATTGGCATTTGCCTGATATTTTTCATCTGTCCCATAACCGAGTTTAACATCTCCAAAAGTAGCTCTGTTTTTCCCTTTTTTAATTTTAAAATTGATTTCTTTTGTACCTGAATCAGATTCTTCTCCTGTAAATTTTTGATTATCCGTTTTATAATCTGTAACCTGTACTTTACTTATAACGTTACTTGGCAAGTTTTTTAACGCGATATCTCCTTTTTGCTCACCAAAAAATCGCATTCCATCAACATTTATAGCCGTTACTTCTATTCCGTTTACCGTAATAACACCATCTATATCGATATCTACTCCTGGTAATTTTTTTAATAAATCTTCGGCTTTGTCATTCGGTAAGGTTTTAAAACTATCTGCATTATATTCTACAGTATCTTTTTTTATTAAAACAGGAGGAGCTCTCGCAATAATTGTAATAACATCTAACTCTTCTATTTCATTATTTAAAACTAAATACCCCATATTTAATGTCCCGTTATCTGGAACATTAACAACTTTTATATATGGTTCATAACCTAAGGACGCTATGTTAAAAATCACTTTAGAATCCTCTCCAGCATTTACTCGCAAAGAATATTCACCATTTTTATTTGTAATACCATAAGCAATCGGAACACTATCTTTTGCACTCTGCACATACACTGTTGCTCCATTTAAAAAAATAGAATCTTGATCTTTAAGCACACCTTCTAACGTGAATTTTTGTGAGAATAATGTAGAAGAAATAAGTAGCAAAAATAATAGTAGTGTTGTTTTCAATGTATGCAGCTTTAGATTTAAATCTTTGACACAGAAAAAGGTATAAGGTTTAAATGAAAAGCAACAAAAATATCCTAACTTAAATTACCATATTAATAGAGATCAGCAGTTTTAACATTATAAATCATAGCATCTTCTAACTTTTAAAGGATACTGTAAAAATTTCCTTTTCATTTAAACCTTTTTAACACGATGGCTTTATAAAAATAAGGAACTTTTAAAAATCTAGTTTTACAATTATGACAACTATAAAACTTTGAATTGGGAATTAATCTTAAAACTAAACTCCTTGCGAGTCTTTTTCTAAAACTAGAGTTACATGATGGACATTTAGGCATTTGGGGGGATGGGATTAGTAATAGTTAGCTTACTGATAATCTACACATTAGTTAAACAAAACTACATTTAATTTTCTAAAAATAAAATTGATAAAAAAGGAATTCATATAACGATGTGCATTTTTATGATTTTGATAATTAAAACCATATTTTTGCTTGATACTGTAAAAAAAATTGAAAAAAATAATTGTTTCTGTCACAAATGACTTATCAACAGACCAACGTGTTGATAAAGTTTGCTGTACGTTACATAAAAATGGTTTTGAAATTGTTTTAATAGGTCGGAAACTAAAGAATAGCCAACCTTTAAATAGAAATTATTCCACAAAAAGAATCCGATTATTTTTTAACAAGGGTTTTTTGTTTTATGCAGAATATAATTTTCGTTTATTTTTTATCTTATTTTTTTCTAAAAAAGACATCTTACTTTCTAATGATTTAGATACATTATTACCTAATTTTTTAGTGAGTTGGTTACAAGGGAAAAAAGTAGTTTATGACAGTCATGAGTTATTTCCAGAAATTCCTGAATTGGTACACAAACCTTTGGTTAAAAAATGTTGGTCTAATTTAGAAGCTTGGATACTTCCAAAACTAAAAAACAGCTACACAGTTTGTAAAAGTATTGCAGCGTTTTATCATAAAGAACACCAAACGGACTTTAAAACAATTATGAACTTACCTAGAGAAAAAGAAATTCAGTTAGGTATGTTTCCTTTTAATACTAAAGACAAAAAAATTATTCTATATCAAGGTGCAGTAAATTTAGGAAGAGGCCTAGAATTAATGATTGATACCATGCCTTATTTAAAGAATACACTTTTAGTAATTATTGGTGATGGTGATATTATTGACGACCTAAAACAATGTGTACACGAAAAAAAGTTAAACAACTACATTTATTTTTTAGGTAAAATTTCTCCGGTAGAACTACACAAACTAACACCTTTAGCCCATTTAGGGATAAGTGTAGAAGAAGATTTAGGCTTAAATTACAGATATGCTTTACCAAACAAAATATTCGATTACATACAAGCCGAAGTCCCTATTTTAGTTTCTAATTTACCAGAAATGAAACAAATTGTACTAAATTATAAAGTAGGTGAAATCGTTAAAAGTAGAAATCCAAAAGAACTTGCTACACAAATAAAAAGGTTACTAGAAAAGGATTTTTCTACAGAATTAAAGAAAGCAAAAAAAGAATTGGTTTGGGAGAAGCAAGAAGAAAAACTATTGTCAATCTTCAATAATATAAAATAGCTATTTTTTGTATTGATGCGGGTTTTCTCTAATGCCTTTTTTAAATAATTTGCGTACACTAGATCGCATAGTATTATCTATTCTTAAGAAAATATCTTTTACTTTTTCTGAAGATCTTCCTCTAAATGTTGTTACATGAAAAGTATCTGAAACTAAAATAGGTGTGTTAGAAAAATAGTAATTAGATACACAGCATCTAACAGCATCCTTTTCTACTTTACTTACAGAATGCCATGAGTTTTGATGCGTTGTCATAACAACCAACCTGTTAAATTTACTTACTACGGTAGTTGCTGTTTTTTGTAATCCTTCTGGCCAAATCTCTAAATTACCTCCATTATCGGCAGTCCAATTAGGACTTACATAATACAAAAGGTTTAAAACCCGCCATCTATTTCTATCCTTATCATGAGAATTATCTAAATGCGGATTTAAAAAATTATCTTTTTCCATTAAAGATAATCCACCAGCATACAAGTTTTCATCGCTATAAACTTCTTCTAATTCACAAATTTCGGAAACCAAATCGACCACTCTTTTGTCTTGAAATGCATAAATAACTTCTTCTAAAAGAGCATTATAGTTATCCATTTGGTAGGCTGTAAATTTAAACTCTCTTAAATTCTTTTTCCGAACAGCTTCCTTTGTTGTAGGAAATTTATTATAAATCTCTGTAGCCAGTTCTTTAGGCAACAAATCATCTATAAAAAAATAACCAATCGTATCTTTAGATTCTAAAAACTGAATTTTTAAAGCTTCTTTATTTGTAATTAATTTAGAGCAAATTAAACCGGCGATTTCAGTTCTATTCATGTTTTAATTTTAAATGACACATATAGCTTACTTTCATACAATTTAAGAAAAAAACTGAAGATTTTTTGATAGCTAATTTTTCGAAGAAAAGATGAAACACACCAACTATTCTTGTCATTCTTAAGATAGATATTTTTCTTACCAACGCTAACAAAGGCATTTCTTTTGTATCAATTAAACTTTGTTTATCAATAAAAATAAGGTTTTCCATTGCTTCTTTAGTTTTAGCAACAAACAAATCATTTTTATCTAAACCTAAATGATACACCTCATTATTTATATGTTCAATTTTATATCCTTTCTTTATCAACTCTAAAGAAAACAACAAATCTTCTCGCCCATATTGCATTAATTTTTCTTCAAATTTCACACTATTAAAGATCTCTTTCTTAACTAAAAAATTTGAAGTGAAAAAATATTTATCTGGATGTTCAATACGTTTATCAACAGAAATTTCTTCGTGCCTTTTCCCATATTTATAACGTAATAATCTAAAATTCTCTTTTTTATTTTGGTATAATAATCCTCCACAAAAAACAGTTTTATCTTTTTTAAAACAATGTATATAGTTTTTTATAAAATTAGAATTTACAGGAATAACATCAGCATCTAAAAACAACAACCAATTATATATTGCTTTTTTTGCTAATAAGTTTCTAATTGCACTTCTACCAATGTTATTTTCTAGACTTTTGAAACTAGAGAAAGAAAGTTTATTTATGTCCTTATTTTTTTCATTTAAAGGTGACTTAGAGCCATCATCCAAACAAATAATTTCAAATTGTATGTCTTCTAAAATTAATTGTTGATGTATCTCTTTCACCAAAAAAAAAGTATTATAATTATATGTCGGTATAAGAACAGATAGCATTAAGTAGTTGCTTTTTGGGCTACTTCAAATAATTCTCCCCCCTCACACTTTAATGTTTTTTGCTTAAACTTTACAATTAACTGATAATCGTGCGTTGCCATTAAAATGGTTTTTCCACTTTTATGAATTTCATTTAAAAGTTCCATCACTTCTAAAGAAGTTTTTGGATCTAAATTACCTGTTGGCTCATCTGCTAAAATTAATTCTGGATCATTTAACAACGCTCTTGCAATAGCAATTCTTTGTTGTTCTCCTCCAGAAAGCTCGTACGTTTTTTTGTAAGCTTGAGATTTCATCCCTACTTTATCTAAAACCTCGTCAATTTTTTCTTTAATCTTAACTTTATCTTTCCAACCAGTAGCTTTTAAAACAAACTCTAAATTCCCAAAAATAGTTCTATCGCTTAATAATTTAAAGTCTTGAAAAACAATTCCTATTTTTCGTCTTAAAAAAGGAATCTCTTTTTCTTTTATTTTTTTTAAATCGAAGTCTACAATACTCCCCGCGCCTTTTTGTAATTTTAAATCCCCGTATAGGGTTTTCATTAAACTACTTTTTCCACTTCCTGTTTTACCAATTAAATAATAAAACTCTCCTTTTTGTATTGATAAATTTACGTTAGACAACACCAAATTTTCTCTTTGATAAATCTCTGCGTTCTCTAAAAATAAGACTGGTTTTTCCATAAAAAACTTGTTTTTACAAACTTAAAAGTTTTGAACGATTTTATACCATGAATTATAAACAATTCTTATTTTTGAATTAAAATATTTTTTCATATTTTTTTCTTCTAACATCAAACAAAATTAAAATAAGTTCGTTATTCATACTAGGTATCAAAAATAATTATATGAAGTTTATTTTTATAAAAAAACGTTTTATTACATGTTTCTTATTATTAATTGTTTTTGCAGGTTATAGTCAGCAAACAATTGTAGAAACTAATAATTTCACAAAATATAACAATGCTATAAAATTGTTTAATAATAAAGCTTATGCTGCTGCACAAAAAAGTTTTACAGCAATAAACGAGACGGCTACTCTTGGATCTAATTTAAAAGCAGATGCTGCTTATTATGATGCCATGTGTGCTGTACGTTTAAAACAGTCAGACGCAGATAAAAAAGTGCTTACTTTTATTGAAGAAAACCCTAATAGTAGTAAAAAAAACACCGCAGTTTTTACAGTTGCAAATTATTACTTTGCGAATAAAAAAGCGGCTTACGCACTTAAATGGTACCAAAAAGTAGATGCTGCTTATCTTTCTAAAGAGGATAAAAAGGAACTCGATTTTAAAATGGGGTATTCTTATGTAATTAGCAATAATTTACCTTTAGCTAAAGAAAAATTTCTTCCTTTAATTAATGATGCTAAGTACGGAAATGATGCAAGGTATTATTATGGTTACATTGCATATAAATTAGAAGATTATGGCATTGCAGAATCTACCTTTAAAGAAATTGCAGACAACGAAACCTACCGTGTAGAAATTTCTTATTACCTGTTAGATATTAGTTTTCAAGCAGGTAAGTTTGAACGCTGTATTAAAGTTGGTAAAGAATTAATTAACACCTTTCCTAGAAAAGATAGGTCTGAAATTTCTAAAATAATTGGAGAGAGCTATTTTAATTTAGAAAAATACAGTGAAGCAATTCCGTATTTAAAAGCTTATACCGGTAAAAAAGGAAAATGGAACAACACCGATTTCTATCAATTAGGATATGCATATTACAAACAAAACGATTTTGAAAACGCGATTAGTAATTTTAATAAAATTATAGATGAGAAAAACTTTATTTCTCAAAATGCATATTATCACTTAGGTGAATGTTACCTTAATTTAGAGAAAAAGACAGAGGCTTTAAATGCGTTTAAAACTGCTTCTGAAATGGAGTTTGACAGAAAAATTAAAGAAGATGCTGCTTTAAATTATGCGAAATTGAGTTATGAAGCAGGAAACCCTTTTAAAAGTGTTGCTGAAGTTTTACAAGAGTATTTAAAAGAATATCCAAAATCTACAGCTTATGAAGAAATTAACGATTTAGTAGTTTCTTCTTTCTTACACCAACAGGATTTTAAAGGTGCTTTGGTCTTTTTAAACGAAAAGAAAACTGAAAAAAATAATTCATTAATTTCTGAAGTTTCTCTATACAGAGGTATTCAATTATTTAATGATCAAAAATTACAAGAAGCATTGCCTTTGTTTGTTGCAGGTAAAAAAGCAACAGAAGTATCTATTAGAGAAAAATCTAAATATTGGGAAGCAGAAACTTTGTATCAATTAGATAACCCGAAAGAAGCACTTTCTAAATTTACTGCTTTAAAAAAGGAATTGAAATCAAAAGATGAAGATTTTAAACTAATTGATTACAATATAGGCTACAGTAATTTTACACTAAAAAATTATGCAGATGCAGCCGTATCTTTCGAGAACTTCTTAAAAGATGGTTCTCTAGAAAAAGACATTAAAGACGATGCATACATTCGTTTAGGTGATAGTTACTTTGCTATTAGAAATTACAGAAGCGCCATTAATGCTTACACTACGGTTGTTAATACCTATGGTGCAGAAGCAGATTATGCGCAGTATCAAATTGGAATGAGTTATGGCTTTATAGAAGACAATCAAGCTAAAATTACAGCGCTTACCAATGTGGTAAATAAATACCAGATTTCTAACTTAAAAGATGATGCTTTATTTCAACTAGCAAATACATACACCGTAATAAAAGAGAATAACAATGCACATAATGCCTACAACAGATTAATAGAAAAACATCCAAATAGTATTTTTCTCCCAAAGGCATTAGTCCGTCAGGGTCTATTGTATTACAGTGAAAATGATAGTAAAAAAGCTTTAGAAAAGTTTAAACAAACTACCAATCAATTCCCAAATTCTCCAGATGCTTTTGAGGCAGTTGCAAATGCTAGAAATATTTATATTGACAATGGCAATTTAAACGAGTATGTAGATTGGATATCTGGTTTAAAATTCATCAATGTTACAGATTCAGATTTAGACAATACGACCTTTGCTGTGGCAGAGAAAAAATACTTTGAAGCAAAAGATGGTAGTGAAATTATTAGAGCACTTTCTAAATACACTATTTCTTTTCCTGAAGGAATTCACAAGCTAAAAGCTAATTATTATTTGGCAGACATCCTTTTTAAGGAAAAAGAATTTAACAAGGCTATTGCCTATTATCAAAATGTTCTAGAAGAAGGACAAAATGAATATAGTGAAGATTCTCTAGCCAAATTAGCGCAAATATTTCTTGAAAGAGATGAGTTTGAAAATGCCATACAAATATTAGATCGATTAGAATTGGAAGCTTATTCTACCGAGAATGTATTATTTGCACAGAGTAATCTAATGAAAGGTTATTATGAAACAGAAGCTTACGACCAAGCTATTGCATACGCTAAAAAAATTCTTGCAAAAGAGAAGTTAAATACCCAATTGGAAAATGATGCTAAAATAATTATTGCACGTGCTTCTTTTAAAACCGAAGATTTTTACACTGCAGAAGAATATTATACAGAAGTAGAACGTAAAGCTACAGGAGAATTAAAAGCAGAAGCATTGTTTTATAATGCTTTCTTTAAGAATCAAAAAGAAGAATACTTAGACTCTAATAAAACGGTTCAGAATTTAATAGCAAATTACTCTTCTTACAAATATTGGGCTGTAAAAAGTTATATTATAATGGGTAAAAATTATTATGGTTTGCAAGATGTGTATCAAGCTACTTTTGTGCTAGAAAACATCATTAAAAACTTTACACAATTTGAAGACATTGTAGAAGAAGCTAAAAAAGAGCTAAAAAATATAAAAGAAAACGAAGCCAAAACGAATAACTCTGTAACTCCTATTAAAGAGGACAACACAATTAAAAACAATAAAAAATAATGAAAAAAGGTTTCACATTATTTCTAGTCTATTTTTCATTTTTAAGTTTAAACGCTCAAAAAAAGGATCAGGCTAAAGACACCGTAAAAACAGAAGTTGTAAATATTGTAACAAAATACAATCCTAAAATTTCTGATGCCAAAAAAATTAATAAAAACCCTAAAATAGAATTGCTTAAAAACAGCGAAAAGAAAAAACTAGAATATACTATTTTTTCTGCTCCAGTTGCCTCTACTTTTATTCCTAAAAGTGGTGTTGTAAAAGGCATTGATGTTGGCGTTAAAGAAAGGGTCTACAAGAACTATTTAGCCGCAGGTATCGGAAATTATACAACTCCATATTTAGAAACATATCTAACCCATAGTACTAATTATGAAAACGAGTTTGGTTTTAATGCTAAGTATTTAGCATCTCTAGATAATGTTAAAAACTCGGTACTTAACAGTAATTTTTCTAACTTTAATATTGGGGCATTTTACAAACAACAGGAACGTTATTTCGACTGGAAAGTAACTTTAAATTCTGAAAGAAATCTTTATAATTGGTACGGTTTACCAGATATTACTTTTACAGAACCAACTGTATCTGCAATAAATGAAGAGCAAGTATTTAATTATTTTGACTTAATTGGGGAATTAAATTTTGAAGATTCTTATATTCAATCTGGAAAAGTAAACTTTGCAAACTATACAGATAGCCATGAAAGTAGCGAAATCTTAGCAAAATTTCAAGCAAAATTAAATTTGCCTTTAGATTATTTACTACCTAATTTAAATGATATCTCTATAGCAACAAGTATCGAATTTTTAAAGGGAGAATTTAAAAACGATTACAGCAATTCTAACCCTGTAAAATATGGTACCTCTACCATCAACATAAACCCTCAATATAAAATGGAATATCAAGGTTTTTCTATAAAACCGGGTCTTAAGTTAATTGCTTCTTTTGATTCAGAAAACAGCGCTAATAACTTTTTTATACTGCCAGATATTTTTGTTGAAGGACCAATTATAGAAGAATATTTAAATGTGTATGCAGGTATTACGGGTGATTTACATACCAATACTTACAAAAACTTTACAGAAGAAAATCCTTATGTATCTCCAACACTTTTTATAACACAAACTTTAGAAAAATCGAACCTCTTTTTAGGATTTAAAGGTCTAATTATAGATGATTTAAGTTTTAACGTAAAAGCAAGTTTTAAGTCTGAAGAAGACAAACCAATGTTTATAAGAAACAATTCTAAGTCCGACGGAACCAATACTACTTATAATAGCATGGATTTAAAAGGTTATGAATACGGCAACTCTTTTGATGTTCGTTATGATGATGTAAAAACCAACACCTTCTTTACAGAATTAGAGTATGAATATTCTAAAAACTTATCATTCGGTATGCAAGGAATATACAATAGTTACACATTAGAAAATGAAGTAGAGGCTTGGAACCTACCTTCTGTAGAAGGAAATATTTCTGCGAAATACAAAACAAATAAATGGTTTGCAGGTGCCAATATTTTTTATGTTAGCGAAAGGAAAGATGCACTTTATAGCAGTCAATATCCAACTGCCTCAACTGGTTCAGAAAACGTAGCTTCATTTACCGATGTAAACCTAAACGGAGGGTATCATTTTAACGATAAGTTTTCGGCTTTTCTAAAGTTAAACAATGTATTTAATACAAAATACCAACGTTTTGCAAATTTTGATACACAAGGAGCTCAAATACTTGGTGGTTTAACCTATAAGTTCGATTTTTAAAAACCTGTTTAAAAGCAACCTTTTTACCAAATTAATTTTATGTTATATTACTTAGTTATTGGACTTCAAATTTATTGTGCATACCACGCCTATAAGAATAGAAACAATATGTATTGGTATTTTATCATATTCTTTATTCCGGTAATTGGTTGCATTATTTATCTTTTAACACAGGTAATCAGCAAAGGAGACGTTACTCATATTACAGAAGAAATAACGACTATAATTAATCCTACAAAAAAGATTAAGGAGTTAGAAACAGCTTTAAAATTTTCTAACACATTTCAAAACAAGATTAATTTAGCCGATGCGTATGCACAAAACAAAGAGTACCACAACGCAATTGAACACTATGAAAATGCGCTAGAAAGCAACTTTAAAGACGACCCTCACACCATAAACAAACTTATTATTTGTTATTATAATATTCAAGAATACGACAAGGTTATTGCATATGCTCCCAAATTAGACCTTCAAAAAAACTTTAAAGAAACGCTCTTTTTTTACGGCTTAGCTTTAGAACAAAAAGGAGAACTAGAATTGGCAGAAATTCAATTGAGAAAAATTGATATCCGTTACTCTCATTACGATGAAAGACTTGAACTCTCTAAATTCTTAATTAGGAATAACAAAAAAGAGGCAGCTAAAGAGATTTTAACTGAAGTTATTACAGAAATAAACGCAATGACCAACGCAAATGTAAAAAAACATAGAAGCATACTTTCTGAGGCTCGTAAAATTCTAAATGAGAAATAACTATTTTTTTAAAGGAATTCTACATTTATTAATTTTCATATTTCTAACTGTAGCAACTCAAATTGGAGGCTTTTTATATATAATTCCATTTTTACTGATTTCTAATAAAGTATCAAAATATAAATTGAAAAGAACATTCTTTTTCATCACTTTATATTTAACAGCATCCTTTTTAATTGTTCCAAAAGTTGCACCATTATTTGGACGCATTAAAATTGAAAACAACAAAAACTTAGAAGCACATAATTTTCTAACTAAACTCTTTAATAGAAATTATGTAACGCCTAAAATGCAAAAAGTATTGACAAATATTTCTTTAAAAATAAAAAAAGAATCGCCTTCTCTAAAAGTTATTTATTTAGATGCAAATTTCCCTTTTTTTAATGGCTTTCCACTGCTCCCACATTTAAGTCATAATGATGGTAAAAAGATTGACATATCATTTATATATCAAACCGAAAAAGGTATAAATACAAATGCGAAACCGTCTAATAGTGGCTACGGAATCTTTGTAGCTCCAAAAAATAATGAAAATAATCAAACCAATATTTGTAAGAAAAAAGGGTTTTGGCAATATGACTTTACTCAGTATTTTACGTTTGGCAGCTTCCACTCAGATTTAAAAATATCAGAAAAAGCAACCAAAAACCTTATTATACAAATATTAAAAGAAGATGCGATTAGTAAAATTTTTATAGAACCTCATCTTAAAAATAGGTTAAACCTCCGTAATTCTAAAATTAGATTTCATGGTTGTGGTGCCGTTAGACATGATGATCATATTCATTTTCAAATTAAATAAATAGTCATTTCATTTTTGTAGCTTTATAGAATCAAATAAACTACCCAACATGAAAAAATTACTACTCCTATTCTTATCATCAATCTTACTAATTTCTTGTAATCAAAAACAAGAAAAACCAATAGACAATACCCAATTTTCTGCAGAAGAAAAAATTGATTCCACTAAAATAAAAACACTATTCAACACTGCTTTAACAGAAGGTAAATCTTATGAATGGTTACGAGATTTAACTCAGAATATTGGTGGTCGTTTGTCCGGTTCTCCAGAAGCTGAAAAGGCCGTTATTTGGGGAGAAGGATTAATGAAAGAAGTTGGTTTAGATTCTGTTTGGCTACAACCTGTTATGGTGCCTCATTGGGTTCGTGGCGAAAAGGAAGTTGCTAATTATGCAATAAACGGTGTTCAAAAAAATGTGCCTATTTGTGCTTTAGGCTTTTCTATTGCAACTTCTAAAGAAGGTGTTTTAGCAGAAGTTATAGAAGTAAAAAGTTTAGAAGAAGCAACAGCTTTAGGCGATAAAATGAAAGGTAAAATCATTTTTTTTAATCGTCCGTTTGATAATACTTTAATAAAAACCTTTGAAGCATATGGAGGTTGTGTAGACCAACGTGTTAAAGGAGCTGCTGTTTGTGGAAACTTTGGTGCAAAAGGTGTAATTGTACGTTCTATGACCAATGCTGTTGATGACTATCCGCATACAGGAACCATGAGTTATGGAGATTTACCTAAAGAAAAACACATACCTACTGCTGCAATAAGCTCTAGAGCTGCAAATATTTTAAGTGATGATTTAAAAGCAAATCCTAATTTAAAATTCTACCTTAAACAAAATTGCGAAACTTTACCAGACGCTCCTTCTTTTAATGTTGTTGGAGAAATTAAAGGTTCTGAAACTCCAGAAAATGTTTTTGTTGTTGGTGGGCATTTAGATTCTTGGGATTTAGCAGAAGGCGCACATGATGATGGTACAGGAATTGTACAATCTTTAGAAGTTGCTTACTTATTTAAAAAAAATAACATTAAGCCTAAAAACACCTTACGAGTTGTCTTTTTTATGAATGAAGAAAACGGAACAAAAGGTGCTAAAAAATATGCTGAATTAGCAAAACTAAACAAAGAAAACCATATTGGAGCTTTAGAATCTGATGGTGGCGGACATACACCTAGAGGTTTTTCTATTGATGCTAATACTGTTAATACAAAATTATTACAAAGCTGGAAAAAACTATTATCGCCTTATGGTTTACACGATTTAGACAAAGGCGGTTCTGGTGCAGATATTAGTCCGCTTAAAGCAGAAAATGTAACCTTGGTTGGTTACAGACCCGATTCTCAACGTTATTTTGATTATCACCATACAAGTACAGATACTTTTGACAAAGTAAACAAACGCGAGTTAGAGTTAGGTAGTGCCTCAATGGCAAGCATTATTTATCTAATGGATAAATATTTATATAACAATACTCCGGTAAAACCGTAATTCCATGGACATTTTCATTCTAATTTTAAAAATATTTTTCGGTATTTTATTCTGCTTCGCAGGAATTATGCACGTTATAAAACCGGATATTTTTAAACACTTTATCCCCGATTTTTTACCGAAACGATTGGTAAATTATATTGCAGGGATTATTGAATTCTGTTTAGGCTTAGGCTTATTTTTTCCATCAACCGTAAAATATGCTGCAATAGGTATTTTTATGCTGATGGTTCTTTTTCTTCCCATTCATATTTGGGACGTTACTAAAGAAAGACCTGCTATTGGATCTAAAAAAATAGCTATTATTAGAATTCCGTTACAATTTTTATTGATGTATTTATCATACCTTATTTATCTAAATTCATAAACCTAGAATAAACCAAAATGAAACAACTTCTTTTCTTTTTCACCATATCAATTGCACTGCTTTCTTGTAATAACAAACAGCAAGCAGATTTAATTGTTATCAATTCAAATGCTTATACTGTTAATAATAATTTTGACAAAGCAGAAGCTTTTGCTATAAAGGGTGGAAAGTTTATTGCTGTAGGAACTTCGAAAGAAATTCAAGAAAAATATCAATCTAAAAATATAGTTGATGCAAAAAATCAAACAATTGTACCTGGTTTAATTGATGCTCATTGTCATTTTTTCAGAATGGGATTACAGCAACAAAAAGTATCTCTAGAAGGCACTAAAAGTTACGATGAAGTTTTAGAGAAGATTGTCGATTTTCAAAAAGAAAAAAACGTCACTTTTATTACGGGTCGTGGATGGGATCAAAACGATTGGGAAGTAAAAGAGTTTCCTACTAAAGAAAAATTAGATCAATTATTTCCAACAACTCCTGTTGCAGTTGGTAGGGTTGATGGACATGCCTTGTTAGTAAATCAAGCTGCATTAAACTTATCTGAGATAACAAAAGACACCAAAGTTTCTGGTGGAGAAATTATTTTGAAAGATGGCGAATTAACTGGAGTCTTAATTGATGCTGCCATGGATTTTATTAAGTTTCCAGAAACTACAAATCAAGAAGCAATTCAAGGATTATTAGATGCTCAAAAAATTTCTTTTTCTTATGGATTAACCACAGTGGATGATGCAGGAATCAACAAAAAAACAATTGAACTAATTGATAGTTTACAACAAGTTGGAAATTTAAAAATGCGTATTTATGCAATGGTTTCTGGCGATAATCAACAAGAAATAGATTATTATATTAACAACGGCATTGTAAAAACTGACAGATTAAACGTTCGTTCTTTTAAAGTGTATGGAGACGGCGCTTTAGGTTCTAGAGGAGCTGCAATGCGCATACCATATTCTGATAGAGAAAACCATTTTGGTGCCTTAATTTATAGCCCAGAGAGATATCAAGAAATTGCAAGACAAATTGCTGCATCCAATTTTCAAATGAACACGCACGCTATTGGAGATTCTGCAAATACTTGGCTTTTAAAAACCTATAAAGAAGTTTTAAAAGATGAAAAAGACAGACGTTGGAGAATAGAACATGCACAAATTATTGCTCCTGATGATTTTAAAAACTTTGATAATATATTACCTTCTGTACAACCAACGCATGCAACTTCAGATATGTATTGGGCAAAAGATAGAATCGGAAAAGAGCGAATAAAAGGTGCTTATGCTTTTAAAGACTTATTAAATACATATGGAAAAATTGCTTTGGGCACCGATTTTCCAGTAGAGCAAGTAAATCCATATTTAACGTTTTACGCTGCTACTATCAGAAAAGACCTCAACAATTATCCTGAAAATGGTTTTCAGATGGAAAATGCCTTAACCAGAGAAGAAACTTTAAAAGGAATGACCATTTGGGCAGCTTATTCTAATTTTGAAGAAGACGAAAAAGGTTCTATTGAAGTTGGTAAATTTGCAGATTTTGTAATTCTAAATCAAGATATTATGAAGGTTAAAGGCAATAATATACCGAATACAAAGGCCGTTTCTACTTTCTTAAATGGTGAAAAAGTTTATTAAAAACACTTTCTAAATTGAATATAAGTTTGATAAAAGACTAAACTTTCTTAATGTTTTTTATCAAACTTTCAGACAAGCTTAACAACCACCTAACCTGTTCAGAGACCATTTGTGTTTCGTGTAATTGAGATCTCATTTCTTTTGTAATAGGCAATCCCTTTGCTATTTCTTTGTCTCTTTGGTTTGATAAACTTTGAAAATAATCATCATAGTTCTTGGCAGCAAAACCTAACTCTTCTGTATCCAAACAAATGGTAGATTCCGAATTATTTAAGAGTTCCATCGCTATTTCTAAATTGGATAAAATGTGCTTAATATAAACTTCAAATTGTTCGGGCACCTTACCTGTTTCATTCGTTCTAATATACATCCCTAAAGAAGAAAGAGAAGACAAATACGTATTAATTATGGTTATAAGTTCATAAAATACTGCAATATTTTCTTGTCTAGATTTTGGTTCTTGTGCTAATCTTTGATACGCCGCATTTAAGTTTCCTACTTGTAAAAAGGCTTCTTTTCTGGCCAAAGCATATACAGTAGGCACTTCTCCTTTCTCGTGATAAAAAATAGCTATTTGTTTTAAAAACTCTGAAAAACCTTCAATTGATTTCGATAAAACTTCCTTAATATTTTTAGCTTCCCAAGCAGGCCAAAAAAGATAATTTGCAACGTATGCTAGCATAGAACCAATAAGAGTATCAATCACCCTAAACTGAATAACCGTTAAAATATTAGGGTGAATTAAAGCATACATAAAAATAACATATAGCGTAATAAAAGCTGCTGCATTTCTATAATTTTCCTTCACTAAAGAAAAACCTATTATTAAAGAAACGGCAGCTATTACAGCATAAATTACTGGATTTTGAGTTAAAAAAATAATTCCAACTCCTACAGCTGCTCCTATTAACGTACCTACTACCCTGTTCTTTGTTCTTTCTTTAGTTAAACCATAACTAGGTCTCATTATAACGACTATCGTTAACAAAATCCAATAAGATTGCTGCATTTCTATAACAAAACCAATAGCAAAACCAATAAGCATGGTAAGCGTTAATCGTAAAGAATGTCTAAAGATAGGTGACTTAAAAGTGAAATTTGCTTTTAGTTTTTTAACATCATAATCTTGAGGCGTTAAAAACTGTTCCGCGTCTTTAATAGCTCTAATTTTATCGTTTTTAGAATAGTTATCTAAAATTCTAACGATATCCATTAAATTACTAATTTGTTTTTCTTGATACGCTTTATAATTTAATAGAAAAATTACTCCTTCTCTAGATTCTGGCAAGCCAATATCTACTTTATAAATTTGAATATGATTTTCTATTTTTTTTATTAAAACCTTAAAATTATTTTTATACGTAAGTTTTTCTTCCTTTAGAATAACTTTTGAAATGTGATTTAGTTTATCTGAAACTTCAAAAATTAAAAGTTTAAACTCATCTACTTTCTCGTGGTGCTCTTTAAATAAAGTATCGAATTTGTCATAATCAATGGCATTTGAAATAGCAAGCTCATAGATTTCAATAATTTTAGAAAAAATTAATTGCTGACGTCTTGTTCTATTACTAAACCCGGAATTGAATCTTTTTTCTAAAACAACTTCCCGAATATTCTCTTGAAGTTCATTAATAGCTGTTTGCAATTTAAAGTTTTCCTTTAAGAGACTTGTTCTATCATTTTCTTCCGCTAACAGTTTTCCTCTTATTTTTATAAATTCTGCTGTTTTCTCCAACAATTCAACAAATAAAAAGTCCGCCTGAACTCTAGGTAATAACAATTGTGTTGAAATTGCTAAAACTAAATACCAAACACCTCCTAAGACAATAAATAATGAATGTTCTAAAATACTAATTTCTGTGCTTTGATGTCCAAAAGCCAAAACCAAAGCAATTAAACCGGATAAGGAAATTAAAGAAGCCCTAAAACCAAATACAGAAATATAAGAAATTAAAAAGACTAAAATGATTAGTAAAGGAACTAAAACAGGAAGGTAATTGTTAAAATAACCAATTAAAAATGTGATAGAGAAAGCTAAAATTAGAGACGCTAACATTCCATAAAACTTATGTTTCACACTACCTGAGACATCTGATGGTGCACATAAAATAGCGCCTAAAGCAACACTAAACCCTACATCAAAACTATCGAAAAAATATACAGAGACAATTACAGCAATTACCATGGCTAAAGCAACTAAAAATGCTTTAATAAAATAAATGCCCTTAAAATATCTAATTAAATTTTTAACCATAATCAAATTAATATTCAAATTTAAGAAGTTTTCTTTCTAACACTAATAATTAAAGGGAATTAAAACAAAAAAATAAGTGAAGTAAAAACACTTGAGAACTTAACATCAATATAAAAAAAGGTTTGTAAAACATAAAATAATTGTCGATCCTAATTATTTAAGAGTAACATTATTATTTATGAAAACCATCACATAAATGTTTATTTTCAGACAAACCACAAGTACACCATGCATAGTTCCCTCCTTCTAATTCTACTGATAGAGATCTATTTTTAGCTCTTTTGGTAATTCCTTATTTATTTTAGTGAATAATATAACAAAATTTCAGGAATAGTTTATAAAATTTTAATTTATAATGATTTTTAATTATTTTATATTAGCCCGAAATTTTAAAACTATAAAATGAAATCCTACTTAACACTTTTTTTATCAGTAATTCTTTTTACCTCTTGTATTAGCGATGATGAAACTACTTGTACACCTCAAACAGATGAAGACATTGTTGAATATATTGAGAGTAAAGACTTAATAACTACAAAGACTGAATCTGGCTTATATTATACTGTAAACAATGAAGGTACAGGAGAAACTCCAACTGAAAATTCTATTGTAGATGTTAAATATAAAACATATTTTTTAGACGGAACTGGTAATGCAGAAAGTGAATCTATCGCTCTAAATTTAAGCACATTAATCCCAGGATTAAGTGAAGGAATTCAACTATTTAAAGAAGGAGGAAGTGGAACTTTAATTATTCCTTCTGAATTAGCTTTTGGAGAATCTGGAAACTCTACTGGATCTATTCCTTGTGGAACTGTTTTAGTTTTTGAAATAGAAGTTTTAGCTGTTCATGATAGTTATGAGGCACAAAATGAAGTTGCTATTTTAAAATATATTGATGACAACGATTTAGATGCTATAAAAACAGAGTCTGGTTTATATTACGTTATAAATACAGAAGGAACAGGAGCACAACCAACAAGTACTTCTAACGTAACTGTTTCTTACAAAGGAACTTTTTTAAACGGAGAGACTTTTGATGAAAGCACTGTGTCTGGAATAGACTTTAATTTAAGTCAAGTAATTGCTGGTTGGACAGAAGGCATTACATACTTTAAAGAAGGTGGAGAAGGCATTCTTTTAGTCCCTTATACTTTGGGTTATGGACAGTACGGAAGTGGCGCTATTCCTGGTTATACTCCTTTAGCCTTTGATGTAAAATTAATTAGCGTTAATAACTAGACTAGTTTTTAAACTACAAAAAAAAGCGAAACTTATTAAGTTTCGCTTTTTTTATGCTTATTATTTATTCACTAATTTAAATCTTGCAATAAAACCTCTACAGCTTTCTTTAACTGATCATCTTCTCCCCTTGCTTTCCATCCCGGTTTATTTTGTACTAAAATATCTGGTACTGCAGGTCCGTTTTCCATATTCATACCAGATTCTTTAACATACCAAGCTCTATAAGGCATTCTAATAGAACCATCTTGCAATCTTTGAGAACCTGTAGAAATTACAGCTCCAAAGGTTGGTTGCCCTACTACTTTACCTAACTTAAAACTTTTAAATGCGTGTGCAAAAATTTCTGCATTAGAATAACTGCTTTCATTTGTTAAAGCAACTAAAGGCTTTGTATTTACAGCCAATAAAGCTCTTTCGTTAAAAGGATAATTGCCAGAGAAATTTTTGTTATCTCTTTGTAAATTATCAGTTGCTCCTCTTGGTACAGTGTAAGAATGTTGTTGCACTGTTAAAACAGCCATTAAACGGTCTGTAGTCCAACCTCCACCATTATTTCTAACATCTATTACAATTCCTTTTTTACCATAACCACTTGCTTTTAACTCTCTTTCAAAACGCTCAAAACTTGGTAAATTCATTCCTTGTATATGAATATATCCTAATTGTCCGTTAGAATATTCATCTACTAACTTTTTTCTAGAGTTTATCCATTCTTCATAACGTAAATTACTAATCGTTCTCGTAGATTCTGTTCTTACCACAATTTCTCTTTTATCAGCTAGATTTAATAAGATTTCATTTTCAGAAGTATTTTTTAACAAACTATAAAAGTTAGTATTTTCTTTAATTTCTACTCCATTTACAGTGGTAATAACATCTCCTTTTTGCAAAGAAACATTGTTTTTTGTTGCTGTAGAGTTTGGTAAGATAAAGTTTATTTTCACTCCTTTTTTTACATTAGAAACATCCAAACCTAATAAACCAATATTATCATTAGAAACTTTTTCTGGCGTTTTACCTCTATATCCCATATGACTTGCATTTAACTGCCCTAACATATTGTTAAACATAAAAGAATAGTCATGTTTACTTTCGGCTGCTAAAACCATTGGTCGGTATCTTTCTACAATTTTATCCCAATTATATCCATGAAACTTAGGATCATAAAAACCTGCAGTAATTGCCCTAACACCTTCTTCAAAAACTTGTTCATTTAGTTTACTAAAGTTTGTTGTATAGGTAGCTGAATGAGAAAATGATAAAACTTTATCAGATTTTAAGTTTAAAGATTTTAACTTTCCTTCTGCAGCATAATATAAATTATCCTTATGTAAACTATAACCGCGTAAACCACCAACACCTTTAACTAATTTTGGTTTGCCTCCTTTTAAGTCTAATTTATACAAACCACTTTCACCTGTTGTTGCATCTAAAGCTGCAATATAAATACTCTTACTATCTGCACTAAAAAATCTTCCGCTTTCATTACCTGCCCAATTTGTTAACTGTACAAGTCTGTCGTAAATTTTATCTTCATCAATTTTTACATCAACAACTTTCTTTTCATCCTTGCTTTTAACATCTTCTTTAGAACTGTAATAATCTCCTTCTTCAAAATCTGTTTTGGTTTTTTCCCAATCAGATTTTTGTAACCAAATCATCCAAGTATCGTAATTAATACCTCCTCTATCTCCTGCTCTATTAGAAACAAAAGAAAGTTTTTTTCCGTCTGGACTCCAAGCCGGAGAAGAATCTGACCTAGGATGCATAGAAACATTTATCTTTTTAGATGGATTTTCTATAGATTGAATATAGATTTCACTATCAAAATTTAAATCATCTTGAGAATATGCAATGTACTTACTGTCCGGGCTCCAGGCTACACCTTCTGCTGCTGCCCATGTATCTGAATAACTTTTAACGTTAACTATTTTACCCTCTTTTAAATCTGCAATTACCAATTGTCCTCTACCAATTCTATAAGAAATTTTCTTTCCGTTTGGCGAAACTAATGGTTCAAAAACATCAATTTTACTTTTTGTTAGTTTTGTAACTTTCGTTTTTAGGCTTCTACTTAAGTTTACTTTATCATCTGTAGAAACAACTTTATATAGCTCATTTTGACCGTTTCTATCTGATAAAAAACCTAATGTATTATCGTCTATCCAAAAAGGATTATCATCTTTAAAAGGATTATTACTAACATTATTTGTTTTCTTTTTATCCTTATTATTTTCTTTCACAAAAATTTCTCCGTTAATACTTAACGCTATTAATTTTCCGTTTGGCGAAACATTTAAATCTTTAATTCCGCTAGAAACCGTCTCTGTTTCTTCTAACTCAAATCTATTATCTGTTGCTAAGTTTAGGTTTATTTTTGATGTTGATCCATTTTCTATTTTAAAAACATCTAATCCGCTGTTGTAAATAATAGTACCATTGTTACTTACAGAGTAAGATAAAACACCATTAACTTTTAAATCTGTTAACTTATTTTCTGTACCATTTTTGCTACCGTTTGTATTTAATAAAGTTTTATAAATATTATATCTACCGCTTTCTGCACCTATATAAAACAAATTGCTTTGCGCATCCCAAAACGGAGAATGATCGTTTTTGTTACTTGTAGTAATTTGATGATATTCTTGGGTCTTTATATTATAAATCCAAATATCTCTTTGTGCAGGACCGTTATAATCTTCTCTAGAAATTCTACAAGTTCCTTTTACAAAAGCAACTAAATTACCGTTAGGCGATATAGAAGCCTGACTACCTAAAGCAGTCATAAAACGATTAGGAGTTTCTCCGTTTTCGTTAATTTTATAAATTGATGTTTCTCTTTCTGTTCCTTTATAAATTCTATTACTTGAAAATATAATTTCTCCATCAGCATTCCACTGACTCGGTGTATCTGTTGTAGGATAGTAGGTTAATTGTTTAGGGATTCCTCCGTTTAAACCTGTTTTAAAAATGTTTGTATTTCCTCTTCTATTAGAAGTAAAAACTAACTGATTACTTTCTGAATTCCATGTAGGACTGGTCTCATAAGCTTGATGAATTGTTAGCCTTTTAGGCTGATTTGTTTTTAAATCGAGAACCCAAATATCACCATCAAAACTAAATGCCATCTTAGAAGCGTCTGGGCTTATAGATGGCATTCTTATTAAGGTGCTTTGAGCAATTAAAACAGTTGTACTAAATAGAACTGCATAAAAAAATAAAGTCTTTTTAATCATTATTACTGAGGTTTTAATGACCAAATTAAACTTTATTAAGTTTATAACGTTTTTTTAAATACTCTTTAAGAAATATTTAAGAGTTTCTTAACTTATTATAGGTTTAATAAAATCATCAATTTTATCAATACCATTTTCTCCTAAGTTCTTTATAAATGCAGAACCAATAATGGTTCCGTTTGAATATTTACAAGCAGTTGTAAAAGTTTGTTTATCAGAAATACCAAAACCAACAATTAAATTACTTTGCAAGTTCATGTTTTTAATTCTTTCGAAATATGCAATTTGTTGATTAGATATATCGCCTTTTGCACCGGTAATAGAAGCAGAAGCAACTACATAAATAAACGCTTTAGAATACGCATCTATTTTTCTAATTCTTTCTTCGGATGTATGCGGAGTAATTAAAAATACACTTGTAATTCCGTATTTTTCAAACAATGCTTTATAATGATTTTCAAACTCTACCATTGGTAAATCTGGAAGAATAACCGTTTCTATACCACAATCTACTACTTTCTGACAAAACTTATCCTCACCATATTTAATCATCTGATTTAAATACCCCATTAAAACTAAAGGTGTTTTATTAGTGTCTTTAATCGTCATTAATTGATCGAATATAATGTCTAAATTAATTCCGTTTTCTAATGCTTTTTGGCTACTTTCTTGTATCGTAGGACCATCTGCTAAAGGATCTGAATATGGTAAACCAACTTCTATAAAATCTACACCACTTTTTTCTAATGCAGTAATTACCTTAGTAGTATCATCTAATTTAGGATAACCACAAGTAAAATAAATCGATAATAAATTTTTCTTTTCCTGAAAGATTGTTTCTAATTTTTTCATGCTAAAATTGGTTCGTTTTTACTTTTTAATTCTTCTTCTACAGCACTCCACAAATTAATTCTTACTTGCAAAGATTCTTTAGCAACCTCTAAAACTTCTTGCCATTTCTTATCGTCATTACCACATAATTCCTCAATCATTTGTAATGATAAAGGTCCGTGTTCATCTCCATCTAACTCAATATGTCTTTCTAAATAATAGATAAAATTATCAAACTTTTTATTACTTTTTAAAGTTGTTTCACCAACAATTTTTAAAAACATATCTGGTATAATATCTTCTCTACCAAATGTAAAAGCTGCTGCAATTTTATGATCTTCTTTAGTATCAATTATTTTAAAAGTATACGCAACAAAGTCTTTTATACTCTTATGAATCGATAATTTTTCAATCGATTTTACAACGTCTTCACCTTTAGAAATTTCATCAATAAAACCTGCTATTTTAGAGCAATCTGCATTCATTTCTTGCATTGCATCTAAATACATTTCATAATGACTTTTTAAAACACCATCTTTATTAACGTCACTTTCTTCTGCCAACGTAATTTCGTTGATAAAACGAACTAAGTTGGTGTTCTTCTTCGGAATCCAAGGAATTGAAACCGTTGTTAAGTTGATTTGCAATGCTTTTAAAAGCGACATAAAATCCCAAACGGCAAAAACATGTGCTTCCATAAAAGTTTTTATATCTTCTATAGAATTTAACTTTTTATAAAGTTGATGGTTCTTTAAATCTTCTCTTAAAGACACCAACTCACTTTCAATATGTGCTATTTTAGAACTCATTATTCTTCTAAATGATTGATAAACGTTTCTAAATCTTTATCTCCTCTACCCGATAAATTAACCACCACAACTTGGTCCTTTTTAAATTTAATTTTTGATAAAACAGCCAAAGCATGCGCACTTTCTAAGGCAGGAATAATTCCCTCAATTCTAGTTAATTCATATGCTGCTGCCAATGCTTCTTTATCTGTAGCATCCATAAACTTAGCTCTTTTACTTTCGTATAAAAACGCATGTAAAGGGCCAACTCCCGGATAATCTAAACCTGCTGAAATAGAATAAGGTTCAACAATTTGTCCGTATTCATCTTGCATTAAAATGGTTTTAGAACCATGAATAATTCCTACTTGTCCTAATTGAGAAGTGGCAGCACTTTCACCAGAATTAACTCCTAAACCAGAAGCCTCTACTGCTATTAGTTCTACCTCTTCATCATCCATATAGTGATAAAAAGCCCCAGCAGCATTAGATCCTCCACCAACACAAGCTATAATTGTATCCGGATTTTCTTTACCTGTTTTCTCTTTTAGCTGCCATTTCATTTCTTCTGAAATTACTGCTTGTAAACGTGCAACCATATCTGGGTACGGATGCGGACCAACTACAGAACCAATTAAGTAAAACGTTTCTGGATGCTGAATCCAATACCTTATCGCTTCATTTGTTGCGTCTTTTAAAGTTCTACTTCCGCTTAAAGCAGGAATTACTTTTGCACCCAACATTTTCATACGTGCAACATTTGGCGCTTGACGCTCAATGTCTTTTTCTCCCATAAAAACAGTACACTCTAAGCCCATTAAAGCACAAACTGTAGCGGTAGCGACACCATGTTGCCCTGCACCTGTTTCTGCTATAATCTTAGTTTTCCCTAATTTCTTAGCAACCAAAATCTGACCAATCGTATTGTTTACTTTATGTGCTCCTGTATGGTTTAAATCTTCTCGTTTTAAATAAATAAAAGCACCGTATTTTTCTGACAAACGTTTTGCCAAATACAACGGACTTGGGCGACCAACGTAATCTTTTAATAAGGATTTATATTCTTCTTGAAACTCTTCCGATTCTAAAATTTGAAGGTAATTATCTTCTAACTCCTTTACATTCGGATATAACAATTCTGGGATAAAAGCACCTCCAAATTGTCCGTAATAACCATTTTTGTCTGGGTGAAATTTTGATTTCATATCTTAAATTGTGTAATTGTTTATTTGTTTAATCGTGTAATTGTTGATGTGCTTTTTTACACAATTCAACTTTTACACAATTACCTAGATATTTTATTTTTAAATTTTTCTAACTCTTCTATTTTCTTAACTCCTGGTTTACTTTCAAATTTACTATTTACATCTAAAGCGTAAATTGGTAAATTAGATTTCAATATTTTTTGTACTTCTTCTACATCTTCTAAACCGATTCCTCCACTTAAAAAGAAAGGTTTTTCAAAAGGATATTTTTCTAAAACAGACCAATCAAATTTTGTTCCGTTTCCGCCTCTTTCTTTACCTTTAGTATCAAACAGAAAGAAATCTACAACTTCTAAATAAGGCTTCAAAACATCAAAATTAAATTCGTCTTTAATTCCGAATACTTTAATAACCTCAACTTCATTTTTAGAAATGTAGTGTTTGTTTTTTTGCTTTTTTATCGTCTTGTTTTCTTCAATAAACAAAACTCTATTTTCTGCTAATTGCTTTTTTAAATTGATAACATATTCAACAGATTCATCTCCGTGTAACTGAATAGCTTCTAATCTATATTCTTCAACTAAAGAAATAACAATCTCTATATATTCATTTACAAAAACACCCGTTTTTTTTATCGAATTAGAAAATTCTGGAATAATTCCTTCAAAATTTCTTTTTGATTTTTCATAGAAAATAAAGCCCAAATAATCAGGTTGCAACGCTGCAACTTGTTGGATATTTTCGGTGAATTTCATTCCGCAAACTTTCAGTTTCATATTTATCTAATTTGATTGATAAATTCTAAACAAGCTTCTCCCGGGTTGTCTGTTTTCATAAAGTTTTCTCCTATTAAAAAACCTTGAAAACCAAATTCTTTCAATCCTGTAATTATCTTTGGATCAGAAATTCCGCTTTCTGAAACCTTTAAACAAGTATCAGGAATTTGACCAGCCAATTTAATCGAATGTTCTAAATCTACTTCAAAAGTATTTAGATTTCTATTATTAATACCGATAATCTTATTATCTAAATCGTTAATTTTATCTAAATCTTCTTGGGTATGAATTTCATACAAAACCTCTAACCCTAAATCTGCCGCTAGATTTCCGTAGTTTTTTAGTTCTGTAGCAGTCAAACAAGAAGCAATTAATAAAATGACATCGGCGCCAATGGCTTTTGCTTCTACAATTTGAAATCCATCAACAATAAAATCTTTTCTAAGAATAGGTTTTTGTTGATTAATGATTCTTGCTTCCATTAAATCTGCCATCGTTCCTCCAAAAAATGAAGTATCTGTTAAGATTGATTGTGCCGCTACATTGGCATCTAAATACCCATTGGTAACCTCTGCAATAGTTGCTTGGTCGTTAATGATTCCTTTTGATGGAGATTGACGTTTAAACTCTGCAATAATTCCGGTAGAACCAACTTCTAACAAAGATTTTTTTAATGAAAAAGTTGTTCTTCCAAAACTAGGACTTTTCACTAAATTCTGAACAGGAACTTCTGCTTTTATCTTAGCAATTTCCTTCTTTTTAAATGCTATTATTTTATCTAAAATTGTCATTTCTTATATATTCTGTCATTGCGAGGTACGAAGCAATCTGTTAATTCAAATTACAAGATTCCTTCAGTCACAAACTTCGTTTGAGTATCTTCAATTAAAAAATATTTTAATTTCAATAATCTTCGGAATGACGTTTTATTTATTACTATTTATTTTACTTCTGTCATTGCGAGGAACGAAGCAATCTCTTTTTATAAACAGATTACTTCACTCGTAACCTCATTAGTAATGACGTTCTAATTATAAACTCACTAACTTCTCTAATGTTTGTTTTGCTTTCAATCCAAATAACGAATCTTTAGCTTCTGCAAAAGCAGTTTCAAAAGACTTGGTATCATCTACAATAGTTAAAGCAAAAGCTGCATTTGTTAACACTACGTTATTCTGAGCTTCCGTTCCGTTTCCTCCTATAATAGATTTAAAAATGGTAGCTGCATCTGCAACAGAATTTCCTCCAAATATTTCTGATTGCTGAATTCTTTTCTGCCCTAAATCTTCTGGATTTATAATTTGTTCTCCATACTTCGTGAAGAACTTAAATCCGCTTGTTAACGAAATTTCATCATAACCATCTAACGCGTGAATAATACCATAATTGATGTCTTCTTCTTGTAAAATATAATTGTACAAACGTGCAACTTCCAAATTAAAAGTCCCTAGCATGTGGTTTTTTGGCGAACTTGGGTTTACCAAAGGACCTAACATATTAAAGAACGTTTTTAACGCCAACGCTTTTCTTGTTCCACTTACAGCTTTCATTGCTGGATGAAATTTAGGCGCATGTAAAAAACAAATATTTGCCTTTTCTAGATGTTCTCTTAAAACACTTACATCATTGGTAAAATTGTACCCAAAACTTTCTAACATATCTGAAGAACCAGATTGAGAAGACACAGAATAATTACCGTGTTTTGCTACTTTTTGTCCTGTTCCTGCAACAATAAAAGAAGTTAAGGTTGATATATTGAAGGTATCTTTTCCATCACCACCAGTACCAACAATATCTATGGTATTATAATCTGATAAATCTACTCTTATAGCCAATTCCATTAACGCATCTCTAAAACCAGCAAGTTCATTTGCGGTAATTGGGCGCATCATAAAAACAGTCATAAATGATGCTAAATGAGCATCATTGTATTTCTCTGCAGCAATATCTTTTAAGATTTGTTTTGCTTCAGATTTAGACAATCTTTCGTGATTATATAATTTGTTTAAAATTGCTTTCATAATTCTTACTTGTCATTGCGAATCAAATGATAATTTGATGTGGCAATCTTTTAATTAAAAATGAGATTACTTCGTTTCTCTCGTAATGACATTACTTTTTTACACTATTTATAAAATTTGTAACCAACTGCTCACCAACGTCTGTTAAAATAGATTCTGGGTGAAACTGAACCGCAGAAATTGGAAATATTTTGTGCTCAATTGCCTGAATTAAACCATCTTCATCTCTTGCTGTTACTTGTATTTCTTCTGGAAAACCTTCGTCTGTTGCTGCCCAAGAATGATAACGTGCCGCCATAAATGTTTCTGGAACATCTTTAAAAATAGTCGCGTTTTTATCTGTTACTTTCATCTCTGTAGCAACTCCGTGAAAAACATCGTCTAAATTGATGATTTTGCCACCAAAAACTTCTGTAATTGCTTGCAAACCTAAACAAACTCCGAATATTGGTTTTATGCCTGCGTATGTTTTAATGACTTCTTTTAAGATTCCTGCTTCATCCGGAATTCCTGGACCTGGAGATAACATAATGATATCATACGTACCTACATCTGCAATACTGATTTCGTCATTTCTAAAAACCGCAGGAAAGTTTCCTGTAATTTTTTCTACCATGTGTACCAAATTGTAGGTAAACGAATCGTAATTATCTAAAATTAATATTTTCATGTTTTTTCTAATTGTCATTGCGAAGCAAATTTTTCATTTGCTGTGGCAATCTGTTTATTAATTAAGAGATTACTTCGTCGGAAAAACTCCTCGTAATGACTTAATACTCAATTTCGCGTTAGGGATTGAATGGTCTGTTTGAGCTCTTTTTTGTTTTTCTCAAAAAAAGCGAGTAATGAAAGCCCGTTAAAACGCCCAAATTAAAATCAATCTCTTTTTATTTTATGCCTACAAGGTTTTGAAAACCTTGCTGGATACTTTATATGTTTTCTGCTAAAATTAACGCTTTATTTAACGCTGCTAATTTATTATTTACTTCTTGTAATTCCTTTTCTTCATCGGAATGAATAACGATTCCTGCGCCTGCTTGCGAGTACAAAACGTTGTTCTTACTCACAAAAGAACGAATGGCAATCGCTAAATTTACAGAACCATCTAAACCGATAATTCCGACTGCTCCACCATAAAAACCACGGGTTTGATTTTCATATTTATCGATCAGCTCCATTGCTTTGTACTTTGGCGCTCCACTTAAAGTTCCGGCAGGAAAAGTGTCTCCAACAATTTCTATTGGGTTTCCTTTAATCTTACCTCTAACCGTAGAAACCAAGTGAATTACATGGCTAAAATACTGTACTTCTTTAAAAACCTCTACCGTAACTTTATCGGCATGTTTGCTTAAATCGTTACGTGCTAAATCTACCAACATTACGTGTTCTGCCGTTTCCTTTTTATCTTCGGATAATTTTTTACCCAACTTAATGTCTTCTGCCATATCTCCCGTTCTTCTAAACGTACCTGCAATAGGGTTGATAGTGGCTCTACCTCCAGAAATTTTAATTTGTGCTTCTGGTGAAGAGCCCATTAATTTGAAAGATCCGTAATCGAAATAAAATAAATATGGCGACGGATTTATAGAACGCAATGCTCTATACACATTGAATTCGTCTCCTTTAAATTTTTGTTGAAATTGGCGTGATAATACTAGTTGAAAAACATCGCCTCTTTTACAATGCGATTTTGCTTTTCTTACATAGTCTTTAAATTCTTCGCCTGTAACATTGGAAGTTTCTTCGCCTACAATTTCGAATTTCTGCGTATTAAATGCTTGTGCATCGATAATAGTTTGAACTTCTTTAATACGAGATTCTGTACCTTCTTCTATATTTTCTATCAATGTCATTTCATCATTAAAATGATTGATGGCAATAATAAAACGGTAAAAACTGTACTGCATTTCTGGAATTGCAGAAGGTGCTTTTTTGTTAGTAAATTGAATATTCTCAAAATACTGAACAGAATCAAAAGTAGTATACCCGTACAATCCGTTGAATGATTTTAATTCGTCAGGACACTCTAATTCTATAGAATTGGTGAATTTATCGAATAACTCATAAAAGTTTTTATTGATAGGTTGTTCATCTAGTTGTGTTCCTTTGTGAGAAACAGAAAACTGATAATTATCTACTTTCATAGAAACAATTGGCTCCACGGCAATAAAAGAGAAACTTTCTTCTTTACTATGATAATCTGAACTTTCTAACAACAAAGTGTTAGCGTATTTGTCTCTAAAACGCAGGTACAAACCTACCGGCGTAACGGTATCTGCAATCTTTGTTTTGTGAATTGTTTTAAACTGTAATTTTTTCATTTTACTTTTTATCTGGTCGAGCGCAGTCGAGACTTATTTTGGAACCTCTCGACTGCACTCGAGGGGACATTTGTCTATTCTTTTTAACTTTGGATGATTTAAAAAATCATCATAAAAAAAAGGCTTATCGTGAGATAAGCCTTTTTAAATTTTATGTTGTATACATATAGGTTTTTTCTCACTTATTATATAAGAGAGTTCCACCAACCTGTATTTATTGTATTATTTTTCATTGTTTAACAAAAGTAAGATAGATTTTTTAAACAAGCAACCTTTAGTTTGATTTATTTTGGATTTAACCAAAAAGAGCGGATTTCTTTTGTAAAAAATTCTTTCTAGCTTACCTTCTTTTTTCAATAGGATTTCGATAAGAATCGAATACTTCTACCAGCTTTTTGATTCTTTTTCTAAATATTCTACAGTGGTAAAGTTTCCGTTTTTTACAGATTTCAAAGTACTCTGCACCTTCTCTACATACATTTCTTTGGTTAAAGCTTCTCCTTGAACTGTATAAGCCACATTTTTTTTATTAGATAGTTGCAACTCTAAAAATTCTTCAAAACGCTGAATTAAATCGATGTCTTTTATTTGATCGAAACGTTCTTTAAATATATTTTTTCTTGCAGCTAAATCCATAACGTAAAGGTTTAAGTACTACAAATATATGGAATTTTAAAATAAATATGGAATTCAGTCTCTTACAGCTTTCTTATCGAGTGTTTAAAATAATGGTTGTGGTACTTGTTGAAAATGAGCAATAACAAATATTTTTAAACTATTCTCATAAAAAAAATGGTTAACAAACACTTAATATCCCATCATTCTTAATTAAATAATAATAACAAAAAAATCTCGCTTTCGCGAGATTTTTATATTTTAAAGAATTCTTAAAAGACTATTTCCTAATAATTCTAACATTCATCTCTTCTACTTTTTTATCAGATAAAATTGAAGGTGCATTAAACAATAAATCTTCTGATGAACCTGTTTTAGGGAAAGCCATTACCTCTCTAATAGAAGCTTTCTTTTCTAAAATCATCATTAAACGATCTACTCCCCAAGCAATTCCTCCGTGAGGAGGTGCTCCATACTGAAAAGCTTTGTACATCGTGCCAACACTTTTCATCATTTCTTCTTTATTGTAACCCATATTTTTATAGGTTGCTTCTAAAATTTCTGCTTTGTGAGCACGAACAGAACCTCCACCAATCTCGTAACCGTTTAAGATTAAATCGTATTGTTGCGCTATAATGGTTCCTATTTCTTCTCCTTCTCCAGTCATGTGCTTTTCTAAGTCATAGATTGCTGGCATAGAAAAAGGATTGTGTGTAAATGTCCATCTTCCTTCATCTGTTTTTTCAAACATTGGAAAATCTACAACCCAAGCTGGTCTTAATTCTTTCGGGTTTATCAACTTTAAAATACGTCCCATTTCTTGACGAACAGCATCTAACGCTTTGTTAGCAGTTGCATAATCTGCTGCTGAGAAAAATACAATATCACCAACTTGTGCATCTGTAGCTTTAATAATATTGGCTGCAATTTCTTCTCCTAAAAACTTAATAATTGGCGATTGTAAATCATTTTCATTTACAATAATATAAGCCAAACCACCTAAACCATTTTGTTGTGCAATGGCCGTTAAATTTTCTATTTGTCCTTTAGACATACGTTTGTTTCCTTGCTCTGCTACAGAAACTTTAATACATTTTACAATTCCGCCGTCTTCAATTGGTTTGCTAAAAACTTGGAATGTGGTATCTTTTACAATATCCGTAATGTCTTGCATTTGTAAGCCATAACGTAAATCTGGTCTATCACAACCATATTTATCCATCGCGTTTTTATACGTAATTACTTCAAACGGACGTAAAGTCCATTTTTTACCGTAGATTTTCTTCACAATTTCATTAAACATTTTGGTGTTTAAATCGATTATTTGCTGCATACTTGCGTACGCAATTTCTATATCTAATTGTGTAAATTCTGGTTGTCTATCTCCACGAGAATCTTCATCTCTAAAACAACGTGCTATTTGAAAATATTTTTCAAAACCACCTACCATCAACATTTGCTTAAATTGTTGTGGCGCTTGTGGTAACGTATAAAAAGAACCTGCTTGTTTTCTTGTTGGCACAATAAATTCTCTTGCTCCTTCGTCTGTACCTGCAGTTAAAATAGGCGTTTCAATTTCTAAAAACTCTTCTTCATCTAAGATATCACGCATTAGCTTGATTACTCTATGACGGTTTACAATTGCTTTACGAACCTCATCGTTTCTATGATCTAAAAACTTATATTGAAAACGAACATTCTCGTTCGATTTCATTGCTCTTTTTATTTCAAAAGGAAGCGTTTTAGATAAGTTTAAAATATCTAAAGCAGACGTTTCTAATTCTAACTTACCGGTTCTTAAACCTGCATTATAATCATCTTCTTTACGCTGCACCACAATTCCGGTTACAGAAATAACAGATTCTGATTTTAATTTTACAAGCTCATCTAAATTAGGAAATGTTTCTCTACTTAAACGTACTTGAAAAACTTGATTGCTAGAATCGCGTAAATCAATAAAAATTAATTCACCATGATCTCTAACACTAGAAACCCAACCCGATAAAGTAACCTCATCATTAATTGAATCTTCTGATATTTGAGAAATTTTATGTGTTCTGTATTCCTCTTTTATAATAATAGGAACTTGAGGTAACGTTTCTTCTTCTATTTTTGCCTTTGGCTGGTCACTAGTTGCTTTTAACTCATCAGCTACAGCTGCACTCTTTGTCGTTTTAGCATCCGCAGAACAAGCATTTAATATTTCTTGACGAATTACTTTCCCTGAAGCGCCTTTACCAATAATACCAATAACTTTACCAACAAGAATACCTGCTTTCCCTTGGTTTCCTGCTTTAATATCGTTTGCAGTTGCTTCATTTTCTGAAACTACTTTTGCAACGGCAGCTTTAATTTTATCTTCAGAAATGGTATTGTCTTCAAAGTACTTTTTATAATCGAAAGTTCTATCTTTTAAATAAGATGTAATTCCGTTTTGCACTAAAACAGACGTTATTTTATCTTCTTTAAATAATTGAAAAATTTCAATTAACTGATCCACACTATGAATATTCTTATACTCATCTGCTCCAATATTATTTACCAATGTTTTGGCAACAAAAGAAGCGTCATTTATTTTATTATTGATCGCAACAAAAACTTCTGAACGTAAAGAATCTGCTGTAAAAAACTTAGCATCTTGTGGTAAAACGCCACCTTTTATCAAAATAGATTCTACTGCAAAAGGCAAAGAACTAATATCAACATGTATACTATCTACAACTTTTTTGATGTTTACAAAAGGTAAATCTGGTTCAGAAATAAAACGATAATCTGCTTCAAATTCCTTTTTACGCATTGTTTTGGTTTGCTTTAAATCTGCATCCCATAAAACAGTTGTTTGGTCTGGTCTAAATGCTTTATTTTCTACATAATAGCTTAATTGCTTTTCAATTTCTTCCTTTAAAGCATCTACCATAAACTTAAAAGAATTTAAGTTTTTGATTTCTGTTCTTGGGTTTAAATCGTAGGTATGTTTTTTACGAAGCGATACAGAAACATCCGATTTAAACTCACCTTTTTCTAGATTTGCTTCAGATATTTTTAAATTCTGAACAATTCTTTGAATGTATTGTGCATATGTAGATGCATCTTCTATATGACGAATACAAGGATCTGTTACAATCTCGATTAACGGAACACCTGCTTTGTTAAAATCGACTAAAGAAATTTTCTTTTCGTGCATCAATTTTGCAGCATCTTCCTCAATATGAACCTGCGTTAAACTTACTGTAAATTGCGAACCATCATTTCTATAACAAGAAACTTGTCCGTCTGGAATTACAGGATTGTGAAACTGTGTAATTTGTATGTTCTTTGGGTTATCTGGGTATTCGTAATGTTTACGATCCCACGAGATAATCTCGTTTGAAAAAGATGAATTAACAGCTTTACCGAAGTAAATAGCCTTTGTAATTGCTTCTTTATTAATAGAAGGTAAAACGCCCATTTGTCCGGTACAAACCGAACATATATTCTGATTTGGTTGTTCTATTTCTTGATTTGCACAAGAACAGAATAACTTTGTTTTTGTATTTAATCGAACGTGAGTTTCAATACCGATTACTAACTCTAAGTCGTGCTTTTTAATAAGCTCATTTAATTGTTCCAGTTCCATTATATCGTATCTTTTAAGAAGTTAGCAAACTTCAAAACAAGTTCGTCATTATTTTTTGCTGCCGTAATTTGTAATCCCGTTTCTGTTCCTTGTGGCACTGTTAATGTTGGTAATTGACCTAAACTAAAACCAACGGTATACGCATCCGATAAATACATCGCTAAAGGATCGCTTAAACTATCTCCAATTTTTGGAGGAGAATTAGGCGTTACTGGTGATAAAATAATATCTACCTCTTTAAAATCTTTTTCAAAATTAGCTACAATTTGATCTCTAACATTTAATCCTTTTAAATAGATTTCATCAGAAAAACCTTGCGATAACACTTGATTTCCACCAACTATTCTACGTTTAGATTCTTCAGAGAAATTTTCCGATCGTGTTATAGAATACGTATCTTTTAAAGTATCGCCTTCTATTCTGTTTCCGTAATTGGTACCATCTAATCTAGAAAGATTCGATGCTGTTTCTGCCATTGCTAATGTATAGTATGTAGAAACTAAGGTATCAGATTCAAAGAAATCTAATTCTCTCACCTCAATTCCTTTGGCTTTTATTTTTTTGATGGCTGATAAAAAATCTGCTTTTACTTGCGCATCAATTGCATCATTTTCAATGAAATTTTTAAAATACCCAACAGTTTTAATTCCATCAGCATTTAAAATAGTTTCTTCGGATATTGCTTCTGATGGGTACGTAGTTAGATCTTTAATATCTTTACCACTCATCACGTTTAAAACAATTCTAATATCTTCGATAGATTTTGCAATGGGCCCAACACAATCTGTAGACGACGCGTATGCCATTAATCCGAATCTAGAAATTCTTCCGTAGGTTGGTTTTAATCCGTATATTTTATTGTAACCTGCCGGTTGACGAACAGAACCTCCTGTGTCTCCACCAATTGAAAATACCGTAAAGTCTTTGGCTACATTTACTGCAGAACCTCCACTTGAACCTCCAGAAACCAACCCTGTATTAATCGCATTTTTAACAGCTCCGAAAATGGTATTTTCAGAAGAAGAACCATGACCAAAAGAATCACAATTTTCTTTTACTAAAGGAATGGCACCTGCATCAAATAATTTCTGAATAGCAGTTGCTGTATATGGTGATTTGTATTTTTTTAATAAATCTGAACTTGCCGTTGTTAAAGTTCCTTGTACCATGTACACATCTTTAATTCCGAATGGAATTCCCTCTAACAAACCAATTTCTTGTCCGTCTGCAATTTTAGCATCTACTTTTGCAGCCAATTCTAACGCTAAAGTATCTAAAAGTGAATTGACGGTATTGTGGGTGTTCGATTTTAATAAATCTAATCTTTCTTGCACTAATTTTGTACACGAAATTTCTTTGTTCACCAATTGCTGATGAATTTTACGTATTTGCGATTCCATAATTATTCTTCTATCACTTTAGAAACTACTAAAAATCCGTTTTTCTCTTTCGGGAAGTTTTCGATGATGATTTGTTTTTCCGCTTGCGGACTATCAATAACAACATCTTCTCTTAAATCATCTAAAGTTACAGCATTGTTATGATTGGTATTAACGTTAGTATCTGATGTATTTGCATTTTTAATTACCTCAAATAATTGATTCACCGATTCCGATGGCTCTGCTCCTTTAATACTAGACAAAATGTCTACCGTCATTATTTTGCTCATTTCTTTATTTTTTAATTAAGATTCTGAAACCAGTTCAGAACATGAAAAAAGCCTTCCGATTAGGAAGGCTTTATGTATATATCTATAAACAACAACCTCCCTACCCTAACAATTAGGATTATTGAAATTACGATTGTTATTATTATTTATCATTGTAACGTTATTGATGTCAAATATATAGAGAAAATGTCGTTTATAATCTTCTTTTTTAAGATTTTATATAGCTGTTGCAGAATTTATAAAATATCGTTGTTTATTTATTGATATAACAAAATATCAAAGTTTATTTACAAGAAACCTACTAATTAAATAGCAGGTTCCTTATAAATTCAGCGGAAAAATTGGGGGATTTTACTATTTTTAATAAAAAAACTTACTTTCTTAAAGGAATTGCAATATTTGGATAATCGGTAATAATTCCATCTACACCCATTTTTAGTAGGTTTACCATGTCCTCTTTTTTATTGACCGTCCAAGGAATTACTTTCATATTTTTATTTTGAATCGTTTTTACCTCATCTTTATTCAATAAAGCAAAATACGGACTGTAAATTTCTGGCACAAAACTTAACATCTTCATATTCGTTTCAAAATCATTTTGATACGTTAAAAACGCCAATATAAACTCAGGGTATTTCTTATGAATGTATTCTAAAATACGAGGATCAAAACTTTGAACCGTTATTTTATTTTTAGGAATTTTGGCTTTTATCAATTCCGCTATAACAAGGTCAGAAAATTTAGCAACAGCAGGTTGAAATTCTCTTTTTTCGTCATCAGGCGTACTTTTTATTTCAATATTATAACGAATCTCCTCATTTTTAGCTTGGGCAAAATCAATTACCTCAGACAACAATGGTTTGTAAGCTTTCTCTTTTTTCTGCTCTAAAAACTTAGGATTTCCAATAGAACCAACATCATAACTTTTAATTTTCTTGTATTTATTTTTATACATATTAAAAACCAATGCGCTTTCTTTAGAAATCTTATTTCCTTTAGCATCTAAAGTAACTTCTTCATTTAACCAAGGCTCATGAGAAACAACCACTTTGTTATCTTTACTAATTACAACATCTAATTCCAACGTATTTACACCTAATTCTAATGCTTTTTCAAAAGCCTGAATTGTGTTTTCTGGTGACAAACCTCTCGCTCCACGATGACCCTGTAAATCAAACTCAAACTTTTGTTCTTTCTCTAAAATTACCTCATCAATAAAAGTTACTGTTTCGTTATAAACACCTTGCCAATCGTTAGATCTTAAATCGCATGCAATTACATGGTTTCCTGCTTCTGGAAAAGCAACTTTTGTTTTTTTATCCGCAGGAGTCCCTAAACCATCATACATTTTTAAAATTGCCCCAACAGAAACCACTTGATCTTGTTCTTCTTCATTCTTATAATAATAACCAACAAATACAGGAACTTTAACTTTAGCAAAAGTTGCTGGCTTCATATTATCTAATAACATTTTTATTAAAGCCTCGTAACCGTTAACATGATACGTAGTAGACCAATATTTAGCTTCTTCTTCAGGTCTTTTCTGCTTTGTAATTTCACTACCGTTCATTTTTATAAATCCGGCTTTTCCTTCTGGAGTTGTAATGGCTGCAAATGCAGGATTTTTAAGTCCGATAAACGGAGAATACATTACCAAACCTAAAATAGAAGTATCTTCCGAAGCTAGTTTTAAACTTAAAGTTCCACCAGTAGATGTACTTACCAAAACTACTTTCTTACCAATTATTTTACCGATGGACAAAGCTTCTTTTGCTGTTTCTATATAGTTTTCTGGAGTTAACTTCTTAAAACTATCATCTCTTTGTATACCATGTTCTTTTAAACGAGACACATAAACATTTGCGTTGTATTTTTTAGAAAGCATACTTAATATAGGCTCTCCTTCCCTACCACTTGCTCCAAAACCATGCAAATAGACAAATGCAATATCAGATTGTTTATTTTTATAATTATCAGCCCAAATAATTCTAGCATCATTATTGGGTTTGATGTTTTTATTACTATCCTCTTTCTTTTTTACAATACTTTCAATTGTCATAATCGTTTTTACTTCTTGACCTAAAACTGTAAAATTAAAGGCTATTAATAAAAGCGAAGTTAAAAATGTTTTTTGCATAATAAATTGTGTTTAAAAAAAAGCTATCTAAAATGTTTGTTAAAATACATTTAGATAGCTTTTCTAATGAATTATAAGCGTTCTTAAAAGTTCGCTTTTACTTGTACTCCAAAAAATCTTGGTGCCCCAGCAATAAAAGTTGGTATACCAAAAGCACCACCTGTATTACCTGCATCAACAATAAACTCTTTATCTAAAGCATTGTTCATAAAAAAAGTAAGCTCGTAATCTTTGTTAATTACAAGACCTGTTTTAAAATTTAAGATCCCGTACCCATCTTGAGAAATATCTGGTAAATTTGTTTCTTCAAAAAATACTTTAGACTTATATGTATAAGTAGGTCTAAAAAAGTAGCTTAAGTTTTTAGTTGCATCTATGTTGATATTAAATCCTGCAGAAAAGGAATTCTTAGGTGTTAATCTAAATGTATTTCCTGCTAAAGCTTGAGCATTTCCATTAGAGTCTTCGTCATCAAAAGAAGCATCTATATAACTATAATTTGCAAAAAAGCTTGATGTCTTTGAAAACGCATATTGCATAGCCGTTTCAAAACCAAAAGAACTTGCACTTCCACTATCTTCTGGCGTTGCTGTTAGGACTCCATCTTCAAATTTAGAAATAGTTGTTTGAAAATTTGAATACTCATACACATACGCATTTACATCAAATTGTAATTTATTATTTAAAAACAATGATTTTGCACCTACCTCATAAGACCAAACTGTCTCATCTGATAATACATTTGTTTCTGTTGCCGTTACATTAATAACATTTGGCCTTCTCCCTCGAGCTGCCGTACCAAATAATGTAATATTATCATTTACATCATAATTTAAGGCAAAACGCCCAACAGCTGACAAAAAGTTTTCACTAGCTTCTATTTTTTCTCCGTTTGTTGATGCAAACAACACATTTGGATAACTACCTAATAAGTGTCCTAAAACAGAAGGGGTTTCTGAATCTGTTACTTGATACCCTGCATTAATGTTTTCCCAAGTAGCTCTTAATCCTAAAGTAACAGATAATTTATCAGTGAAATCATAAGAAGCATCAGCAAAAACATCTCCAGAATAATTTTCTCCAAAATTAGTATTTGATTCAGTATTAAAAGAATTTAACGGAGCACCTGCAAGTGGTCCAAAAGTAGCTGGATCGTTTGGTATATTTGGTAATAATGTTGGTACACCACTAATTAATAAAGCTTCCGGATTTAAAAATAACATTGCTACACTTTGCTCATTATATTCCCAAGGCACTCTTTGTGATCCTTTTTCGTAAAAGAAATTTCCTCCAAAAAACCCTCTAAATTTATCATCAGTATCAAAGTTAAACCTAACCTCTTGACTAAATTGCTTCCCTTCTGATATCTCATGAAAAAATAAAGCAGGAGCTGCAGTTCCGTCTGCATCAAAAGCTTCATCAGAATTAAATTTTCTATACGCAGAAGTAGCAGTAACATCCCAAACATCATTTAAATCATGTTTTAAAATTGCAGTAACACCCCAAACAGTTCTATCCAAACCTAACTCTTCTCCTCTTTCTAAATCTGCAAAAGTATTTGGGTTTGTATCTCCACCTAATGGTGCATAAGTCCCACTTTTAAAAGAAGTTCCCGGAGGTGTATCTTGTTGCCAGTTTGCAATTACATCTAAAGTAGTATCATCATTTAATAAATATCTAAATGAGGTTCTAAAAGCAACAGTTTCTTTTCCGTTTAAATCTCCACCAGAAAGGTTTTCGATATAACCATCTCTTTTATTATAAATTGCAGCAGCTCTAAAAAATAATTTATCGTCTACTAAAGGAGCATTATAATGTCCTGTTGCCAAAAACTGATTAAAGTTGCCATACCCTAATTTTACAGCACCAGACGTTTCATTTTTTGCTTTATTTTGAATGATATGCATTGCACCAATTTGAGCACCTCTACCAAACAATGTTCCTTGAGGTCCTTTTAAAACTTCTACACGTTCTATATCGTATAATTCAACCACAGAACCTCTAGATTTACTAATTGAAACTCCATCTTGAAAAATAGAAACCCTTGGTTCTACTCTAGAATCTCCACTATCACTTGTAATTCCTCTAACCACAATCCCTGGATTATTAACACTCTGGATTTGCACTTGAAAACCTGGTACATATTCCGATAAAGCATCATATTCAAACGTTCCTTGATTTTCTAAAAAATCTGTTCCGTAAGAGGTAATTGCAATAGGCACATCTTTATTTTTTTGTTCTCTTTTTTGAGATGTTACCACAACACCTTCTAACTGATAAGCACTTTCTTTTAAAACAAAGTTTTGAATAGTTTCTACCTTATTAATAACTACATTTTTAATAATTGTATTGTACCCTAAATATGAAACCTCAACAACGTAAGAGGCATTTGCAATTTTTTCTAATATAAATTCTCCATTTTCATCTGAAGTTGTTCCTTTAGCTATTTTTTTAATATGCACATTTGCTCCCATTATAGGCTCTCCTTGTTCTGTAGTAATAGTTCCTTTTAGGACACCTATATCTTGGGCATTTATACTAATTAAACTAAAAAGTGTTAAAAATGTAAGTACAATTTTTGAAAACATTGTTTTATGAGTTTATAATTAATTTGAATCACAAATTTATCATCGTAAACCGAGACTCTTATTAACTTAAAATCATACAAACGTTACTTTTTTAATCATTAGAACCTATTCTATACAGATAATTTACAAAACAATAACACCAAGGTTTCAGAATATTAATATTGTTTGCCTTTATCAGAAAAAAAACTTTTAGATTAATTACTGATTTATAAATTATTAATCAATTTAACAGTAGAATAAGCTACTTTAAACCAAGAATCATAAACTTAACTTACACACATCCATAACACCTTAATATCACACTAATATTCCTTCAAACGAAGAATGTCTGCTATTTTGTGTTTTTAAAACAAAAGTTTTAAGCGATTTTAAAATTTTCTAAATTTGATGTTAAAACAAAAAACATCAAATTTTAATTTAACATCATTTTTAAGCGATTTAAAGCACTTTTATGAAATTAATAAATGTTGATAATTTTAAGCTAAAATCACTAAAAAGCTTTTAAAAATACTTTATAAATTGTAAATTTGAGATTATGAATTTCACTTTTCGAAGCTGAATTTCATCAATCTAAAAAACATTAATTTACTTTTATATAATGAGCGAAGAAATTAAAAAAGAATATGATGCTTCCAGTATTCAGGCACTGGAAGGAATGGAGCATGTTAGAATGCGTCCTTCCATGTATATTGGAGACGTAGGTATACGTGGTTTACACCATTTAGTATATGAAGTTGTAGATAATTCTATTGATGAAGCAATGGGTGGTTATTGTGATACAATTGATGTTACAATAAATGAAGACAATTCTATTACTACTAAAGATAATGGACGTGGAATTCCTGTTGGAATTCACCAAAAAGAAGGCGTTTCTGCACTACAAGTAGTAATGACAAAGATTGGTGCTGGTGGTAAATTCGACAAAGATTCTTATAAAGTTTCTGGTGGTTTACACGGTGTTGGTGTTTCTTGTGTGAACGCACTTTCTGACCTTTTAGTAGCCACGGTTCATAAAGAAGGAAAAGTTTGGAGACAAGAATATTCTCAAGGTAAAGCATTATATCCAGTTAAAACGATTGGAGAAACAGATTTTACAGGTACAATTGTTACCTTTTTACCAGACAAATCTATCTTTAAACAAACTACAGAATATAATTACGATACGTTAGCAACTCGTATGCGTGAATTGGCTTTCTTGAATAAAGGAATTACAATTACCCTAACAGATAAACGTAGTACAGATGATGAAGGAAACTTTATTTCTGAAGTTTTTCATTCTGATGAAGGTTTACCAGAATTTATTAGATATTTAGATTCTACCAGAGAGCAATTAACTGCCAATGTTATTGCAATGGAGGGTGAAAAAAACGGAATCCCTGTTGAAGTTGCCATGGTTTACAACACCTCTTATGCAGAAAATTTACACTCTTATGTAAATAACATTAATACGCACGAAGGAGGAACACATTTATCTGGTTTTAGACGTGGTTTAACAAGTACGTTAAAAAAGTATGCAGATGAATCTGGACTACTTAAAAATGTAAAATTCGAAATTGCTGGAGATGATTTCCGTGAAGGACTAACAGCAATCGTTTCTGTAAAAGTTGCAGAACCACAATTTGAAGGACAAACAAAAACAAAATTAGGAAACAGAGAAGTTACTTCTGCTGTATCTCAAGCAGTTTCAGAAATGTTAACTGATTATTTAGAGGAAAATCCTAACGACGCAAAAACAATTGTTCAAAAAGTAATTTTAGCAGCAACCGCTAGACACGCAGCACGTAAAGCCAGAGAAATGGTACAACGTAAAACGGTAATGTCTATTGGTGGTTTACCTGGTAAATTATCTGACTGTTCAGAAACCGACCCAGCACAATGTGAAATTTTCTTAGTTGAGGGAGATTCGGCGGGTGGAACAGCAAAACAAGGTAGAGATAGAAACTTTCAAGCAATTTTACCACTACGTGGAAAGATTTTGAACGTGGAAAAAGCAATGCAACATAAAGTTTTTGAAAACGAAGAAATCAAAAACATGTTTACCGCTTTAGGTGTTTCTATTGGTACAGAAGAAGACCCAAGAGCTTTAAACTTATCTAAAGTTCGTTACCATAAAGTAGTTATTATGTGTGATGCCGATGTAGATGGTTCGCATATTGCTACCTTAATATTAACGTTCTTTTTTAGATACATGAGAGCAATGGTAGAGCAAGGTTATATTTACATTGCTACTCCTCCTTTATATTTAGTTAAAAAAGGTCAGAAAAGAGAATATGCTTGGGATGACAATCAACGTGATATCATTGCACAAAACATGGGCGGTTCTGTAAGTATACAACGTTATAAAGGTCTTGGGGAGATGAACGCAGACCAACTTTGGGACACTACAATGAATCCTGAATTTAGAACGTTACGTAAAGTTGTTATAGATAACGCAACTGAGGCAGACAGAGTTTTCTCTATGTTAATGGGAGACGAAGTACCACCACGTAGAGATTTTATAGAAAGAAATGCTAAATACGCAAACATAGACGTATAAAGCTTCCATCTAAATAAGTTTATAAAATACACATTTCTAACAATTAGGAATGTGTATTTTTTTTTGACTGCAAAACACTCATATTTCATATGTTTTACACATACTCATCTATAAGTATTTTTCCCCTTTTTGAAGTATTAAAATATCAGTAACCTTTGTTTATTGATAATTTTATTTATTTTAGCAATGACTTTAACAGAACTTTAACCATTTATAAACAAAGCCACAACCAATGAAAAAAAGCATTTTAATTTTTACCTGCGTATTTACATTTACATTTAACGCAAAAGCACAAGATGGTTTAGAAAACATTCTTTTTGCCGATATTTCAGACGCAAACCTACTTACAGAGGCTTATTTAAAACCGGCAGCAGAAGGCTTTATCTACGGAATGAGCAGTGGCTGGTTTCATACTGCAAAAGTTCACAAAACACTAGGTTTTGATATCACCATAGGCGCTAATCTTTCCCTTATTCCATCTGATAAAGAAATTTTTAATGTAAATTCATTAAACTTATCCGACAAAATCACAAAAAACCCAATTACTTCTCCTACCGTTTTAGGGAGTAATGATAGTGCTTTACAAAATGGTTTTGAGGTAACGATACCCGCAAACTCAGACCCCACTATAAACAATGGTATCCACCCAGAATTAGTGAGAAACTTTACAATGCCAGATGGTTTTGGAGACGATTTACCTTTAAACGCAGCACCAACTCCCTCTGTACAAATAAGTTTAGGTCTACCTTATCAATTTGAAGCAACTGTACGTGTTGTACCTGAAGTAGGTAGCGATGATGCAAAAGGAAAATTATTTGGTTTAGGTATTAAAAAAGAAATTACAGACTGGTTTGGCCCTTTAGATAAATTACCTCTTCATGTTTCAATAATGGGTGCTTTTACAAACATGACCGTTACAAGTGTCATAGACGACCCAAGCGAAAACGGAGTTACTATAACCGACGGTTTAGGCGAATTAAAATTAGACTCTTACACAGTGCAAGCTTTAGCTTCATTAAATTTTCCTTTTATAAATGTTTATGGTGGTATTGGATACGTTAGCGGTTCTTCTTCTTTAAACATAAACGGAACTTACGAATTAGAATATTCAGGAGGGCTTGGTCAAACATACAGAAAAACACTTATTGACCCTTTAAACTTAAACTACAAAGTTAGCGGATTAACATCTACAATTGGAGCAAGATTAAGCTTAGGATTCTTTAAGATTTTTGGAAGTTACACACTACAAGAATACAACACAGTAAATGCAGGTATTGCATTTAGTTTTAGATAAAAAGAGTCGAAATCCTTTTCGTAAAAAGACACTTTTATAGGGTGTCTTTTTACTTTTTTAGAACTAAAACCTTAAGTAATTTTCGTACTTTTGTTAGAGATCAAATACATTATAAATCTTAAAAATTATATATATGAAAGTTTCAGTAGTAGGAGCAGGTGCAGTAGGCGCAAGTTGTGCAGAATACATCGCAATTAAGGATTTTGCATCCGAAGTTGTTATTTTAGACATTAAAGAAGGTTTTGCAGAAGGTAAAGCAATGGATTTAATGCAAACGGCTTCTTTAAACAGTTTTGATACAAAAATTACAGGAAGTACAAACGACTATTCTAAAACAGCTAATTCTGATGTTTGTGTAATTACCTCAGGTATTCCACGTAAACCAGGAATGACTCGTGAAGAATTAATTGGTATCAATGCAGGAATTGTAAAAACAGTTTCAGCTAATTTAATTGAACACTCTCCAAACACAATTATTATTGTAGTTTCTAATCCTATGGATACTATGACCTATTTAGTTCACAAAACTACTGGGTTACCAAAGAATAAAATTATTGGAATGGGTGGTGCTTTAGATTCTGCTCGTTTTAAATACAGATTAGCAGAAGCTCTAGGTGCTCCTATCTCTGATGTTGACGGTATGGTAATTGGTGGTCACTCAGATACTGGTATGGTGCCATTAATAGGAAAAGCAGCAAGAAATAGTGTTGTTGTTTCAGAATTTTTATCTGAAGAACGTATGGATAAAATTGTACAAGACACTAAAGTTGGTGGCGCAACCTTAACTGGTTTATTAGGTACTTCTGCTTGGTATGCTCCTGGTGCAGCAGTTTCTGCAATGGTACAAGCAATTGCCTGTGATACTAAAAAAATATTCCCTTGTTCTGCTTTATTAGAAGGTGAATTTGGTTTAAGCGATTTATCAATTGGTGTACCTTGCGTATTAGGTGCTAACGGAATTGAAAAAATTGTTGAAATTAGCTTAACAGATGCTGAAAAAGCAAAATTAGCAGAATCTGCAAAAGGTGTTAAAGCAACTAACGGTTTATTAGAATTATAAATCTATTAATAGATTTTATCTAACACCGCATTTAATATTTAAAGCCTCAAAGACATTTTCTTTGAGGCTTTTTTTATACTTCACTATTTGTTAGACACAGCGTTTATCAAAATAAAAAACTCCACTCCTATTGCATTAAACTTAGTCTGTATACTTTTTCTAAAACCATAATAATTTCAAAGATTTATACCGTACTTAAAACATCAATAATCAATCTTCTTATAGATTTACAGATAACACGTATCTTTGCATTCTAATTATTGAAAAAGTGAAAAAGCAAACACATACTCTTTTAAAAAACATATACGGTTACGAGAATTTTCGTCCTTTACAAGAAGAAATCATAGACAGAACCATAGAAGGAAAAGATAGTTTTGTATTAATGCCAACAGGAGGTGGAAAATCTATCTGTTTCCAAATTCCAGCATTACTTTTTGATGGAATTACAATTGTAGTTTCTCCGCTTATTTCATTAATGAAAGACCAGGTACAAGCTTTAAAAGCTAACGGAATAAAAGCAGATTTTTTTAATAGTTCCATTTCTCCGCAAGAAGAAAACGATGTAATTGGTAGAGCAATAAATGGAGAGTTACAATTATTGTATTTATCTCCAGAAAAATTAATATCCGTAAGCAATACTTGGCTAAAAGAATTAAACATAAAATTAGTTGCTATTGATGAAGCACATTGTGTTAGTATGTGGGGACACGATTTTAGACCTGAGTATACACAACTAAAAGTCTTTAGAAGCTCTTTACCGCAAGTACCTTTTATGGCTTTAACCGCTACTGCGGATAAATCTGCAAGAAAAGACATTGAAGAACAATTGGGCTTAACAAACTCTAAATTATTTATCTCTTCTTTTGATCGAAAAAACTTAAGTATAGAAGTTAGAGGTCAGGTTCCAAAACAGAGAAAGCTACAAGAAATCGGCAGTTTTATAGAACGACGAAAAGAACAAAGTGGTATTATTTACTGTTTAAGTAGAAAAAACACCGAAGAAGTAGCGAGTCATCTTAAGCAAAGAGGTCATTCTGTAGCATTTTATCATGCGGGAATGAATAATGAAGAAAGAGAAAAAACACAAACTGATTTTATAAATGACGATACTAAAATAATTGTAGCTACGATTGCCTTTGGAATGGGGATTGACAAATCGAATGTTCGTTTTGTAATTCATTATAATTTACCAAAAAACTTAGAAGGTTATTATCAAGAAATAGGAAGAGCAGGAAGAGACGGATTGCCATCAGAAACTATCCTCTACTACAACATGAGAGATTTTGTATTATACAGCCAATTTGCAGATGGTGGTGCAAATAGCGATATGCAAAAAGAAAAATTAAACAGAATGCTTCAATTTGCAGAAGCTAAATCATGTAGAAGAAAAATATTATTATCTTATTTTGGAGAGCATCTCACAGAAAATTGTGGCAATTGTGATGTTTGCGAAAATCCTCCTAAAGATTTTGAAGGCACTGTTATAACTCAAAAAGCACTTTCTGGAATTGCAAGAATGAAAGAAAAAGACGGAATAACCATGTTAATTAATGTCTTAAGAGGAAGTAACAATGCAGATATCCATTCCAAACAGTATTATAATCTAAAAACATACGGAATAGGAAAAGATGTTAGTTTTTTTGATTGGCGAGATTATGTAATTCAAATGGCAAACCAAGGTTTGATAGAAATCATGTATAGCGAAAATTCTGCTTTAAAAATATCACCCATCGGGTGGAAAGTTTTAAAAGGAGAAAAAACAATACGACTAACAACACCTCTAACTTCAGATGATAAAAAGAAGAAAACAAAAACTGTAAAAGCAACTATTGGAAGTGAAGCAAATAAAGACTTACTTACAGAACTTAAAAAGATAAGATACACCATTGCTAAAGAAGAAAACATGCCTGCATACATCATTTTTAATGACAAAACATTAAAATTAATGGCAAGTGAACTACCAACAACCGAAAATGAATTTTTAGCTATTTCTGGAGTTGGGATGAACAAAATGGAAAAATATGGAGAAGAATTTATGAGCGTAATTCGTAAATTCAAAAGCGTGGCAAAAGCTAGAAAAGTTAGTACAATACAACACACCTTTAATTTATACCAAGAAGGTTTAAATGTTTCAGAAATTGCAGAAAAAAGAAACTTATCTATCACTACTATTTTTTCACATCTTTCTCAATTGTATATAGAGGGAAAAGAGGTGGAATTAGAAAAACTTGTTGATACAAAAGTTGTAGATAAAGTACGAATTGCTTTTAATGAATTAGACTGTAAAGTAGCATTGAAACCCATTTTCGAAAAACTAAACGAAGAGGTTTCTTATGGGGAAATAAGGTTGAGTATTACACTCATTTTAAAAAATGAATAACAACCATAAACTATAAATAGACACCCAGTTTTTCTATTCAATAAAACAGAATAGCATTAAAGCCTTTTCATAATTTCTGCCTTCCAATTTAATTTTTCAGCAAGAATCTTTTCTTCATTTATTTTTTTAAGATTCATAATATAATCATGAAACTCAAAATTGAAAGAAAAGTATAATACAGAAAAATTAACCTTATCATCTACAAAGATAGAATTACCATGAGAATCATTAATAGCAGACTCTGAAAAACAAATATTAGAATCAATATTCAAATATTTTTCCCTTAAGATACTTTCAATTTTTCTTTTATTATTCATATTAGAAAAAGTATACCTAAAAAGAACTAACTTTTTTTTATAAAAATGAAGTTCCAAGATAACTTTGTCACTTCCAATTATAGTTTTAGAATATAAAATTACTGTACCACAAAGCGTTTTAACAGTATGAAAATCATCTTTAAGGCCACTTTTAACACTTCTAATTGTACTACCGAATTTAAACTTAGAAGTAAAAAAAATTTCATTTTCAGTAGTAACTACCTTCTTTCGTTTAAGCTCTTCAAACAACAATAAATAGTAGTTAATATTTTTAATACTAAAAAAAGACCTATAAAAATAACTTGCGTCTTTATACTTATTTTTTTTAAGAAAACGAGAAAATAAGTAAGGCTTTAAAGGGGAAAGAGCACTCAATTGATATAATATTTTTGGGGGTTACTATATAATAACAAACATACTTAAATTATACAACAATCAAATCAATAAATAAAACCTTTTAAATTATTAACACAATCAAATAATCACAATTATCTTAAAATTATTAAGAAATCCACAAACAAAACCCAGTTATCATAAATAAAACACAATTAATAAACTCAAAACATTATAAGAACAGAACAATATAATGATGCTATTCTAAGAAATAAAACAAAAGCACAGCATTAGGTCTAATACATTTTAAAAAACTAGAAAACAAAGTAATAAACAAGTAAACAAAACACATAAAAATATGACAATTACCTTGTATTGAAATTTACATTATAATCAGTTGAAGTTCCTATCAATAAAATTAAATTAGATTCTTTATTACAGAACGATAAAGCAATCTTTTTTATATATTTGACACATGAGAACAAAATGGTACATCTGTACTTTATTCTTACTATTTATTTGTTTCGGAGCATTTCATGAAGAGGTTACTTTACCCAATCAAGAAATAGTGCTTGAGTTTGTTGATGTTAAAATTGACAAAAAAGATATTGAAAGTACCATTGCTGACGTAAAAGAAAAGCTACTAAAAATTGGTGTTTCAAATATTAAAATTAATGAAACAGACAGCGGAACTTTAAAAATTTCTTATTACAGTAATTTTCATATTGATAAAATCAAGAAAAAACTTACTAAGAAACATACGTTAGTTTTAAATGGAGATCATGATCAAAAAGAAAGAGATGAAAACTCTTACAAATACAATATTGATATTCATGAAATTACAAACAAATCTGACATTTCTAATTCTGATTTTCATTTTGTTATAGAACTTAAATATAATTTAGACAAAATAACCAATTACAATTCATTTGCTTTCCTAAAAAAAGCAGACCAAAACAAAGAAAATCAACTTTTTAAAACTACTTATAAAGTTCATAAAACAAATCCTTTTATAAAGGATAAAACATCTTACAACGAACCAGAAGTTAGAGCAGGTCCCAGAAGCTTCCTTATATAAAAAATGTAATCATTTACACTTTTTTATAACCTCTTTAAAATCATGAGTACCAAACTCATAATTACAAAAAACAATCAACAAAAATAATTGTCAGATTTTACGAGAAACTATATATTTGCTCGTTTTTTAAAAACCTAGACAGTAAAATAATTATAAAATGCAAAACAAAGGACTTATAAAGTTATTTGCTATCCTTTTTGGAATAGTAAGTTTATACCAATTATCATTTACATTTTTAGCCACTAAGGTTGAAGATGACGCTGTAGCTTACGCTGAGAGCAAAGGTGATAATATTGATGCAAGACAAAAAGCTACTTTTGAGAGAAAGTACTTAGACAGTGTTGCAAACCAAGAGATTATTAACTTAGGTATTGCCTCTTACAGCTACAATGATGTAAAAGACAAAGAAATGAATCTTGGTCTAGATTTAAAAGGTGGTATTAACGCTATTTTACAAGTATCTGTAAAAGAAGTTTTAAAAAGCTTAGCTAACGACTCTAAAAACGTTGCTTTTAACCAAGCATTAGACGCTGCAGATGAAGCTCAAAAAAGTAGTAATGCTACTTATTTAGACTTATTTTTTGAAGAGTTTGAAAAAGTTGCTGGAGACACTAAATTAAGTGATCCTTCTATTTTTGGAACAAAAGCTTTAAGCGAAAAAATTACTTTTAACGAAGCAAATGCTACCGTTAAAGAAACTTTACAAGAAGAAATTAACAGTTCTATTGGTACTGCTTTTGAAGTATTAAGAAGTAGAATTGACAAATTTGGTGTTACACAACCTAACATTCAAAGAATTGGAAATTCTGGTAGAATTCAAATTGAATTACCAGGAGCAAAAGATATTGAGCGTGTTACTCGTTTAATTACAAGTAAAGCAGAATTACAGTTTTGGGAAGTTTATACCAATGCAGAAGTTCAGAATTACTTTTTTACTGCAAATGCTAAAATTGCTGAAATCTTAAAAGACAACAGTGCTGCAGAAAAAGTAATCGATTCAACTAAAACAGACGATATTGATGATTTATTAGGTGAATCAATCGATTCTACAGATGTAAATCAAAAAAACCTTTTCACTTATTTATTTCCTAACGTAGCACAATCTCAACAACAAATGAGTTCTTTAGTAGGACAAGCTAGAGTGTTAGATACTGCTATGGTAAATGATTTATTAAGCAGAAAAGACGTAAAAGCTTTATTGCCTAACGAATTAAAGTATGTTAAATTCTTATGGGATTACAAATCAAACAAAGGTACAGACGGAACTGAGCTAATTGGATTATATGCTATTAAAGGAAGCCGTAGTGGTAAAGCGAATATTGAGGGTGATGTTATTTTAGATGCTTCTCAAGTATTTGACCAATTAAACAAGCCAGAAGTTTCTATGACTATGAATAGTTCTGGATCTAAACAATGGGAAAAATTAACTGGTGATAATACTGGTAAATTTGTTGCTGTTGTTTTAGATGATTATGTATATACTGCGCCATCTGTACCTGGAGCAATTGTTGGTGGTAGAACATCTATTTCTGGTGGAAGTATGACTATTACGGAAGCAGAAGATATTGCTACCGTTTTAAAAGCTGGTAAATTACCTGCAGCTGCAAGAATTATTCAAGCAGAAGTTGTTGGACCATCTTTAGGGCAAGAATCTATAGATCATAGTATTCAATCTTTTGGATTAGCTATTTTATTAGTTTTAGTTTGGATGATTTTATACTACGGTAAAGCTGGTTTATATGCAGACATCGCTTTAGCAGTAAACATCTTATTTATCTTCGGAATATTAGCTTCTTTCAACGCCGTGTTAACATTGCCTGGTATTGCAGGTATTATCTTAACCATTGGTATGTCTGTAGATGCAAACGTAATTATCTTTGAAAGGATTAAGGAAAGTTTAGGTATTAAGAAAGGATTAAAACAATCTGTAGAAGAAGGGTTCTCTATTAAAGGAGCTTTATCTGCAATTATAGATGCAAATATTACAACGCTTTTAACAGGTGTTATTTTATATGTTTTTGGTACAGGACCAATTAAAGGTTTTGCTTTAACATTAATGATTGGTATTGCAACGTCATTATTTACAGCGGTATTTATTACTCGTTTATTAATTGACAGATCTATTGATAAAGGTGGTAAATTAACATTTAACACTTCTATATCTAAAGGATGGTTCCAAAACATAAATATAGAATTCTTAAGAAAACGTAAAATTGCGTACATCGTTTCTGGTGCTATAATTATTGCAGGTATTGTTTCTATTTTCTCTATCGGATTAAAGCAAGGTGTAGATTTTAAAGGAGGACGTTCTTACGTTGTTCGTTTCGATCAAAGCATGAATGCTACAGAAGTTGCTTCAACTTTAAAAGATGCTTTTGGTACAGCTCCAGAAGTAAAAACATACGGTTCTGATCGTCAATTAAAAATAACAACTGTTTATAAAATTGATGAAGATGGACAAGATGTAGATGACCAAGTTCAAAGTGCATTATTTACAGGTTTAAAATCTTATTTAGGAACAACTACTTATGAAGACTTTAAACCAGGTTTCGAAAAAGAAGGTTCTGGTGTAATGAGTTATATGAAGGTAGAGCCAACTATTGCAGATGATATTAAAACATCAGCATTATATGCGGTATTTGGATCATTATTAGTTGTTTTCTTATACATCTTATTACGTTTTAGAAAGGTATCTTTCTCTATTGGGGCTGTAACTGCCGTTTTCCATGATGTTTTAATTGTATTAAGTGTATTCTCTATTACATACAGCTTTATGCCTTTTGATATGGAAATAGGTCAATCATTTATCGCGGCAATTCTAACCGTAGTTGGATACTCTCTGAATGATACTGTGGTTATTTTCGATAGAATTAGAGAATTTACAGGAACACATCCTAATTGGAAATACAGCGAAGTTGTAGACAAAGCATTAAGCTCTACTTTAGGTAGAACTATAAATACATCTTTAACAACATTATTAGTAATGTTAGCAATCTTCTTATTTGGAGGAGATTCTATTAAAGGATTTATGTTTGCCTTAATTATTGGTGTAGTAGTAGGTACTTATTCATCATTATTTGTGGCAACACCAATTATGTTTGATACTTCTAAAAAAGAAGAAAAAAATAATTAAATTTATTTATAGATATATTAAAACCGTTTTTAATTTGTGAATCAGATTAAAAACGGTTTTTTCATTCAACAAATAGCTATTAAAAACAACAATCTAATGAGTATTATAAAACTTCAAGATCTATATTTTAAACCTTTTATTACTAAGGAAGAAATTGCAGTAATCGTAAAGCAATTAGCAGTACAAGTAAAAGAAGACTTACCTAAAGGAGAAGTTCCTATTTTTGTAGGAATTTTAAATGGATGCTTTTTATTTGCAGCAGACTTTGTTAGAGAATTTAATGGAGATTGTGAGGTTTCTTTTGTAAAATTAGCTTCTTATAGCGGTACTACTTCTACAGAAAACGTAAAACAATTAGTAGGTATTAATGAAGATTTAACAGGAAGAACTGTAATTATATTAGAAGATATTATAGATACAGGGAACACTCTTCAAGAAATTTATAATATCTTTAGAGATAAAAATTTAAAACAATTAAAAGTTGCAACGTTATTTTTTAAACCAGACGTATTTAGAAAAGAACTACCAATCGATTATATCGGAAAAGGAATTGAAGATAAATTTATTGTTGGTTACGGATTAGATTATAATGGTTTGGGAAGAAACTACCCCGCAATTTATCAATTATCAACACAACCTAAAATGAAAAACATCGTATTATTTGGCCCTCCAGGTGCAGGGAAAGGAACACAAGCAGATTTTTTAAAGGACATGTACAACTTGGTGCATATCTCTACAGGAGATGTATTCCGTTTTAACATTAAAAATAAAACTGAATTAGGTTTGTTAGCTAAAAAATATATGGATGAAGGAGATTTAGTTCCGGATGAAGTAACTATAAATATGCTAAAAGCAGAAGTTGAAAAAAAAGCTGATGCTAATGGCTTTATTTTTGATGGTTTCCCTAGAACAGAATCTCAAGCAGAAGCATTAGATGCTTTTTTAGCTGAAAAAGGTGAACAAATAAACGGAATGGTAGCTTTAGAAGTTCCTGAAGATGCTTTAGTAACTCGTTTATTAGAAAGAGGAAAAACAAGCGGAAGAACAGATGATACTGACGAAAGTAAAATTAGAAACCGTTTTAATGAATACAATACCAAAACCGCTGTTTTAAAAGATTATTTTGAGGCTCAAAATAAATACTATGGCGTTAATGGTTTGGGTTCTATTGAAGAAATTACACAAAGAATTGCAAAAGTATTTGATACTTTATAAAATGTGTAACTGTGTAATTGTTTAACTGTGTAACCTTTAAACGTATATTACATAGGGCAATTAAACACTTAAACATTTACACGATTAAACAAGAATTATGACTGAAGGAAATTTTGTCGATTACATAAAAATATACGCTTCTTCTGGTAAAGGCGGACAAGGTTCTATGCACTTACATAGAGAAAAGTATATTACCAAAGGTGGACCTGACGGTGGAGATGGTGGACGTGGAGGACACATTATTTTACGTGGTGATAAAAATATGTGGACGTTGTTTCATCTAAAATTTAAACGTCATTTTAGAGCCGAAAGTGGTGGCGGCGGAAGTGCTAGTAGAAGTTCTGGTGCAGATGCAGATGATATTTATATTGATGTGCCTTTGGGTACCATTATTAAAGATGCTGATACTGACGAAGTAATTATAGAAATTACAGAACATCAAAAAGAAGTAGTTTTATTACGTGGAGGAAAAGGAGGTTTAGGAAACTGGAACTTTAAATCTTCTACAAATCAAACACCAAGATACGCACAACCAGGAATGGATGGTTTTGATGGTTGGTTTAGAATGGAATTAAAACTATTGGCAGATGTTGGTTTGGTTGGTTTCCCTAATGCAGGAAAATCTACTTTATTATCTGTATTAACCTCTGCAAAACCAAAAATTGCAGATTATGCTTTTACTACTTTAAAACCAAATTTAGGAATTGTAGAACATAGAAATCATCAAACATTTGTAATTGCAGATATTCCTGGAATTATAGAAGGTGCTGCTGAAGGAAAAGGATTAGGACATCGTTTTTTACGTCATATAGAACGTAATTCGGCGCTGTTATTCTTAGTTCCTGCAGATAGTGATGATATTAACAAAGAATATGAAATTCTTTTAAATGAGCTTAAAAAACACAATCCAGAATTGTTAGACAAAGATCGTTTATTAGCTATTTCTAAAACAGATATGTTAGATGAAGAGCTAGAAGCAGAAATAAAAGCAGATTTACCAAAAGGTGTAGAAGCTATATTTATTTCTTCCGTTGCTCAAAAAGGCTTGCAAGAATTGAAAGACAAACTTTGGAAAATGTTGAATTAGAGGTTTACTATTTAAAAAAAAGATTCTAAATGTATAATATATTAAAGGTTATCATTAATGCGAAAGCAATAATGATAACCTTTTTTTATATCATAAAACTATAAAATAGCATGGTTTAATTGTTACTTCTAAAAAACAAAATGAACCTTTTTAATCAAAAAAAGGTTCATTTCTAGATAATAATTAAAATTGGGGAACAAAATTATTAAAAGTCATACCACTGAGCAAGCATAGTAGTATCATCAACAGGAATTAAACCTAAGGTGTTTTGATTTGCATTAAAATCTACCATTTTTTGTACATAGAAACCACTATCTCTAAATAAAAAATCTAATAGCGGCAATATACCTGCTCTTCTAGTTGTATTAACTGGTATCGTTTCTGTTAATTTATAAATTTTATTACCAGTAGCATCTTCTGTAACTGTATATGTAAATTTAAAATTTAAACTAAATGAACGCCCACTAGATAAATATCTTACTTGAACAAAAGAATTATCACTAGTATCTAAATTATATAAGTATACTCTTGTAACCGTTCTACCACTTTGAGTAGCCGTAAAATGTGCTTCCCATTCTTTATAAAAGTTTATAAAATTTTCACTAGATAAATCCGAGTTAGGTAAGTTAGTTCTATATAACCTCATGTTATTATTTCCTCTTGATTCATTTCCAAAATCATAAAATGGCAATAAAAAACTTAATTCATCAGCATAATTTAAAGTCATTTTAACTCCATCAACCTCAGCAACAAACTCGTCATTATCTACACTATAAATAAACTCATCTAAAGTTACATTATCTATTTCTATTGCTGGACTAACAACAAAGCCGGTAGGTGTAGGCGCAAGACCAAAGCTTAGGTCTGTTTGTGCAACGTCTTTACTGATTGCTGTAACCGTAGCATATCTTCTAGCCTCATTAAAAGAAAAGCTATATAAAGTAGTATTACCTCCACTTTCTAAAGTTAAATTTCTAAAAACAGATTTTAATGGGTCTATTGGAATATTTGTTTCTAACATTGACCTATTTTGAGTTGTTAAACTAGTCCAATCTTCTTTAGATGCTTTAGAGAAACTAATAATGATATCTCGATCTCTGTTCGATTTAAAAAAAATCTCTTCTCCCACTGTTTTAAAGTATAAAAACTCAAAACTACCTTTATAACCCTGCCCTCTAAGATCATCATCAGGGTAATTATTGGAGTCAGATAGCTCATGAATTACATTTTTTGATGTAAACGTAAGCTTAATGGTAGAACCCAATGTAATATCATACAAACTCGTAACAGTAACGTCTGGGGTTCCAAAATCAGAATCCATAATTACTTCGGAATCACTAATAAAGTCGAAAAGAAAAGTAAAACCTCCTAGTTCTGAATCATCAGTAAAATAAGTTGTTTTCCATCCATTTTCTGAGTCTTGTAAAGCTGTTTTTAATTCTGAAATACTCTTTTCTATTCTAACTGTTGGTACATCATCAAACAACAGTTCTGGGTCGCTATTATCTTGACAGCTGTTAAACACTACAAGACAAAAAGCTAAAATTAATTGATATCTATTTATTTTAAAAATTTTCATATTCTTAGTATTATTTAATTGCTTCTAAAATATTATCTGTAGCTAATTGTTGTAATTCATATAAATCTATATTAAAAGATTTCTTAAAATATTCTGCTACAATTGCTTCTTTTGCTTTTATCAGTGCTACAGCATTTTCTGCTTGTGGCGTTGCTGTAATAGTAGCACCTTGAGTAGCTGCATCTATTTCTGCTTGCGTAGCTCCAGAACCTAGATTAGATAAAGCATTAGAAACAGCATTACTTATTATCTTAGCCTTAATATTATCTAAAATTTCCTGGTAATCTTCTGCATTGTTGGTAAGAATAGTTTCTACCATTTCTGCAAAATCTTCATTTTCATTAAGCCTCGCATAATCCGTTATATAACCAAGGCTATTGGCAATATCAAATCGCTCTTCTTCATCTGCAGGATTAAACCATTGTGCCGTATAACCACTAGGTGTTATTTGTTTAAAGGCTTCTTCATCATAACGAACTTGTTGATTTAAAATGTGTGTATATTCATGCTGAATTGTTTGAATAAACCTTGTTACTTGGCTTTTATTCTTTACATCTACTAAATCCGTTTCAAATAACACAATGTTCTTTCCACCTTCTGCAAAACCTAATGTTCTTGTTCCGCTTGGGTTTAAATTTGTACCACCAACCAACACCATTTCTCTTGGTGCTATTATTTTTACAAAATCTTCTCCTCCTAACTCCGAGTAAGTATCAATCCAAACTTTTTTAACAACTTGCATAATAGGCACTACTTTATCTAAAGTTGGTGGAAATAAATATCTATCTAAATCTACACTCCCTTCGTCCCATAAATAATTTACATCAATATTATATGGATAGGTAATGTTTTCTCTTAACCACAGATCTGTAGTATTTAAACTTGGCGTTTCTGTATTTAAGTTACTGTCTGTTAATTTATCATCATCTTTAGTACAGGCAGAAATAATTCCGAAAATTATAACTGCTACATATATATATATCTTTTTCATAATTATCTAGGATTAGGTGTTAGCCCAAAGTTTATTGCAGATTCTGGGACTTGTAATTGTTTTCTTAAATCTTCTTTAGTTAATTCTACATCGATATCATCTTTTCTATAATATCTTTTAATAGCAATGTTAAATCTTCTTACATCAAACCATCTTACCCCTTCGTGATAAAATTCTTTTTGTCTGAATTTTAAAATAGCATTGATAAAAGAGGTTTGTTTATCATCTTTAAAACCGTAAAAAGGCGTTAATTCATCTGGAGTTACAGGAAATAAGTTAACAACCATTTCTTCAGTTAAAATATCTGTACTGCTATTATATCCTTCTGTTTTCTTTGATAAAAAATCATTTAAATCTTTTAAACAGTTTGCATAATCTTCTTTCATAGCATATGCTTCTGCCCTATTTAAAAGCGCTTCATCATTACCAAATAACACCAAACTAGTATATCCTCTACCGGTTCCTGCAGATTGATTTGTTACCTTAAAATACTCATCAAACTTAGGGTTGTTAAAACCTTCACTAGAACCAAAAATATCATAAGCCCAACCTTTACCAAAAGGATTGTCTGCCTGAAAAATTGCATCAGAATTAATATTTGATAAACCATAGTTCGTTCTCCAAAAATTTCTACCCCACCAAGATGATGTAGAACTAATAAGAATGTTGGAATCTTCTAAAGAGCTACTGTATTGAAGCGCTCTTTGCGCATACGATAATTCTTGATACGCTAGCAAATCTCTTATCTGTGCTTGCGGATTGGTGATAATTTTATTGGTGTAAGAAATTACCTCATCCCATTCTCCTTTATATTGATAAAACCTAGCAGCAAAAGCATTTGCCGCTGCTTTAGAAAAATGGAATTTGGCGTTTTTTTCTCTGTCTTGTATTAAATCGATACCTTCTAATAGGTCTTTTTCTATAAAATCATACACTTCTGCAACCGTATTTCTAGTATAACTTTGTATTAAAGTTGTTTCTGGTGTAATTACATAAGGCACCCCTAAATCTGATGCTGAAGTAGTAGGATTATAATGTTTACCCCAAAAATTAACTAACATAAAATGAGCATATGCTCTTGCTATTAATGCTTCTCCTTTTTGTGCATCTAAATTAAATTGACCTTCTAATTCTTCTATAGAAACCAACGCTTGATTAGCTTGTGCAATTGCTCCATAAGAATTAGACCAAAAAAATGTAGGTGAATCTTGATCTTCTGCTAAACTGGTATCCCAAGTAAACATTTGCTCACCTATTAAAACATTTATGTAACTTCTAATATTAGATCTAGAGGTAGCATTATCTGACATTATTTCTGCCATTAACTGATAGTTTCCTATTGAATACGCCCCAGTAACTAATGCACTTATTTTTTCTGGAGAATCTATTTCTGCTCTATTATCTGGTAATTCAGATAAATAATCATCACAACTAATTAATAAGAATAAAGATATAATTGTGGTTATTTTTAAAATATTTTTCTGTATTTTTTTCATTGTAATATATTTTATAGTCCAATATTTAAAGACATTGTAAATTGTCTAGTTATAGGTAAAGCAACACCACCTGTGCCATAAAATTCTGGATCTTGTCCGTTTAATCTATCATCTGAATACAATAAAAACAAGTTGGTTCCTTGTAGTTTAAGTTTTAAATGAGAAAGACTTAATTTAGCTAATACATCTTTACTAAAACTGTATCCTAAAGAAATGCTTTTCATTCTTAAAAAATCTCCATTGGCAACTCTTGCATCAGAAAAATTATAAGCGTTATAAGCTCTAGATAAATCGCTAGTATCATAAATATTGTTATCTCTAACATCTATAACTTTAGGAATATTGGTAATATTTTCATCACCAGGTAAAACCCATCTATTAATACTACTTTTTGTAAATACATTTGTACCAGAATAAAAGTTATCTAAAGCTGGGTTTAACCTAACTACATTACCACCAGAACCTGTGATTAACATATTTAAATCCCAATTTTTATATTTAAATGAATTTGAAAAACCACCCGCTATATTTGGCAACACAGAACCGTTGTACACTAAATAATCTGTAATATTAGAACTGTCTTGAAAATCTACATCTGTAACAGGGTTATCTCCTTCTGGTAAAATAAATGTTGGTATACCGTCTGAATTTAATCCATCGAACTGAAAAGAAAACAAAGAGTTATTTGGATATCCTTCTAATTTTCCTCCTTGAAGTCCAACAACATCGATTACTCTTGGTTTATTTTGAAGTTTTGTTATTTCTTGATCGAAAAAAGAGAAGTTTAAAGAAGACGTCCAACTAAAATTATCTGTTTTTACGTTGGTTGATGTTAAAGCAAACTCGATTCCTTTTTGAGTGGTATCAGAATTATTTCCTGTTTTAAAAAATTCTCCTCCAATACCCGAAGTTCTCACAAAATCGATATTATCAAAAATATCTCTTTGATATACGTCTGCTGTAAATTGAATTCTATTATTAAATAACCCTAAGTCTACACCTATATTTAATTCGTGTTGTTTTTCCCAAGTTAATTCAGAGTTTTCTAAATCTTGAATATCTAAATATGTTTCTCTTTCAGAAGGTGTTAATCTATCTGTAATTTCACTTCTAAAAATTGCCAAAGAGTTGGTAGCAGGACCTGGTGAAGCACTTAAACCATAAGAGGCTCTAAATTGTAGGTTGTTAATGGTTTTTGATTTTTGTATAAAATCTTCTTCACTTGCATTCCATTTAGCACTTACAGTTCCTGTAGGTAACCATCTAGATTTAGAACTTCTACCTTGTCTATTAGAACCATCATATCTTCCTGTTAAAGAAAAAACATACTTATCATTATATGTATAAGTAGTTCTACCAAAAAAAGCAACCGTTCTTTCTCTTTCTCTACCTAACCCAAAATAGTTTCCGCCTTCTGCAATTACTTTTTCTAATAATCTAGCATCTGTAAATGGTACATAACCGTTTTCATATTGTAAGCCATAACCCGTAAAATTTTCGTTATTTCTATCTACATATCTTAATTCTTGACCTAATAAAGCATTAAAATTATGTTTTTGATTAAAATCTTTCTTTAATTGAAAACTGTTTCTTACGTAATATGAAGTTAAACTGTTATCAAATTTACGGTACAAACCACCTTCTGGAAAAACAGAAATAGGAATAGCATCTGGATTGTTTGGGTCTGTATATAAAAAGATATTTGCATTTGCTATTACAGTGGTTTCGTCTGCATTATAAGCTCTAACAACATTAGAGTTTTCTCTAATTTGGTGTTCTCTAACACTATTTACATATCTCGCAGAAGCATTTAAATCATATGTAATATTGTCTGAAATTTTATAAGAAGCATCTAGTTGAAAGCGAATATCTTTTACATCTAAATCTAAGGTATTGTTTTCTAATTCTTCTAAGATATTAAAGTCAGCCCAATTATTGGTGTAGTATTCTAAATTGCCATCATTATCTCTTGGTCTTAACGCTCTAGAAGTATTTAATGCGTAACTAAACGGATTGATATCAAAATCTCTACTAAACTGACCATCTACAACATTGGCTTCTCTATTAAAAGAACCTGGTGCTTTTTGTTTTCTAACAGATGCTACTGTAGCAATTGAAATATTAAACTTATCTGAAAAGTAAAATGTATTCTTTAAGTTAGTTGTAATTCTAGATACTTTATCTGCAACAGACCAACCCGGATCGTGTAAAAAACCAACAGATGCGTAGAAAGAATTATTCTCTCCACCTCCTGTAAAGTTAATCGTGTGATTTTGCATTAAAGATTGTCTAAACAATTTTTTAAACCAATTGGTATTTGCCAACTCGTAATCCTTTAAAAAAGCACTTCTACCTTCTACTGTATTTGGCACCCCAAAACCACCATTAGAATAGCTATTAATTTTCTTTTCTAAAATACCATATACTCCAGAAAATCTAGAATTACCAACATCTGGTAGTCTTAAATAACCTTGACTTCTTAAACCTTCTAAAATACCAATGGTTTCTTTAGAATCTAAAATATCATATTGAGAATAAGATGGAATATCTCTTACCGTTTGCTCTAACGTATAACTTACTTTTAAAGGGCTCTCTCTTTTACCACTTTTAGTCGTTATAACCACAACTCCGTTTCTTGCTCTTGCACCATAAATAGAAGTTGCAGAAGCATCTTTTAAAATATCTATTTTTTCTATATCTGTAGCATTAACACCTGCTATAGAAGAACTAATTAAAGTAGAAGCATCTCCAGAAGTTAATGCATCTAAATCTTGCTCTACAATATCTTCTTGTACCACACCATCTATAACATATAATGGATTATTGTTACCAAATACAGAAGAAGAACCTCTAATAGTAATTTGAGGTGCAGCACCAAAAGTTCCGGTAATGTTTTGTACAATAACTCCGGCTACTTTACCTTCTAACATTCTACTTACATCATTAATACCATCAATTTTTAAATCTGCTGCTTTAATGGTTGTTGCTGCTCCAGTAAAACTTTTCTTGTTAATTTTATCGTAACCTGTTGTAATAACAATTCCTGCTAAGTTTTCTGATGATTCTTGCAAGACTACCTTTATAACAAACAAACTACCAACCACAACTTCTTTAGATTCGAAACCTAATGATTGAAAAACCAATACATCTCCTTTAGAAGCTGGCACTGAAAATTCTCCATTAAAATCTGTAGCAGTACCAATACCTGTAGCCTTTACACGTACAGAAGCCCCCATAATCGGCATGCCTTTATCATCAACTAAAACACCTGAAACCTTTTGTTGAACAGATTTTTTCTTTAGCAAAATTGAACCATCTTTATTAAATTGATAAATAACATTACTTGCTTGTAAGCTTTTATCTAAAAGATCTTTTACAATGATAATACCCTTATGTAGGTTAACTTTTGGAAGTTTTTTGAAAATACTATTTTCGTAAACAAATGTATAATCTGTTTGCATTTTAATTAAATCAAAAACTTGCTCTACAGATATGGTTTTATCTGTATCTATTTTAATTTTTGAGTTTTGTGACATTCCTTCGCTTGGTACAAATGCAAACGAGATGGCACAGAATAAGTATATGAACGTTTTCATAATAGTTGTTAATAGCTTTTTTCGCAACAGAAAAAAGTCTCCAGTAAATTTAATTTCCATAAATTTGTTAAGTGTTTAATTATTAATAAGCATGAACCTAAGGAATTGTGGTTTTAATATTGTGAGAGATGGACAAACCACATTCCTTTTTATTTTCTAAATTTAATTTTTCTATTTTCTATTTCATAAGTTATATCTGTTGTATTTATAATTGCATCTAAGACAAATTTTATGTCTTGTTTTTTACTCAAAACTCCATTAAATCTTAAATCTTTTATTTTTTCATCTTCAAAAGAGATGTCAACATCATAACATCTAGAAAGTGTTTTTGTAATTTCTAACAAAGAAGTGTTATCAAAACTAAAATACCCCTTTACCCAAGAAATTTTTTCTTTTGCATTTACCTCTTTCTTTTGCATTTCTAATGTTAAAACATTTAAAGTTATCTCTTCATTAGGTTCTAAATACATTTTTATTTTTTCGTTATTTTCAACCAAAACTTTACCTTCTATTAAGCTTGTTGTTATTAAATGATCTTCTGGATATGCCTTTACATTAAAATGTGTTCCTAAAACAGATACCCTTTGTAAAGAATTTAAAACATTAAAACCATCTCCTGAATTCTTTTTACTAGATGAAACTTCAAAATAAGCTTCTCCATAAATTAGTTCTACAGTTCTTGGCTGTCCTTTTATAAAGCTTACCGGATATTTAAGTTTAGATTCTGAATTTAACCACACTTTAGTTCCATCTGCTAAGGTTAAAGAGAATTCTCCCCCTTTTTTAGTTGTTAGGTAGTTATAGATAATTTCGGGTTGTGTTGCAATTTCTTCAGATTGCTTTGTATTAGCCTTCTTATACGCAATACTTTTATCTTCACTTTTAAAAAGAGCGTTTTCTATTTTATGATCTTTAGAAAGAAGAATTTCTTTACCATCATCTAAAGTTAATATTGCTTTATTATTATAACCTACATCAGTAGTTATTTCCGTAGTATTTACTTTTTCATTAATAGGATTAAATAAATAAGATATTGAAAACAATAATGCAATGGAAGCTGCTGCTGCATAATATTTCCAAGTTGTTTTCTTTTTGATGTTAGCTTTCCCTTTTATTGCTTTCCAATTCTTTTCTTTGTCAAAAAGGTATTTTTTAGAATTCTTGTTTTCTTGTACACTTTTAAAATACGCTCTATGTTTTTCTGATTCTGAATACCATTTATCAAACGCTATCTTTTCCTCTTCAGAAAGCGTATTATTTATCTTTTTTATTATTAAGAAAAATTCCATTTTAAGAATGTCTTTTTTAAGTGTAATTATATTTTGTAATTAAATACTATACACTAAAGACAAGGTGAAACAAAAAACGGGTGACAAAAAAAGTAATATTTTTAAAAAAAACTCAAATTAAATCAACAATAAGAGAAAATCGTTGATAATTATTAAGCAAAACAACATAATCATTAAAGAATTATTAATCTTAACTCGAGCTCTTTTTAACTGTGTTTTCACCGTATTTAGAGAAATATTTAGCTCTTCGGCAATTTCATTATACTTATAATCCTCTATAAATTTTAATTTAAAAATTTTTTGCATTTTTAAAGGCATTTCATCTACAATTGCTAAAACCTTTAAATAAAGAGTATTATTTTCTTCTGTAAAATTAAGTATTTCTACACGATCAATTAAAGACCTACTATACTCTATATAATCTTGGTTATCGGTTATTTTTATAGATTTTAAATGATTCAAACACCTATTTTTAACCATCACAAGTAAGTAAGCTTTTAGTGATGTTTTAATTTCTATCTTTTCTGAGTGTTCCCAGATATAAACAAATACTTCTTGAACAATATCTTCACTAACTGAAAAATCTGATACATATCTATTTGCAGAAACCACTAAATCTTGAAAAAATAAATCATAACATTTTTTAAAAGCAACGGTATCTTTCTTTTTTATTTGCGCTATTAAAAGATGGTTATTCATAAAAAAATATAATAATTAGCTTTTTTCTAAAAATACTTTTGCCCTATAAAATAAGTATGTATTCTTATTATAAAGGACAAAAAAGATTAAACGTATTTTTGTTAGCGGTAAATATAAAACATTAAATATAAATTAATTTAATGTTACTATAATTCTCATTTTTCAAGGTAATTATTACGAAACCGTTACATTTTCTATATCAGAATAAGTTAAAGAATAAATTATATGCAGAAAAAAAGGCATATCGACAAAATAATATTAGCTTAAAAACATAGCGACTAGACTCTTTAACAAAAAATTAAAAAAGTTAAATAATAGGCAGTAAATTAAATGTTTTTTTATTCTTTTAATTGAATTCTAATTGGCAATCTGTATTTTGTAGTAACAGGTATTCCTCGCTTGTTTGCAGGGTATATTTTTGGAAGTTTCTCTACACTCGCTTTTAATAAACTATCTAATTCGGGCAATTCCTTTTTAAGGTTTTCAGAAGCCTGAATAGTGTCTAATCTAAAAATTCCTTCAGAATTAATAATTACATCTACATAGACAATTTCATTAATAGAATCTTTAACAGCAAATGAATGTTGTTGCAACTCCGCTCCTATTTTCTGATGGATGGTTGTTCTAAAGCAATCCATTTTTTCTTGTTTATCAATAATCGCATCACAAGTTTTAAAAGAAGGAAAAGTATCTACCGAAGAAAAATCTACAATAGTGTCTAAATCTGATGTATTTTTATCCTTTGGAGGGCAAAATAAATCACACGAAGTGATAAAAACCAACATTATTAAAAAAGATAAAACCCTTAAAAACATACTTTTATTTAGAGTGTGAATTTACTAAATTTTGTTGACTTGTACTTTAAACTTTTTAAGCCCTAAAAAAAAGCCAATTTTAGTTATAAAAACAACTTATATTTAAAAATAAAAAAGCCGAGATTTACACCTCGACTTTAACTATTTCAAATAATTATACACTTAATTTTTCCTTTTCATAGATGTATTAATTTACTATTATTGAAACCGGAATTGAATATTTTACACCTACTTTTTTACCTTCATGTTCACCAGGAATCATTTTAGGCAACGAATTCATTACCGAAATAACTTCTTCCTTAAGATCTTTATGCGGTGCTCTTGCATTTACATCTACTACATTTCCTTCTTTGTCAATTTTAAAACCTATAAAAATCCTTTTCCTGCCTGCTTCTAAACCCAATTGATTTGGTAAATCTGCATTAAAGTTTCTAGAAAAATGTTTTTGAACTTCTTTAGAAAAACAAGCTTTATCACCAGATTCACACCCAGGGAAAGTTGGTACTTTATCGATAACCATAAATGAAACATCTTCTGTTTCTACAAATTCAGCATTACTATCTTTTTTTATTTTAGAAAAATCAACAATTGTTGCTAATGTTTTCCTTCCATTTTTCTTTTTATAAATTTTAAGTTCATGCATAGAAGAATATTTTTCAAACTTTACAGAATTAAATCTGTTCATAATTTTATCGTATTCCTCTCTTTCCTCAACAGTTAGATCACTCGAACTAACTTCAATTCCTTCTGGAATTCCAGATCCAAAATAAGAATCTAAGTACGTTTCCTTTTCACCTTTGGTAGCTTTTACTCCTTCTTTAAGTTCAAAATATCTAGTTTGCAATTCCTTTTTTGCAACAACATCTTCTTTTACTTCATTTTCTACACAAGAAGTGTAAAATAACATACTCGCCAATACCGGAATTAATACCAAATACTTTAGTTGATTCATTTTTTTTGATTGTTTCTTTTTCATCATAATAATTCTTTTTTTGATTAAGGTTTTTTTATAAAATTGGTTCACAAAGGCAATGTTTTCAACTTGAAAAAAGTTGGATAATAAGTTATTAATATAAATTTCTTTTGTTTCTGACTTTGCCGCTACTTCGTCAGAAATATATTCGTGAATGAGTGTTATTCTCTTTTGATAAATAAAAATCATTGGATTAAACCACATCATTATTTTTAAAAATTCGAAGAATAATAAATCTAAAGAGTGCTTTTGATTACTATGCACTAGTTCGTGTGCTATAATTTGTGCTTGTTGAGAAATTGGAATTTCTTTTCCTAAAAAAATAAAGTTGAAAAAAGAAAATGCCTTGGTTTGATTTGGTATTATAACTAAAGTGTAATTCGCTTTTTTTACAACTTCGTATTTTCTAATTAGGTTTGTTATTTTAAACAGTTTTATTAAAAAAAGTATCAAAAAAAGACTGAATCCAAACCAAAATAAAAGGTTTACATAATTTATAGATTGATACAAACTCGTTTCTTGAATAACATCTTGAATTACTTTTTCTGGTGATAAAACGATTTCTGGTAAATAAATAATAAACTCTTCTGGAACCGCTTTTTGAAACGTAGGAATTTTAATAAAAGGTAAAATGAAAGATACAATTGGTGTACTAATTAAATACCATCTGTTTTTAGTAAAAAAGGTTTCTCTGCTTAGAAAGAAATCATAAATAGCCAAAAACAATACTTGAAATAATATGACTTGTAGAATATAATTGATCATAGTTTTTTTTTTATTTTTTTATTATCACACTGTCATTTCGAAATGAGTCTTTTTAGACGATTGAGAAATCTCATATTGAAAAAACTACTTCTATATAGGAAAGAGATTCCTCTTCTTTAGCTGCGCTAGATACTTTCAATTAAAAAAGTATTTTAATTTCAGTAGCATTCGGAATGACAATTCGTTTCAATACTTTATTTTTAAAAACAATTGAGACTGCCAAATGAATACTGAACTACTGCCTACTCTTTCTTATTCACTTCCTTTAAAATAGATTCTAATTCAGAAACATCCATTTTATTTTCTTTTACAAAAAAGGAAACCATACTTTTAAATGAACCATCGAAATAACCATTCATTAATTTGTGTAAACTTTGGTTGCTGTAGGTTTCTTTTTCTATTATTGGAAAATATAAGAAACCTCTACCGACAGGTTTATGACCAACAAATTCTTTAGTTTCTAAAATTCTAATAATTGTAGAAACGGTATTATATGCAGGTTTGGGTTCTGGTAATTTTTCGATAACTTCTTTTACAGAGGCTTCTTCTAACGTCCATAAAACTTGCATTATCTGCTCTTCTGCTTTTGTTAATTGTTTGCTCATTTTTTAACTAATTTTTTAGTTCAACAATACAAATATAACTATTTATTTAGTTTGAACTAATTTTTTAGTTAAAATATTTGTAACATAACTTAACTATAATCGTCTTATAATTAGAAAACTGTGATGTTTATTGACTTTAAACCCGTATAATTATTAAAATATTTATGGATATATTTTTATTCCTATTAGGATTCCTTTTTGTATGCTTAGGCATTATTGGCGCTTTTTTACCCATTTTACCCGGACCTTTAACAAGTTGGGTAGGTTTACTTTTATTACATTCCACTAAAATAATTCCGATGGATTGGACTTTTTTAGGAATTACATTAGCCGTGGCCATTTTAATTTGGATTCTCGATTATTTTATACCAGGAGTGGGCACAAAACGTTTTGGCGGCACAAAATATGGAGTTTACGGTACTACAATTGGCTTATTTATCGGCTTGTTCTCTCCTATTCCGTTTGGAATGTTAATTGGTGCTTTTTTAGGTGCTTTTATAGGGGAATTACTTTATGATAGCAAAGACACAAACCGAGCTTTAAAGGCTTCTTTTGGAGCGTTTCTTGGTTTTTTAGCTTCTGCAACTATTAAGTTTTCTATAGCCGCTATCTATTTTGTGCTATTTATAATTCAGTTTTGGAAATTTAAAGGAAGCTTTTTTTAAATACCATCTTTTATTCTCAACAAATCATGAGAAGCGTCATTACGAGGATGAACGACGATATAATCTGTTTATTAAAATTTACGTATTCTATATTTAGAGATTGCTTCATTCTTCGCAATGACGAGAAAATTCCTTAACGATGATTACATATAATTTAAAGAATGATATAAGTCTGCAAACAAGTCTAACCCAAATTAACTCCAATTTAATATTTTTTTGAGTCGTTGAATGCTTCGCATTTGAAGTGGCATCCTTTTTATACCTTTTTTAAAATTGTCATTGCGAGGCACGAAGCAATCTGCTAATCAAAAAGAGATTACCATAGTTTACAAAAAAGCAAACTTCGCAATGACAGCATAAAAGATATAGCTACTAAAAAAAAAGAAAATTTAAGAGACAAATTAACACATTACCTAAAAATAACCGTGTTTTCTATTTACGAAAAGTCATAAAAAAAAGCGTCCCGTTTCAGGGAAGCTTTCCATTGGTTAACAAAACCACGACGCTTTTACTAAAGCGCCAAAACAACACAACTAATGCTGCCCTAACAAAAAGCAGCCGACAAATATACGATGTTTTTTAATATTCTCAAATAAAGAAGTTGTTTTTTATTTTATTCTCAATTGTCTATTAATTCATTTGATTGTATCTTTGCATTCTTAAATAAACATTAGAAAACTAAACAGCAAATGCAATTATCAGAACAAGAAGTTGTACGTAGAGAAAAGCTCGTAAAATTACGTGCTTTAGGCATCAATCCTTATCCTGCAGATTTATATCCAATAGATTCAAATTCAGCAAAGATAAAGCAAGATTATGCTGAAGGAAAAAAGGTAATTATTGCTGGTAGACTAATGTCTATTAACATACAAGGAAAAGCTTCTTTTGCACAATTACAAGACGGAGAAGGTAGAATACAAGTGTATTTTAACCGTGATGAAATTTGTACTGGTGAGGATAAAACCTTGTACAATGATGTTTTTAAAAAATTACTAGATTTAGGTGATTTTGTAGGGATTGAAGGAGAATTATTTACCACTAAAGTGGGAGAAAAAACAGTACGAGTTAAGAACTTTACATTATTAAGTAAGTCTTTAAAACCATTGCCTTTACCAAAAGTAAAAGACGGTGTTACTTATGATGCTTTTACAGATCCTGAATTACGTTACAGACAACGTTATGCAGATTTAGTGGTAAACCCACACGTAAAAGAGGTGTTTATAAAAAGAACAAAATTGTTTAACGCAATGCGTTCTTTCTTTAATGATGCTGGTTATTTTGAAGTTGAAACTCCGGTTTTACAACCAATTCCTGGAGGTGCAGCAGCAAGACCTTTTATAACGCATCACAACTCGCTAGATATTCCGTTATATATGAGAATTGCTAATGAATTGTATTTAAAAAGATTAATTGTTGGTGGTTTTGATGGTGTGTATGAATTCTCTAAAAACTTTAGAAATGAAGGAATGGACAGAACTCATAACCCAGAATTTACAGCCATGGAAATCTATGTATCTTACAAAGATTACAATTGGATGATGGATTTTGCAGAGCAACTTTTAGAGCATTGTGCTATAGCTGTAAACGGAACTTCTGAAGCTACTTTTGGTGAACACAAAATAGACTTTAAAGCGCCTTATGCCAGAGTTACCATGGCAGATTCTATTAAGCATTTTACTGGTTTTGATATTACTGGTAAAACAGAAGATGAAATTAGAGCTGCTGCAAAAGGCATGAATATTCCTGTGGATGAAACAATGGGGAAAGGAAAGTTAATTGATGAAATTTTTGGTGAAAAATGTGAAGGAAACTACATTCAGCCAACTTTTATTACCGATTATCCTAAAGAGATGTCTCCACTTTGTAAAGAACACAGAGACAACCCAGAATTAACAGAGCGTTTTGAGTTAATGGTTTGTGGTAAAGAAATTGCCAACGCATATTCTGAATTAAATGACCCAATTGACCAACGTGAGCGTTTTGAGCACCAATTAAAATTAGCTCAAAAAGGAGATGATGAAGCAACTGAGTTTATTGATGAAGATTTCTTAAGAGCGTTAGAATACGGAATGCCTCCAACATCTGGAATGGGAATTGGAATGGACCGTTTAATTATGTTTTTAACCAACAACCAATCTATACAAGAAGTTTTATTCTTCCCTCAAATGAGACCAGAGAAAAAAGCGACTGCAGTAGAATTGAATGCTGATGAAAAAGCTGTTTTGGCAATTGTTACCAAAGCCGAAAAAATAGATTTAAACGACTTAAAAGTAAAATCTGGTTTGTCTAACAAAAAATGGGATAAAACCATTAAAGGTTTAACAAAACATAAAGTTGCAAAGGTTACTAAAACAGACGAAGGTTTGTTTGTTGAAATTGCATAGCAATTTCTAATCCTGAACTTGTTTCAGAATCTTATTTATAAAAAAATGAAAAAGGAATTACAGCAATGTAGTTCCTTTTTTTTATGATGCATTTTTTATGTTGTTTCTTAAATTATTTTAGAATAGGTTTGCCTATACTAATACTATAAGTTATCAATGGAAAATTATAAAGAAGTAATTGAATGCGTTTATGCTGATGTAAAAAATGTAGCTGACATTGGTAAAGTAGCTAGTTATATTCCTGAATTGGCATTTGTAGATCCATCTAATTTTGGCGTTGCTATTACAACTATTGATAAAGAATCTTTTGGTGTTGGCGATTTTGACAAAAAATTTTCAGTACAAAGTATTACTAAAATTCTTTCATTAACCTTAGCTTATAAATTTGAAGGCATAAAATTATGGGACCGAGTAGACGTAGAACCTTCTGGTAATCCGTTTAACTCCTTATTACAATTAGAAGCAGATTTAGGAAAACCTAGAAACCCTTTCATAAATGCTGGAGCAATTGTGGTTTGCGATGTATTGGTCAGTCACCTTAACAACCCAAAAGAAGACTTCTTAGACTTCTGTAAAGATATTTCTAACATTCCTACTTTAAAATATAACGAGAAAGTAGCACAATCGGAAAAAAGTTCTGGGTATAGAAATGTTGCGCTTTGTAATTTTATAAAATCTTTTGGAAACATTAAAAATGACGTAGATGTAGTCTTAGACTTTTACTTTCACATGTGTTCTTTAGAAATGACCTGTAAAGAGCTTTCAAAAATATTTTTATATCTAACGATTGATAATTTTACAACACAAAAAGGAGAAAAAGTAATTACAGAAAGTCAAACAAAAAGAATTAACGCCATTATGCTTACTTGTGGTTTTTATGATGAATCTGGTGAGTTTGCTTTTCGTGTTGGATTACCTGGTAAAAGTGGTGTTGGAGGCGGAATTGTTGCTATTCACCCAGATAAATACTGCATTGCTGTTTGGAGTCCGAAGTTAAACATCAAAGGAAATTCTTATAAAGGAATGTTGTTTTTAGAAAAATTCACTTCAAAAACTACTTCTTCTATTTTTTAGAAAACAGACAAATAACAGCGCAATAAAAACTCAAAATATATTCAATAATTACATTGGATATGTGAATAAAAAAGAGGAACTTTCTTGTCCTTTCAATAAGGATGAGATGGAACAAAATAAACACAATTTTTCTTCTTTTGAAGAATACCCTACAACAGATAAAAGCCTTTGGTTAGAATATTCTAAAGAAAAAACTACTTTTAAAATTTGGTCTCCAACTGCAACTGCCGTAAAACTAAATTTGTACAAAACTGGAAATAATTCTGAAGCATTTACAATTTTAGAGTTAAAGGCTAAAGAAAATGGACTTTGGCTAAAAACGGTAAAAGGAGATTTAAACGGAACTTATTATACGTATCAAATATGTATTGAAGATAATTGGCTAACAGAAACTCCAGGAATTTACGCTAAGGCAGTTGGTGTAAATGGTCAAAGAGCCATGGTTTTAAACTTTGATAAAACAAATCCTAAAAATTGGGAGCAAGATACATATGTGCAATTAAACGCTCCTAATTCGGCTATTATTTACGAACTACATATTCGGAATATTACCATTCAAACAGAAGCTAATTCTTCTTATCCAGGTAAATATTTAGGTTTGATAGAACAGGGAGTAAAGAGTAATCTTGATGTTCCAACAGCCATCGATCACATTAAAAGGCTAGGAATTACACACGTTCATATATTGCCCACATTCGATCAATATTCTATTGATGAAACTCATTTAGAGGTACCACAATTTAACTGGGGATACGACCCTCAAAATTACAATGTTCCAGAAGGCTCTTTTTCTACAAATCCGTTTAAAGCAGAAGTAAGAATTCCGGAATTTAAAAAAATGATACAAGCATTTCATAGTGCCGGAATTGGTGTTATTTTAGATGTTGTGTATAACCATACTGGAATCATTGAAAACTCAAATTTTAATTTAGAAACCCCAAAATATTACTATCGTTTTAACAACGATGGTAGTTATTCTAATGCTTCTGGGTGTGGAAATGAAACATCGTCTGAACGGACAATGACACGAAAATTCATACTTGAATCTGTTAAATATTGGACAGAAGAATATCATTTAGATGGTTTTCGTTTCGATTTAATGGCGATTCATGATGTAGAGACTATGAATCTTATTGCAGATGAAATCACTAAAATAAATCCAAGTGCACTTATTTATGGAGAAGGTTGGACAGGTGGAGATTCACCGTTACCAGAAGAAAAAAGGGCTTTAAAAAAACACATTCCACAAATGCCCAAGATTGCCGCTTTTTCTGACGAAATTAGAGATGCCATAAAAGGAAGCACATTTGATGATAGAAGTACTGGCTTTGTTAGCGGTGCTAAATTTAAAGAAGAATCTCTAAAATGTGGAATTGTAGGTGTTATATCACATCCTCAAGTAAATTACATGTATATAAATCATTCAGATTTTCCTTGGGCACTGCAACCATGGCAAGCTATTAATTACGTTTCTTGCCACGACAATTATACTTTATTCGATAAATTAAAAATATCTAGACCAGACGCTTCTTTAGAAGATATAAAAGCAATGCATAAATTGGCAACTGCTATTGTAATGACTTCTCAAGGAACTCCTTTTTTACATGAAGGTTCAGAAATAATGAGTACCAAAAAAGGAGATCATAACTCATATAAATCTCCAGATAAAATAAATGAAATAGATTGGAATTTAAAAGTGAAAAATGGAGACGTTTTAGCGTATTATAAAAATCTAATTCAATTAAGAAAAAAACATCCTGCATTTAGAATGACGACTGCTAAAGAGGTGCAAGAAAACTTAGAGTTTAAAAAAATAGATCATGGTTTGGTTTCTTATCAACTTAAAAATAATGCCAATAAAGATTCTTGGTCAAAGATATTAGTAATTTTTAATAGAGAAAATAAAACGATAAATTATCAATTAGACCAAACTTATAAAATTGCTGTATTAAAAGATACATTTGATTTTGAAGGAAAACAAGAAGTTAAAAACGATGTATACGTACCTGCAATTTCTATGATGGTTTTGTTTAAAGAATAAATATTTGTTTCATTTTGGCTTTATTCTTTCATAAAAAAACAGAACTTTGCAAGAAGTAAAATCTGTTATTTTTAGAACCTTTAAAATAAAAATGTAAATCATAATGAGCAAAAATCAAATTTATAAAGTTGATAACTTTAATGATTTACTATCTGCTAAGTTTAAAGGAGATATTAACGCAATCTGTTGGAACCGTAATTTAAAAGGTGATTTCTCTGAAATTGTCAATAAAATAATGTTAGATGGAAATATGAGTGAAATTTTCCCTCAGCAACTTTTAGATCTTCAGTTAACTGAACAAGGACAACTTGCGCGAGAAATTCTTTTAAACGACTTTAAAGTATTAAAAGAACACGGTAAAATTCCAACTTTAAATATCATTAAGTATTACGAGAGAGATGATGCATTTCCTTTTTTCCCTACTGACGTGTATTCGTTTCATGTAGATCGCTCTCCAATAACTGCAGATACTTTTCTATGCACGTATCATGGAGCATCAAGTGATATTCTACCCAACGATCAAGGAATACAAAAAATATTAGTTCCAGAAATAAGAAGTAAACTCAAAAAATTATACAACGGACCGGAAGATGGTTTTGAATCGTTTTTAAGCGACTATTTCTTTGATTTACATTATCAAGCGAAGCCAGAAGCACAACCTATTAATTTAGGTATTGGTCATTTATGGAAACTAGCAATAGATCATCCAGAAAGCAAAGTACTTCCTTGCTTACATAGAGCACCGAAGGAAAAAACAGGTGAACCTCGTTTAATGATTATTTGTTAATTTAAAATAAAATATATGAACATAAAGATTGATAAGTTTGTAGCTTCTATCATCATCGTAATACTACTAGCGTATCTATTTCCGCAATGGGGAACACAAGAAAATAAATTCCCAATCAACACTATTAGTTCTATTGGTATTTCACTTATTTTCTTTTTCTATGGACTAAAATTAAGTCCGAGTAAGTTAAAAGCAGGACTCAAAAACTGGAAATTACATGTTTTGGTACAGTTATCTACTTTTTTAATTTTTCCAATACTTGTTTTATTGTTACACCCATTTATTCAAAACCAAGAACAAGAAACCATTTGGCTAGCTTTCTTCTTCTTAGCTGCTTTACCGTCTACCGTATCCTCTTCTGTGGTTATGGTTTCTATGGCAAAGGGAAACATACCAGGAGCCATTTTTAATGCAAGCATTTCTGGCATTATTGGTATTGCCATCACTCCTTTATGGATGGGATTATTTGTAAATGAAATACAATCAGACTTCGATTTTACCGATATCTACCTTAAATTGATTTTGCAAATAATTGTACCTGTAGTAATAGGTCTTTTTTTACAACGGTTTTTGGGTGCTTTTGTACAAAAACATAACAGTAAACTTACTCTTTTTGATAAATCTATTATCCTTTTAATTATTTATAAAAGTTTTGCAGAATCTTTTGAAGGAAACATATTTAGAGCTGTTTCTTTTGTAGACTTAATGCTAATCCTAGTTGGTGTTATTGTCTTATTTAGTCTTGCTTTTTTTCTCACCGGTTTTTTATCAAAAAAACTACAACTAGATACAGAAGATCAAATTACAGCACAGTTTTGTGGTACAAAAAAATCTTTAGTGCATGGTACGGTTTTTTCAAAAATAATCTTTGGTAATATGGCGTCTATTGGTATTATTTTATTGCCATTAATGCTATTTCATGCAACTCAAATTTTAATAATTAGTGTTGTGGCAACAAAAAAGGCTGCTAAAAATAGCAACCTTTAAATTCTAAATTATAGTTAATTTCTTAAAGAAATTTACGCTTTATACTTCATTCCTAAATGAACTACTTTCTTGGTTTCATAGAAATCCTCATCAAAAAAGTCAGGTAAATCATAAATTGTAGCAGAAGTGTATAGTTTCAATTCTTCTGACAAATCGCCTCCTTTTAAATATAAAATCCCATTTTTTAAATCGTGATTTTGCTTTTTAGCAATTCTTCCTTTAGTCCACCCTACAAACGTTTCCATTTGCGCTACTGCTCTACTTACAATAAAATCATAAGTTTCTTTTATCTCTTCTACTCTACAGTTAGAGGTTTTTACGTTTGTTAAACCTAAACCAGCAACAACTTCATTTACTACTTTTATCTTTTTACCAATAGAATCTACCAAATGAAACTGCGTTTCTGGAAACAAAATTGCTAACGGAATTCCAGGAAAACCTCCACCAGTACCAACATCCATTACTTTAGACCCTGGTTTAAATTGCACCACTTTTGCTATTGCTAAAGAATGTAAAACATGGCGTAAATACAATTCGTCTATGTCTTTTCTAGAAACAACGTTTATTTTTAAATTCCAATCTTGGTATAATTCTTGAAGTTTAGAAAACTGTTCTATTTGAGTTGGGGTTAAGTCCTTAAAATACTTGAGTATAATTTCCATTAATAAATAAATTTGAATTGCAAAAATAGTTATTTGTATTGGAACAATTCTAAACAAAAACTGACGTTTATCATAAAATTCCATTTCAAAAAGTATATTTTTGCAGATTATAAACATATAAATGAAAACAATAAACTTTTCAAGAGTAGATAAAGCTAAATTCTTTAGAACTCTAAACAAAAGAGTAAATACATATTTTAAAGAAAACGAAATCAAAAAAACAGGAAACTGGAAATTGTACACAAAAGCAATTATCATGTTTTCGCTATTCTTGGTTCCTTTTATTTTAATTCTAACGGTTACTATGCCACAATGGGTAATGGCACTTTTAATGGTGATTACAGGAATAGGAATGGCTGGAGTTGGTATGAATGTAATGCACGATGCCAATCATGATTCTTTTTCTAAAAGAAAATGGGTTAATAAATTAATGGGAAGCAGTATTTATATTCTTGCTGGAAACGTGTATAACTGGAAAGTACAACACAATGTGTTGCACCACACTTTTACAAATGTAGAAGGACATGATGAAGATATCGATGCAGGACGAATTATTCGTTTTTCTCAACATTCGTCATGGTTACCAATTCATAAAATTCAGAAATATTATTCTATCTTTTTATACGGATTATTAACAATAAACTGGGCTATTACAACAGATATTAAGCAAATGCATCGTTATTTAAAACGTAAATTATCTTATGGTAAATTTCCAAATCCTACAACAGAATGGACAAAATTAGTCATTTCTAAAATAGCTTATTATTCTCTTTGGATTGTTTTACCGCTATTAGTTTTAGACGTTGCTTGGTGGAAAATTTTAATCGGATTTTTTGTAATGCATTATACCGCGGGTATGATTTTAAGTTTGGTTTTTCAATTAGCACATATTGTACCAAATACAGAAATGCCTTTACCAGATAAAGATGGTAATTTAGAGCACACTTGGGCAGTCCACCAATTATACACAACATCTAACTTTGCCCCTAGTAACTGGTTGGTAAACTTCTATACAGGAGGATTAAATCATCAAGTTGAACATCATATTTTTCCGCATATTTCTCATGTACATTATGATAAATTAGCTAAAATTGTAAAAGAAACCGCCAAGGAATTTAATTTGCCTTATAACGAATACGACACCATGCGTAAAGCAATTATAGAACATTTTAGACATTTGGGAGTTTTGGGTAAAAACCCTGAAATAGCATAAGTAAAACAACAACAACTAACAGTAAGATGAAAAATCCATTATCGGACAGAATTAACAGTTTACCTGTATCTCAAACTTTAGCAATGGCTGCTAAAGCAAGAGAACTAAGAGCAGAAGGAAAAGATATTATAGGTTTAAGTTTGGGAGAACCAGATTTTAATACACCAGATTTTATTAAAGACGCTGCAATTGAAGCTATCAATCAAAATTATAATTCGTATTCTCCAGTAGATGGATATGCAGATTTAAAAGAAGCTATTTGTACCAAGTTTAAGCGCGATAACGACTTAGTTTACAAACCAAGTCAAGTTGTTGTTTCTACAGGAGCAAAACAATCTATTGCAAACATTGCACAGGTATTATTAAACCCAGGTGATGAAGTTTTATTACCAGCACCTTATTGGGTAAGCTACTCTGCAATTGCTATTTTATGCGAAGCAACGTATGTAGAAATTCCTTCTTCTATAGAGAATGATTTTAAAATTACTCCAGAGCAGTTAGAAGCTTCTATTACACCTAAAACAAAAATGATTTTCTTTAACTCGCCAAACAACCCAAGTGGAACTATTTATAGTGAAGCAGAATACAGAGCGTTGGCAGCAGTTTTAGAAAAACACCCACAGATTTTTATCTTATCAGATGAAATCTATGAACATATCAATTACGAAACAAAACCATTTAGTTTTGCTGCAATTGAAAGCATGTACGATAGAACTATTACCGTAAACGGTTTAGCAAAAGCATTTGCTATGACAGGTTGGAGAATTGGTTATATTGGTGCTCCAGAATGGATTGCAAAAGCATGTACAAAAATGCAAGGGCAAATTACTTCTGGTACAAACTGTATCGCTCAAAGAGCAGCAATTACAGCTGTTTTAGCGCCAGTTTCTAAAATTCAATATATGGTAGATGAGTTTAAAACTCGTAGAGATATCATTATTGGATTATTAAGAGAAATAGACGGATTTAAAGTAAATGTTCCTGAAGGTGCTTTTTACGTTTTTCCAGATGTTTCTGCTTTTTTCGGTAAAACTATCAACGGATATAAAATTGAAACTGCAAGTGATTTCTCTTTATTCATTTTAGAGAGAGCAAATGTTGCAACTGTAACTGGTGAAGCTTTTGGTACACCAAACTGTATTAGAATTTCTTATGCAGCATCAGAATTACAAATTAGAGAAGCAATCAAGAGAATTAAAGAAGCATTAAGCTAGTCTTAAACTGTCATCCTAAATTTATTTCAGAATCTGAAACAAGTTCAGACTGACAAGGCAGTTATTTATCAATATAAAATCCATCTTTTTTAGATGGATTTTTTTTGTTTGGGCGTGCCCTAAAGGTCAGGCTATCCGCACTCGCTTCACGCTAAAAAGCGTGAGAGCTCAAACAATTGCTACTATCCTTCACGCAAGCTTGTTTGATCTATATTAATACCAAATAAATATAAAATGATTTAATTTATTTAGTACAATTAATTATAGAAAAGACTTTATATAAATTAAGACAAGTTTATTTTTTTTAATAATTGAACCTTGTAAAGAATCAAAAAAAGTAAAAACCATATCTATAAATAAATATGGTTTTGGTAAATTAGGGGGACAATATTGGGGGAATAAAATTGGGGGACAATTTGAACAATATTTCTTATACTTTTTTCTTTTATTACTGCAAATATACAATCGATTAAAACCTAACACATACACTTACAGACCATTAAACATTAACTAAAGATAAACGACAATTTTAATTCGTTAATTAAACATTTTAAAAAATAAAAATCATTTTAACCTTAGATAAAAACACTTAATCTACAACTCAACACACTTACTTACAAACATCTAACATATTATTACCTCTTTTTATTCATTAAATATCATAAACTCTATCACTTTTAAACCCTATGCAGAAATATAAAAATGAATGAAATAACAATAAAGAAACTTAAAACTTCCTTGAGTACACTTAAAAATAAAAGCCTCATAATTAAAAATAATTATGAGGCTTAAGAGTTAAAGAATAAGAAAAATGACTTACTCTATTATCAACTTTAGGGTTTTATAATTTCTAAAATCATTTCTAATTTTTATAAAATAGACACCGGGTTTTAAACCTTCTCTTAAAATAGAAACACTGTTATTTCCTATAGTCGTATTTTCTTTTGTTTTTCTAATTAATGCACCAGTTAAGTTGTAAACTTCAAAGTTTGTGATTGCATTCGTTTCTGAATAAAAACTTAATTCTGAACGATCTTTCATTGGGTTTGGCGTTAACAAAGCCTCATTTTCTGCAATAACTTCTGTTTCTACTCCAAGTACATTAGATGTAAACTCTATGTCTTTTAAACTCATTTCTTTATCTAAAACCACTACTCCATCCGAAGACATTGTAAAAACAATATTTACAGCATCAGATAAATCTATATTACCACCTGCAGCAGAAACAAAATGTGAAAAAGGAATTGCATAATGACTTTCTGTATCGTTTAACTTTAAGGTAGTTCTAAATTGGTTTTCCCAAGCTCCTATGCTTTCTTTCACAATTGTAATTTCTACATCTCCCGTTCCTTTCGCATCTAATTCCAATGTAGAAAACATAGATAAGTCTACAGTTGTAAATCTTGGAGTAAAAGATCTAAAAGCAGAAACATACTCGCTTGTACTAGCTCTTAAAGCTATATTTCTCTCTACTCTATAACCATTTCCAGTATAAATATTATCATTCTGAGTAATCTCAAACTCATTAATTGTAGTTCCTTCAGGTGAATCATCACTTCCCCAAACACCATCAGACATAAATAAATCGTCTGGTGTTAAATTATACTCATTTTCTATTCTAAAACCAATATCAAAAATATTTCCTGTTTCAATAACTAAAGATTCTATGTAATTACCCGTTAAATCTATTGTATTATTAAAATACTCTGTATCTGACGTTTCTGTTCTTTTAAAACCGGCATCTATTACCACACTTTTGCTTCTTCTAACATTTATTAACTCTAATTCTAAAGTACCGTTAACATATTTACCTTTCTTTACAAACACAGGTGGTGGAGAGGACGTTTCATAATCTAAAATAGGTTTCTGAATTTCGAACAACGCCAAAGCCTCCTCTCCTAAGGTTAATAAATCGTCTACACTGTTAGACCAGATTTGAAAGTTGTAATAAGTAGCTCCCGCCTCATATTTATCAATATTCCAATGACTGTCTATTTCAAAACTTTCTGCATCATTAATCAATCTTCCAGAAAAACTTAAAACAAACTCTTTAGTTCCATTACTGTTTTTTATGATAGACTTAATAAAATGTACACCTTCACCTTCTTGTTCCTCTTCTCCTTCTTCACTTTCTTGTTGGAAAAGTTCTATTGTAGAAACTGACAATAATTCGGCACCGAGCAATCTATCACAAATAAATTTAGTATGTTCATAAACTCCATTTTCTGTTTTAGTAGCCAACACAACTGCAATCGTTTCTCCATCTTTTACATAATCTACAGAGTAGAGTTCGGTAGCATTTGTAATTGCGATTAAATCTAAAGGTGATGATTCTACTGTTGTTGTACCAGCAATTACATCTAAAGGAATTAAATCTTTTAAATCGAAGTTTGTACTTTTAGCTGCAGATTTCTTATAATTTTTACTTTTTATAACTTTCTTAGCTTTTGATTTATCAAACTTATAATTTCCCTTTTTTCTTAAATAGTTTCTTTTATTAATTTGCTGGGAAAGACGATCATTACTTTCTAAACCTCCATCATTACCACTAGAAACTTGTGGAGCTAATACAGGACATGCGGCTACACCAGAACATGCTGGATCATCACAATCTACAAGCCCATCTCCATCATCATCTAATCCATTAGCACAATCCTCTTGAGGAACTGGAGCTGTAGGACATCTCGCTCCATCATTAGAACTACTTGAAGGTCCGTACGCAAAAAGGTTAGAGTCTAAAGAGCTTCCTTCTTGTAATGTTTGTACACTTTGAATAACATATACAGTTCCTGTTTGGTTTGCTGATACATAAAATCGTCCTGAAGCATCAAAATAAACGGCACCATAGGTATAATTTAATCCGGCTAAAATTGGAACTTCTCCTAAATCAGTTATCTCACCTGTAGTAGCATTAATTCGATACAATATATTTGTCTTTTTTTCTACCGTATATAAATGACCATCAACAGCATTAAAAGCCCAATCATGCACAGAAATATTTTTTGATAAGGTATTTGTACTTACATATTTTGTGTAATTAGCAGATTCAGGATTTAAGTCTATTTTAAAAAAACTAGTTCCACCACCTTTTAAAAAGTAAATCCCTTCCGAACTAACATCTCCAATATACCTGCTAGAAGTTGGTAACTCATCTATATAAAAAGTTTCTACATTAAAGTTTTTTCCAATTCTTACAATTGTTTTTGCAGGTGTACTTAATGATCCCCAAATATATCCATCCACAGGATTGTATCCTACTGCATTAATAGATCCTGGGGTAATGTCTTCTTTTACAATATAAGAACTTCCAGAAGCTAAATCTAAAGCATAGATATCATTTCTTTGAAATAAATACGCATTGTAATCACAATTGAATGGTTCTTCTTGTGCATTAAAAGAAAAATTAATGATAATAACCCACAAAAAGGTTATTAGCTTAAAGTGTTTAGGTAGTTTTGATTTCATCTGTAAGTTTTTTTTAACAAAGGTATTTTATTTCTACAAAAGCAATACTCTTTGGGGGTTTAATGGCGCTAAAGTATAGACCAACACTAAGATATGAAAAGATAAAGGTTTAACAAAACTTTATTATAGCATGAAGCCATATCTAAAAGATATGGCTTCATGTTATTTTTGGGGGAACTTATTAAAATTTAATCTACATTATCATGTAAAAAAGAATTATTAGATTTAAAACTAATTTCATCTGTATTCTTTTTAATTGATGTTTCTGTACTACTAATAGAACTATTTGTATCTAAGTTTATTCCTAGTCTTTTATAAGCTGGCTGACGCTCAATTTCATCAATGTTTTTACTCATTTGATCATTGAACTTATAATTAAAACCTTTCATTGTTTTACGTCTCTCTTCAGCTCTTTTTTGCAACTCGGTAATTGTCAAATCTAAAGGAGAAACCTCTTCACTTTGTGTTTCTATTTGGTTAACTTCTGCTTGAGGTGCTCTTGTTTTTAGTTCGAAATTAACTTCTTCTTCAACACTTTTTTTTTCAACAATTCCAGAACTTTTACCAATCGTTGGCTGTGCATCAAAATCTTCTAAAACATAACGCTTTTCTACCACTTTTCTCTCAAATACAACCTCTTCTACTTGTGTAGCTTCCATCTCGTTTACTTTAGGAGTTTCTACTTCTGCTTTCGGATTTAAAGGTAAATCAAACAATAAATGAGGCTGAACTGCTTTTGGCTCTTCTATTGCTTGTACTTCCTGAACTGGAGTTACATCTGTAATAACAAAATCATCCTCAGCGGCAACTTCTACTTCTACCTCATCATAATCAACTGCCATATTTACAATCTCATTGGTCGTTTTAACCAAGTTAGATTTTGGTGTTACTACTTCCTCTTCTAAAGTATGAACAACTTTTTCCTCTACAGCATTCGTTAACGGCTCGTTTAAAGAAGGCGCTTTAGTGATTGTTTTTTCGCTAAAATCATACGTCGCTTTTTGTTCATCCTCTAAGGTGTGAACAATTTTTTTTACCTCCGTATTTGTGATTGTACTTTGTTGATCTGCAGCAAAACCTGTAGCTACAATAGTTACAGCAATAGCATCACCCAACTCTTCATCTTCACCAATACCCATAATAATATTGGCATCATACCCCGCTTCATCTTGTATGTAATCGTTTATTTCACCAATTTCATCTAAGGTAACTTCATTAGTACCAGATACAATTAACAACAATACATTCTTTGCTCCTGTAATTTTATTATCGTTTAATAAAGGAGAATCTAATGCTTTAATAATAGCAGTTTTAGCTCTAGTTTGACCTTCTTCTTTTGCAGAACCCATAATTGCAGTTCCACTATTAGAAAGCACAGTTTTAGCATCATGTAAATCTATATTTTGTTTATAGTGATGCGTAATTACCTCTGCAATTCCACGAGAAGCTGTAGATAAAACCTCATCTGCTTTAGAGAAACCAGCTTTAAAACCAAGGTTTCCATAAACTTCACGAAGTTTATTATTATTTATGACAATTAGAGAATCAACATTTTGGCGCAATTGATCAATTCCTAACTGAGCTTGTTTAGCACGTCTTCTACCTTCAAAGGCAAAAGGCATCGTAACAATACCAACAGTAAGCACATCCATATCTTTTGCAATTTTTGCAATAATAGGAGCTGCTCCTGTACCAGTACCACCACCCATACCAGCCGTAATAAATACCATTTTGGTTTGGGTATTCAGCATTTGCTGAATTTCTTGCATACTTTCTTTAGCTGCTTGTGCTCCCACTTCTGGATTTGCACCTGCACCTAAACCAGAAGTTAAACTTACTCCTAATTGAATTTTATTAGGAACAGGACTGTTTTCTAAAGCCTGTGCATCTGTATTACAGATTACAAAGTCTACTCCTTTAATTTGTTGTGTAAACATGTGGTTTACTGCGTTGCTACCGCCTCCACCAACTCCAATTACCTTAATTGTGTTAGATTGTGTCTTAGGCATGTCAAATGAAATGTTATCGAATTCTGCGCTCATAATAACCGATATATTGTTTATTATTATTTTTTTGATTTTTGTTCTCTTTTCTTAATCTCAATCTTTATTCTGCGTTGTCCAAAAAATCTTTTAAACTTTCTGTAAACTTTTCAAAAAACGATTTCTTTTTAGGTTTTCGTTCTTTTTCTACTTCAACTACAGGTGGTCTTTCTTCTATAGGTTGTTCTTTATATTCATCAACAACTGGTTCTATAACCTCCTCCTCAATTACTTCTTGCTCTTCTTCTACAACAGGTTTTTGTTTTTCTAAACCTTCCATCAATAAACCAACGGTTGTAGCAAAAGCTGGACTAGATAAAAGTTCATCAGATTCTCCTGCCAAATGTTCATTAGGATATCCAATTCTTGCATCCATGCCTGTTATATACTCTACCAACTGGCGTAAGTGCTTTAATTGTGCACCACCACCTGTTAACACAATACCTCCAATTAGTTTCCCTTTTGCAGTTTCATGTCCGTAATTTTTTATCTCTAAATACACATGCTCAATAATTTCCTGAACTCTTGCATGTATAATTCTTGATAAATTCTTTAAAGTAATTTCTTTAGGTTCTCTACCTCTTAAACCAGGTATAGAAACTATTTCTGTTTCTTTATTTTCTCCAGGCCATGCAGAACCAAACTTTATTTTCAATAATTCTGCTTGCTTTTCTATAATAGAACAGCCCTCTTTAATATCTTCTGTAATTACATTTCCTCCAAAAGGGATTACTGCTGTATGTCTAATAATTCCGTCTTTAAAAATAGCTAAATCAGTTGTTCCACCACCAATATCAATCAATGCAACTCCTGCTTCTTTTTCTTCCTGACTTAATACTGCATTTGCAGATGCTAAAGGTTCTAAGGTAATTTCACTTAAACCTAAACCTGCACTTTTAACACAACGCCCAATATTTCTAATAGAAGATACTTGCCCTACAACTACATGGAAATTCGCTTCTAAACGACCACCATACATACCTATTGGTTCTTTAATATCTGCTTGAGAATCTACTTTATATTCTTGTGGCAATACATGAATAATCTCTTCTCCTGGTAACATTACTAATTTATGAACCTGATTTATTAAATCTTCAATATCGTTGTCATCTATTACCTCATCAGCATTATTTCTTGTAATATAATCACTATGGTGTAAACTACGAATATGTTGCCCAGCAATTCCCACAACAACTTCGTGAATCTTTAAACCAGAAACACTTTCTGCCTCTTCTACTGCTTGCTGAATAGACTGTATGGTTTGCGTAATATTACTTACAACACCACGTTTTACACCTAAACTTTTGGCTTTACCAATTCCTATAACTTCAATCTTGCCATATTCATTCTTGCGACCAATCATTGCTGCGATTTTGGTTGTACCAATATCTAAACCAATTGCTATTTTATTGTTCTCCATTTTGATTTATTTTGCGCACACAACTTGGTTGTGATATTTTAAATTAATCGTTTTATACTCTTCAATCGTTTTATCTTCAAATGTCTTATTATAAAACGCTTTTAACTTCTTAAATTTCACATCGATTTCGGATAATTTTCCAAAATCAATTTTATAATTTCCACTTCTAACAGAAAATTGATACTCACCATCGTCGAATTTCTCTATTCCCACCACTTCTTTATGCAAAAAATCATCCTCTAAAATAAAGGATATTAATGGTAATAATTCTTTAACTTCTTCATCTTTTTTAACGCCAGAAACGAGCATTACTCTTGCTGAAAAATTATGAGACAAAGGTGTTTTTACACCTTGTTTATCAACATAATAAGAATCTTTTTTATTTATAATTCTAGCAACAGGTGAACGTTGTTTTATGATCGTTTTTAGGGTCCCCGATATGGTTAAAAATACTGCTGCATTTTCAACATAAGGGTTTTCTGAAACCGTTTTTTCCAAACTGTATAAATTTATCACAGATTTCGCTTGGTTTTTCACAGTTGTATCATTTTGTATTAACAATTTATTAACCATAGAATGTGTCAAAAATTGATTGTCTCCAGCCTCAAATTCTATGATAACTTCCGATACTTTTTTATTCGAATTTCTTTTTTTAGAAAAACTAGATAAAAAGGCCAAACCTCCTATTAACAAAAGGAATGCTATGTATTTAAAAAACTTCTTAAACTTCATTTCCTATTGCTTTTAAAAGTTCATTACTTACCTGATCAACCATTATACCAATATCACCCGCACCTAACATTACAACCACTTTTGCTGATGAATTTTTAATATCTTTTTCTAAATTATTTTTTTTAGTTAATTTTTTATTCTTACAGACAACTTTATTTAATAACCATTCAGAATCTACTCCGGCAATTGGTTCTTCTCTTGCAGGATAAACATCTAGCAATAAAACCTCATCGAATTTTGATAGCGCAGCAGCAAAATCTTCAATAAAATCTTTTGTTCTAGAAAATAAATGTGGCTGAAAAACAACCAATACTTTTTCGTTAGGATACATTTCTCTAACAGAACTTTCTACTGCATTTATCGCCGTTGGATGATGTGCATAATCATCGATCAAAACAAAATCATTTGTTTTAATTTTATATGAAAATCTTCTTTTTACTCCTTTAAAATTCGATAAACGTTCTTTAATTACTTCTAACGAAACTCCATAAACATCTGCCATCGCTATTGCTGCTAATGTATTCATAACATTATGCTGACCTGGTAAATGGAATTCAATATTTTTTATTTCTGATGATGGTGTTTTCACATCAAAAATATATGTACCGCTTTCTATTTTTAAGTTAAATGCTACATAATCTGCTTCCTCATTAATAGCATATGTTAACCCCTCTAAAGGCAAACCTTTTGCTACAATTAAAGTGTTTTCTACTTTGTTTGCAAACTCAATAAACGATTCGTTTAAAGCTTCTGAGTCTCCATAAATATCTAAATGATCTGCATCCATAGAGGTTATACATGCAATATTAGGACTCAACTTTAAGAAAGACCTATCAAACTCATCTGCTTCTACAACACTCACTTTATCATCTCCTAAAATTAGGTTAGAATTATAGTTTTCTGCAATTCCTCCTAAAAAGGAAGTTGCATTTACTTCATTCATAATATGACCTAAAATTGCAGAAGTAGTAGTTTTACCATGTGTCCCCGCAACCGCTAAACAGAAAGTTGTCTCTGTTATTTTCCCTAAAATTTCAGCTCTTTTTAAAACCGTAAAACCATTCTTTAAGAAGTAACTTAGTTCAGCATGATTTTTAGAAATTGCAGGAGTATACACTACCAACGTTTTTTCGGTATCTAAAAATGAAATAGGAATGTTTTTTACAGAATCTTTAAAGTGAATTTCAGCACCCAAATCTTCTAAACCTAAAGTAATTTGAGTTGCAATTTTATCATAACCAGCCACACTTTTCCCATTAGATGCAAAGTAACGAGCAATTGCACTCATTCCTATGCCTCCAATTCCGACAAAATAGACGTTATGTATGGTATTTAAATTCACTTTTTTAATAATTTTTCTACTTCATTAACAATATCTGTGGTTGCTCCTGGAAGTGCTAATTCCTTTATATTTTCTGACAAATTACTTTGTTTCCCTTTATCTTTTAATAACGTTTCAAAAACGATTGGAAATGTTTCCAATTCACTTTCCTTTAACAAAATTGCACCATGCTTATCTGCAATTGACTTTGCGTTTTTTGTTTGATGATCTTCCGACACATTTGGTGAAGGTATAAACAGTACCGGTTTACCTACAATACACAATTCGGAAACCGAACTTGCTCCTGCTCTAGAAATAATAATATCAGATGCTGCATAAGCAAAATCCATTCTATTTAAAAACTGATGTACCTGAACACATTCTATTTCGTTGTATTTTTTATATTCTTCAAAATATAATTTACCACATTGCCAAATAACCTGAACGCTCTGTTTTTTAAAGAATTCTAGATTAGCTTCTACCAATTGGTTAATTTTTCTTGCTCCTAAACTACCTCCTAAAACTAAAATAGTTTTCTTATCTTTTTCTAATTTAAAAAACACTTTTCCTTCATCCGTTTTAGAATGAATAGATAGTAAATCTTGACGAACAGGGTTTCCTGTTTTTACAATTTTATCTGCTGGAAAAAAACGTTCTAAGTTGTCATAAGCAACACAAATTTTATGCGCTTTTTTACTTAATAATTTATTGGTTATTCCAGGAAACGAATTCTGCTCTTGTATTAACGTAGGAATTCCTTTTCTATTGGCCATTATTAAAGTTGGCCCACTTGCAAAACCACCAGTACCAATTGCCACATCTGGCTTAAATTTTCTAATAATTTTAGATGCATTCCATAAACTACTGATCAACTTAAAAGGAAAAGACAAATTGTCTATAGTTAACCTTCTTTGTATTCCAGAAATCCACAATCCTTTTATTTCATATCCCGCTTGCGGAACTTTTTCCATTTCCATTTTATCCTTTGCACCTACAAACAAAAATTTTGCATTCGGATAACGCAGCTTTAATTCATTTGCAATAGCTATTGCAGGATATATATGTCCACCTGTACCTCCTCCAGAGATTAATATATTAATCGAGTGTTTCATGAAGTATGTTTAAAGGGTTATCATCTAAAATATCTTCTTCTGTCTCATCTGTCGACGCACTTACACTTAAAATCATTCCCAATGCAAAACAGGTCATCCAGATAGAAGTACCTCCACTACTAATTAGCGGTAAAGTTTGCCCCGTTACTGGGAATAAATTGGTTGCAACCGCCATATTTATGGATGCTTGAAAAATAATAGGAAGTCCAACTCCCACCACCAACAAAGTTCCAAAAATTGTGGTTGTTTTTCTAATGACTACAAAAATTCTAAACAAAAGAATAAAATAGATAGAGACTATTAAAAATCCACCAACTAAACCATATTCTTCTACAATTATTGCAAAAATAAAATCTGATGTAGACTGAGGTAAAAAGTTTTTTTGTACACTTTTACCAGGACCAACACCAAAAGTTTCACCCATTGCAATTGCTATTTTTGCTTTCTCTACTTGATACTGTTCTTTCCCTTCATCATCAGAAAAACTAGCGATTCTGTTTTCCCAAGTTTGTACTCTATTTGGCATTAAATCTGGAAAGGCTTTGGCAGCCAAAATAAAAATTAACAACAAGCCAATTCCTGCTCCTATTATAAATCCTAAGTACTTAACCGGATATCCACCAATAAAAGTTACAATTAAAATCATAGTAAAAATAATTGCTGTTGTAGAAAAGTTTGCCGGTAAAATTAAGAGTAAAACAGCAGCAACTGGCAACCATAATTGCCACAAGCTCTCTTTAAAACCAATTGTGTTGTCCTTATTTCTAGACAAATACCTTGCTACATAAACCATTAGCACTAAACCTGCCAAAGTAGAGGTCTGGAAACCAATTCCTCCAATACTAATCCATCTACTTGCATTTGCCCCTCCTATTGTTGTACCCTGAGATAGCGTATAAATCAATAAAAAGACAATTACAGGAAGCATGATAACTGAGCCACCAGAGAAAAACCTATAAGGCACTTTATGAACCCCATAAATAATGGCAAATCCCATTATTAACAGTACAATATGCTTTATCAAGTACCCAAAAGAAGAACCAGAACCAACAACATACTCCAAGTTTGTGCTTGCGCTATAAACTGGCATAAATGAGAATATTGCCAAAATAGCAACAATTGCCCAAATGGTTTTATCTCCTTTTATATATTGAAAAATGGTTTTCATTAAATAGTACTTAGATTTTTAAAATATTAAACTTTATTTTATAATTAAACGCATAAACAATTACACGATTAAACAATTTTTACAAACTTCTTACTGCTTTCTTAAATTGACGACCTCTATCTTCATAGTTTTCAAACAAATCGAAACTTGCACATGATGGCGACAATAAAACAGCTTCTCCACTTTCTGCTAATTTGTGAGATACTTTTACAGCTTCTTCTGCTCCTGCAGTTTCTACTATAATATCTACTACGTTTCCAAAAGTATTTTTAATTTTATCGTTATCAACACCTAAACAAACAATTGCTTTTACTTTTTCTCTTACCAAAGGCAACAAATCATTATAATCATTCCCTTTATCTACACCACCAACTATCCAGATAGTGCTTTTGTCCATACATTCTAACGCATAATACGTTGCGTTTACGTTAGTAGCCTTAGAATCATTTATATATTCTACACCTCTAACTTTTGCCACATTTTCTAAGCGATGCTCTGCTCCTTCAAAATCTTCTAAACTCTCTATTATAACTTGCTTTCTAGCTTTTAATAATTGAGCCGCCATAGTAGCTGCCATAGCATTTTTTGTATTATGTTTTCCTTTTACTGATAAAGTTGATAACGGCATGTTAATTTTGTCTTTATTTATATTGATAATAATATTGTTGTCTTTGATATACGCTCCATACTCTAATTCTTTTACAAGCGAAAACGGAACTAATTTTGCGCTTGTTTTATGTTCTTTTAACCAATTATTGATGGCTTCATCATCTGCATCATAAATTAAATAATCGGCTGCTGTCTGATTCTTTGTGATTCTAAACTTTGAATCTATATATTTATTAAAATCGTATTCGTACCTATCTAAATGATCTGGTGTAATGTTTGTTAAAATTGCAATATGACTATTAAAACTCTCTATTCCATCTAACTGAAAACTACTTAACTCTAACACATAGTTTTCATAAGATTCTTCCGCAACTTGTTGCGCAAAACTGTCACCAATATTGCCTGCAACACCTACATTAAATCCTGCTTTTTTTAAAATATGATGCAGTAATAACGTTGTGGTTGTTTTTCCATTAGAACCTGTAATTCCTACAATAGTTGCGGCTGTAAACTGCGCTGCAAATTCAATTTCTGAAACAACAGGAATTGAATTTTCTTTTAACCGCAGAATTAAAGCAACCGTATCTGGAATTCCAGGACTTTTCATCACTACATCAGCATTTAAAATTTTGCTTTCTGTATGTTGATTTTCCTCAAAATCGATCTTGTTATTTAAAAGAACTTCTTTATACTTTTTTGATATTCCGTTTTTATCCGAAACAAAGACTTCGTACCCTTTTTGTTTTCCTAAAAGCGCTGTACCAACACCACTTTCTCCTCCACCAAGAATTACAAGCCTTTTCATTTATCTTAATTTTAAAGTAACAATTGTAAATACTGCTAATAAGATTCCAATAATCCAAAAACGGACTACAATTTTACTTTCGTGATAGTTTGATTTTTGATAATGATGGTGTAAAGGCGCCATCTTAAAAATTCTTCTACCTTCGCCAAATTTCTTTTTGGTATACTTAAACCAAGAAACCTGCATAATTACCGAAAGGTTTTCTATCACAAATATTCCTGCTAAAATTGGCAACAATAACTCTTTACGAATAGCAATTGCAATAACCGCTATAATTCCACCAATTGTTAAACTTCCCGTATCACCCATAAAAACCTGAGCAGGATAAGTATTGTACCACAGAAAACCAATTAATGCTCCTGCAAACGCCAATATAAAAACAGTCATTTCACCCGAATCTGGTATGTACATAACATCTAAGTAATCTGCAAAAATGATATTACCAGAAACCCATGCAAACACCGCTAAGGTTAACACTATTATTGCCGATGAGCCAGTTGCTAAACCATCAATTCCATCTGTTAAATTTGCTCCATTTGAAATTCCTGTTACAATAAAAACAGTTACAAAGATGAAAACAATCCATCCATACTTCTCGTATCCATCACCTAAAAAACTGAAGGCTTTAGAATACTCTAATTCATTATCTTTAAAAAATGGAACCGTAGTTTTAGTAGATTTATGCGCTTCTCCAAAAACAATTTTTCTCCCATCTTTATTTATTATTTGCTGCTCTTTTGGTAATTGTTCTTTTATAGTAACTCCATCATTAAAATACAACATAGAACCTACAATAATACCTAAACCAACCTGACCTAAAACCTTAAACTTACCGCTTAAACCGCCTTTATCTTTTTTGAAAACTTTTATATAATCGTCTAAAAAACCAATTAACCCCATCCAAACGGTAGTGATAATCAATAAGATCACATAGACATTATCTAATTTAGCCAATAACAAAACAGGAATTAATGTTGCTAAAATGATAATAACACCACCCATTGTTGGCGTACCCGTTTTTTGTTTCTGCCCCTCTAAACCTAAATCTCTTACTGTTTCTCCTACTTGCTGGTTTCTTAAAAAATCTATAATTCTTCTACCATAAATGGTTGATATTAATAATGATAAAATAAAAGCTCCCGCTGCTCTAAATGTGATAAACTGAAATAATCCAGCACCAGGGAAATCCATTATATTTTCTAAATATTCAAATAAATAATATAGCATTCTTAATTATTTTTTAATTGATTGAAACAGTTCTTTACTTCTTCTAAATCATCAAAATGAGCTCTCACTCCATTAATTTCTTGATAATTTTCATGTCCTTTTCCTGCTATTAAAATAATATCTCCTGTTTCAGAGAATTTGCAAGCAGTTTTAATAGCTTGTCTTCTGTCTAAAATTGACAATGTTTTTTTATAGTTCTCAGCTGCAACACCAACTTCCATTTCATCTAAAATAGTCTGTGCATTTTCTGTTCTAGGATTGTCTGATGTAAAAATCGCTTGACTACTTAACTGAGAAGCAATATGTGCCATTTTTGATCTTTTCGTAACATCTCTATCACCACCACAACCAACTACTGTTATCAGTTTTTCATTACCATTTCTAATATCGTTAATGGTTTCTAACACGTTTTTTAAAGCATCTGGCGTATGTGCATAATCTACAATTGCCGTAACTCCATCACTTGAAATAACATACTCGAAACGACCACTTACATTTTCCAACTGACTGATAATTGTTAAAATTTCTAACTTTTCTAATCCCAACAATTCTGCTGTTGCAAAAATTGCCAACAAGTTAGATGCGTTAAACTGACCAATAAGCTTGGTCCAAACTTCTGTTTCATTTATTTTTAAAAGTGTTCCAGAAAATTGCTTTTCTAAAATCTTAGCTCTATAATCTGCTAATGTTTTTAAAGCATAAGTTACCTTCTTAGCTTTGGTATTTTGCAACATAAAGTCGCCATTTTTATCATCGATATTAGTAAGCGCAAATGCTGACTTAGGCAACGAATCAAAAAATACTTTCTTTACATCTCTGTATTCTGCAAACGTTTTATGATAATCTAAATGATCATGAGATAGGTTGGTGAAAATTCCACCAGCAAACGTTAATCCCTCTGTTCTTTTCTGATGAATTCCATGAGAACTCACCTCCATAAAACAATAATCTACACCTGCATCAATCATTTTATCTAAATAACTATTGATGGTAACAGAATCTGGAGTTGTATGTGTTGCCTTAAACTCAACATCATCAACTAAAATTTTCACTGTTGAAAGCAAACCTACTTTATAACCTGCTTTTTTAAATAATTGATACAAAAGTGATGCTATTGTAGTTTTACCATTTGTACCCGTAACACCTACTAACGGCATCTTTTTTGACGGATTTTCATAGAAATTAGACGCCATTATCGCCAAAGCAACATTAGCATCTGCAACTTCAATATATGTAATTCCCGTTTTTTTATCCGCAGGAAAATCTTCACAAATAATTGCAATCGCACCTAAACTAATTGCTTTTTCAATATATAAATGACCATCTACTGAGACTCCTTTTTGGGCAATAAAAACGTCATTCTTTTCAATTTTTCTAGAATCGAAAACAACAGCATTTATCTCAATATCTGTACTTCCAAATACTTGATCAATAGCAACCTGATATAATATGTCTTTTAAATTCTTCAGTTTATGAAAGTTTTAAAATAATGGTTCGTCCTTTTATTAATTTTTCTCCTTTTTTTAGTGATTGAGACTTCACTTTACCAACACCAGTAAACTGTACTTTTAATCCGATATTCTCTAACAAAGCCAAAGCATCCATACCAGACATCCCTCTAACATCCGGAATCTCTTGATACTCTACATTTGATTTTTTATCAAAATCTAAATACTGTTTATCTATAACTGCAAATTCTATTTTATCATCTACAGACTGATTATCTATAGGAGTTGTTGTATAAATTTTCTGTGCAATTTCCTTAAAAACAGGCCCAGCAACTGTTGCTCCATAATATCCTTTCTTTTTCTTTGGATCATGAATAACTACAATACAAGAGTATTTTGGGTTATCCGCAGGAAAAAAACCAGCAAAAGAAGCTACATAACGTTTACTTGAATAAAAACCGCCTTCCCATTCACCCTTACTGTTTTTAGTTCTAGGAATGTATTTTTTAGCAGTACCTGTTTTACCCGCCATAGAAAAATTAGGAGAATAAATACCTCTACCCGTACCTTTTTCTACTACGTTTTCCAACACCTTTTTCAACTTACTTAAAGTTTCATCAGAAGCTATTTTTGGATTTAAAACCTCAGTTTCAAAAACCTTTTCAACTTTATCTTCCTTTCTTAATTCTTTTACAAATCTTGGTTTTACCATTACACCATTGTTTGCAATAGCATTATAAAACATTAACGTTTGCATTGGTGTTATAGAAATACCATAGCCCCAAGACATCCATTCTAATGAAATTTTACTCCATTCCTTATCTTTTGGATTTGGTATGTAAGGCTTCCCTTCTCCTTTTATCTGAAAACCAATTGGCTCTGTAAAACCATATTCAGCTATCTTATCATAAAATCTCTGAGGGTTTTTATCATAATATTTCTGAATCACTTTTACCACACCAACATTAGAAGAAACCTCTAAAATTCGACCAACAGAAATCTTACCATAACCACCGTGATGAGAATCTTCTACCTTTCTTCGATTTACATAAATTCTACCTTTTTCTGTATCTACAACCGTAGATGTATCTACAACCTTATCATCTAAAGCAATCATCATACTCGCCAACTTAAAAGTAGAACCAGGCTCATGACTCTCCCAAACTGCATAATTTCTTTTCTCGAAATAAGTCCCTCTAGAAGTTCTTCCTAAGTTAGAAATTGCTTTAATCTCACCTGTAGCAGTCTCCATAACCACCGCACAACCATGTTCAGCCTCAAAATACTCTAACTTATCTAACAAAGCATGGTGCGTAATATCCTGAATATTAACATCTATTGTGGTTATAATATCATGCCCATCAACAGGCTCTTTTTCATTTACATCATTTATAGGTTTCCATTGGTTTTTAGCAATTTTCTGCTTCCACCTTAATCCATTTTGCCCCTGCATATAATCTGCAAACGCACCTTCTATTCCTGCTTCACCTCTAAAATCATCATACCCAATAGTACGTTCTGCAATTTTACCAATAGGATGCGCTCTTACCGTTTTATGCTCTGCTATAAAACCACCGCTATAAACACCTTTTTTAAAAATCGGAAACTCTTTAACCTTTAAGTAATCTGTATACCCTACATTTCTAGCGATTAACAAATACCTATTTCTTCTCTTTTTTGCAGTTCTTAATTTATTCTGATAATAGTAAGGCGTTTTGCCAAACATTCCAGAAAGCGCTTTAGACAATGCTACAAAGTTTTTCTCAAAAACTTCACTATCCACAGCCACCACATCCATTCTAATTGTAAATTTAGACATAGAAGTAGCCAACAAATTACCATCTGCCGCATAGACATTTCCTTTATTAGCGTAAATAGTATCTTGTCTAATTGTTAATTCTGTAGACAACTTTCTATACTTATCACCCTCTGAATATTGAATGGAAAAAATACGAAACACCACAAGCAACAAAAATAGCGTCATAAAAGCAGCTACTATGTAGAATTTGGTAAGTATGCTTTTTTTCTGAGTTGCCAATTTTATTAATCTTTTATGGTTACTTTTATTTTCTTTGGTGGGGATTTTAAAGGCTCTAAACCTCTAACCTTTGCTTTTTCTCTGATACTCGACTCCATTTTCATTCTCATTAAAATAGTACCAGTATCCACATACACTGCTCTTAACTCTCTTTTCTCTTTATTCAACTTTGATATCTGAATAACTTTTCGCTCCGCTTTGTGCGCACTTGTTATCATAATTAACAACAATGCAACCACAAAAATGATGATTCGCCAATTTTTAAAAGCCGCATCATCTGTAAGAAAACTTCCTCTCAGAAAATCGTAGACCCCTTTTTTAACTTTAGACATCCTATTTTCTTAAAGTTGCTATTCTTAACTTAGCACTACGAGCCCTATTATTAAGCTTCACTTCTTCCGCCGTAGGCACAATCAACTTACCAACTTTTTGCATTGGCTCGTTACTCCTACCAAACACATCTTTCTCCAATTCACCTTTAAACAAACCAGTTCTTATAAACCTTTTAACCAACCTATCTTCTAAAGAATGATATGAGATTACACTTAAACGACCATCTTCTTTTAATAAATTCGGCATTTGTTCTAAAAACTCTTTTAAAACATCTAGCTCCTCATTTACCTCTATTCGAATCGCCTGAAAAATCTGTGCAATTATCTTATGTTCTTTTGCTTTTGGCAAATACTTTTGCAACACTTGCCTTAACTGAAAACTAGTATCAATTTTTTCTTCTTGCCTTTTCTCTACAATTGTTTTTGCTATATTTCTAGAATTTCTCAACTCACCATATAAAAACAATATTTCCGCTAATTTCTCTTCAGAATACGTGTTCACAATTTCTTTAGCCGATGTTTTAGATTTTTGATTCATCCTCATATCTAAATCACCATCAAAACGCGTAGAAAAACCTCTTTCCGCCTCATCAAACTGATGAGAAGAAACACCTAAATCTGCTAAAACACCATCTACTTTTCGAACACCATGAAACCTTAAAAATCTTGAGATAAATCTAAAATTCTCAGGAATCAAAGTAAAACGCTCATCATCAATAATATTATCTAAAGCATCTGGATCTTGATCAAAACCAAACAACCTTCCGTTAGCACCCAATCTTTTCAAAATTTCTCTTGAATGACCTCCGCCACCAAACGTAACATCTACATAAACACCGTCTTCTTTAATAGCTAACGCATCTACACTCTCTTGCAATAAAACTGGATTATGATAATTCATCTAATTCTGTATTTCCCATTACCTCTTCAGCCAAATCAGCAAAATCATCTGCTGCATCATCAATGGCTTTTTCATACTTCTCTTTATCCCAAATTTCAATGATATTCACTGAAGAAGACATTACTACTTGTTTTTTAATACCCGCAAACTCAAATAAGTCTTTCGGAATTAAAATTCTACCACTAGCATCTAATTCTACCATCTTTACTCCTGCTGTAAATCTTCTAATAAAATCATTATTCTTTTTATTAAACCTGTTAAGTTTGTTGATTTTTTCCATCATCAAGTTCCACTCTTTCATTGGATACAACTCTAAACACGGTTGAAAAACAGCTCTTTTCACCACAAAACCATCTTGTAACACAGAATCCAGTTGCTTTTTAAAGGCTGATGAAAACATCAATCTCCCCTTAGCATCTGATTTACACTCATATGTACCGATTAGGTTTATCACTCTTAAAATATATTAATTGAAGTCAAAAATATGTAAATTTTACCACTTTTTACCACATTTTACCACTTTGTTAATAAATAACGCTTTTATTAACAATTCATTGCAGTTAGAATCTATTTTATTTTAAAAATAGTCGTTTACGAAAACGATATTTATTTCGCAAAAAAGAATTACATTTGCTTCTAAGCCAATTAAAAATTAATGACTGATAAGTTAACAGAGGAAGGGAAATTTACATATGCAGAAGCTGGAGAAGGACCTGCAATCATTATTTTACACGGATTAATGGGTGCTTTAAGTAATTTTGACTCCACATTTGATCATTTTTCCAATAACGGATACAAGGTTTTAATACCTGAATTACCTTTATACTCATTACCCCTTATAAAAACGAATGTTAAAAACTTAGCGAAGTTTTTAAAAGAATTTTTAGAACATAAAAATATAGATCACGCCATTCTTTTAGGAAATTCTTTAGGAGGACACATAGCGTTGTATTTTACAAAACACTATCCAGAAAAAGTAAGTGCGCTTGTACTTACAGGAAGTTCTGGAATGTATGAAAAAGCGATGGGAGATAGTTTTCCTAAAAGAGGAAACTACGAATATATAGAACAAAAAGCTAGAGAAGTTTTTTACGACCCTGCAATTGCAACTAAAGAATTAGTAGACGATGTTTACAGTACTGTTAATGACAGAATGAAAGCTTTAAAAACGTTATCTATTGCCAAAAGTGCCATAAGACATAATATGGCGAATGATTTACCCGACATGAAACATCCAACATGTTTAATTTGGGGAAAACAAGACGGTGTTACACCACCTGAAGCAGCCGAAGACTTTCATAAACTTTTATCGAACTCAGACTTATTCTGGATTGATAAATGTGGACATGCAGCAATGATGGAAAAACCAGAAGAATTTAATACAATTCTTCATACTTGGCTTACTTCTAGAAACATATAATTCTCGCAGAGAAATATTATAAAAATTAAAGAACCTTATACTATATAATGAAAATTAGATCTGCAGATTTTGTAATGAGCAACAGTAATGTTACGAAGGCTCCACAGGAAAGAATGCCAGAATATGCTTTTATTGGACGTTCTAACGTTGGTAAATCTTCATTAATTAACATGTTGATGGAGCGTAAAGATTTAGCAAAAATCTCTGGAAAACCTGGTAAAACACAACTTATTAATCATTTTAAAATAAATGATGAGTGGTTTTTAGTAGATTTACCTGGTTACGGTTACGCTAAAGTATCTAAAAAGAAAAGAACTATTTTTCAGTTTTTTATAGAGAACTACTTCAAAGAAAGAGAGCAATTAGTATGTACTTTTGTTTTAATCGATTCTAGACATGATCCTCAAAAAATTGATTTAGAGTTCATGAAATTTTTAGGCGAAAACCAAATTCCGTTTTGCATTGCTTTTACGAAAGCAGACAAATTAGGAAGCTCTAAACTGAACAAACAAATTACTTCTTATAAAAAGAAATTATTAAACACTTGGGAAACGCTTCCTAAATCTTTTATTACATCTTCTTCAACCGGACTTGGTAGAGAAGAGTTTTTAGATTTTATTGATGGAGTGAATGAAGATGTTGCTAAAGATTTTAAATAATCAAAAATGCATTCTACTAAAGAAAATTTACAAATTTTATTTGAAGACAACCACATTATCATTGTAAATAAACGCGCAGGCGATATTACACAAGGTGATAAAACAGGAGACAAACCTTTAAGTGATGTTGTAAAAGAATACATTAAAGACAAGTACAACAAACCCGGAAACGTATATTTAGGTGTTGTACATAGATTAGACAGACCCACTTCTGGTATTATTATTTTTGCTAAAACGTCTAAATCTCTAGAACGTCTTAATAAGATGTTACGAGAAAAAACGATCAATAAAACGTATTGGGCAGTAGTAAAGAACCGTCCGAAGAAAGAAAAAGACACTTTAATTAATTTCTTAAAGAAGAATCCGAAGAATAATAAATCTACAGCTTACGCCAAAGAAATTGACGGAAGTAAAAAAGCAATTCTTCATTATACAGTGATTAAAAAACTAGATAACTATTCTTTAATAGAAGTTGATTTAGAAACTGGAAGACACCACCAAATTAGATCGCAATTATCTAATATTGGTAGCCCTATAAAAGGAGATTTGAAATACGGATTTGATAGAAGTAACAAAGATGGAAGTATTCATTTACATGCTCGCAAAATTCAATTTACACACCCAGTAACCAAAGAACAAGTAACCGTTACTGCACCAACTCCAAAAGAGGTTATTTGGAACGCTTGTTTGTAATTTTTATTTCTTAAAACACCTCTAGATGTTATTTTCAATTCCAATTATCATTTCGACGATAAGAGAAATCTCATAGCAATGATAACACCTACCTAATTTTAAGGGATTTCTCCCAAAAGTTCGAAATAACAAAACTATTATTTTATTTTCTTCTTCGATTTTTTTTAGATAATGAAGAACAGAAAACTATTCCATCGGCTTAAAAATCAATACATTTTTACTCTGTTCAATTTCAGTTTGATTCAATTTCATTTTTACAAACTTCCCTTGTAAATACTTTTTAGTTTGATTTTTATAATACCTACTAAACACATTACCAGATTGCCCTGTAGGAATAATTGCTAAGCTATTTTCTATATCAGAAAAATCGATAACCCTTCTTGTAGATGGTCCGGCAGTTACCTTATAATATCCAGTACTATCTAGTTTAAAAATCTGATTATTTATCACTTCATTCCCACCAATAGTTTCATAAGGACCTAAGTTAAACAGTTTACGCAACAAACCACCGGCTTTACCTATAGCATGCTCATACTCTACAGAGATTACTCTGTTCCAAGTCCAATCTTCTACATTTTCACCTAACTGATTTTGTAAAAATGAAAAAGCACTTTTAAAAGACGCCTGTATGATATCACTTTTCACTTCAACTTTATCTTTCGTAGAAATATTATCCCACCAAACAGAATGCTCTCTATTTAGTTGATTTGGCAATACTTCATCCTGCAATTGCGAATTGATAAATAACTCGAAACTATCACCCAATTCATCTTTATAGGTCGCACTTAAAAACTCGTATAAAAAACGATTGTAAATTGTTGGACCCACAGCTGTTTTTAAATAGTTACCATCCCAATTTTCAAGAACAGAAAATGCTTTTCTTTCCGATGCAGACAAATCAGATTTATTTACACTTTTTAACAAATCACGAATAATATTAGGCACTGTAGACGATTTAACATCATAAGTCATATTCGCAACATCTTCTTTTGTAAAATCATTCTTTTTATCTAATAATTCTACAATTCTTTTAGCCCTATCTTGCGGCTGATAATAACCAGGATACAATTTCCCTCTTACAGAATCTACTTGATTATTGGCAGAATACACATAACTCCAACTTGGGTTTATAGCTTTCGGATTTTCTTTAAAAGGTAAAAATTCTAAAATCTCATCATTTCCTGAAGCTCCATTTAAATAAGTCTTAGAAGACAAACTATCTCTTAGCTGATACAATCTTGCCGAAGAAAACCAAGCAATATTATCTTTTGCATCACCATACATTACATTCAATCCTGGTGCGTGAATTCTAGCAACTCCACTCTTAAAATCTGTCATAGAGTTTGCATGAGACATTTTATAAGAAACATCTAACATTTCATTAGGCAATTGCGTGTACACCCAATTCATAGCAATAGGCCTATCATCTATAATATGCGTTATTAAATTATTCATTATAGGTCCGTGTTTACTTACTTTTACCTGAAAAGTAGTATCCTCTTCATTCTTTATACGAATGGTTTTGTCTCTAAACTCATATTTTTTATAACCATCTACGGTTTTGTATTCTGCTGCATCCGCAGGATTATTTTCTTCTACATAAAAGTTTAAATCATCATTTGCCAACATAGTTAAACCATAGGCATATTTTCTATTATGCCCTAATAAAGGAAATGGCATTAAGGCAATATTGAATCCATAAATTTCGAAATCTGGTGTTTTTATATGGTTTTGATACCAAATTGAAGGTTGAGAAAATCCAATGTGCGGGTCGTTTTCAAAAATCACTTTTCCATTCTTCGTTTTTTCTGGACCTAAAACCCAAGAATTACTACCTATAAAAGGAGAAACTGGTAAATCATCCATAATAGCAGCTACTGATTTAGAAAATGTTGCTTCAACTTTAGTTGGAATACTTGTTCTGTTAATTGTTAAATACTCATTATTAATACTCAATAATTCATTTAAATAAGAATCCCCAAGTTTTTCTTTAATTTCAGTTAATAAAGGATCTGTTTTATGAGCAACAGCAAAACTAAAAGACATATAACCAAAAACATTATAAATATCTCTCATTGTATACTTCTCTTTCTCCACTCCTACCAACGTAAATTCTAAAGGTGTTTTTCCTTCTTCTATATATTGATTAATTCCATCTAAATAAGACTGGGTTAAAATATAAGATTGAGTCGTTTTATCTAAACTAGCAATAGTTACCTCTGCAGCTTCTTCAATTCCTAATCCTCCAAAAAATTGATCTACGGTCACCAAGTCCTTTCCAAAAATTTCAGACAATCTTCCCGACGCAATTCTTCGCATTAATTCCATTTGCCATAATCTTTCTTGTGCATGCACATACCCTAAGGCAACATAAGCATCTTCTTGATTTTGAGCATTGATATGAGGCACACCAATATCATCAAAATAAACCGTTACTTCTTTAGAAATATTTTTCAATTCTAACTCCCCAGAATATTTTGGATGATATGTTCTAGAGTACAACCAAACAGAAACCACTAGCAAGACTACAAGAATTAACAGAATTTTAAAAAAACGCCCTAAAAACTTCATAAAATTGATTTTTTTCAAAGATAACAGAATTATTATTTACGGATAACTACAAAGAAAATGAAAGTAAGTTCGTATTTTTGATGAGCAAAATTTTTTATATGAAAAAAATTCAAATGGTTGACCTACAAGGTCAATATCAACAAATAAAAGAAGCTGTAAATTCTTCTATAGAACAAGTTTTAGATACTTCAGCATACATAAATGGACCTTTAGTTCATGAATTCCAAGCAGATTTAGAGAAATATCTAGGTGTAAAGCACGTAATTCCTTGCGCAAACGGAACAGATGCATTGCAAATAGCAATGATGGGACTAGGTTTAGAACAAGGTGATGAAGTAATAACTGCCGATTTTACTTTTGCAGCAACTGTAGAAGTAATTGCATTGTTAAAACTGACTCCTGTTTTAGTGGATGTAGATGCAGAAACGTACAACATAGATATTGAAGCTTTAAAAAGAGCGATTACTCCAAAAACAAAAGCCATAGTACCTGTTCATTTATTCGGACAAGTAGCAAATATGGATGCTGTAATGGAGATTGCAAAAGAGCACAATCTTTTTGTAATTGAAGACAATGCACAAGCAATTGGAGCAGATTACACATTTAAAGACGGAACAAAAAAGAAAGCAGGTACTATTGGAAACGTAGGAACAACTTCTTTTTTCCCATCTAAAAATTTAGGTTGCTACGGAGATGGTGGTGCAATTTTTACAAATGATGATGCATTAGCTCATACCATTAGAGGTATTGTAAATCACGGAATGTACACACGTTATTACCATGATGTAGTAGGGGTAAATTCTCGTTTAGATTCTATACAAGCTGGAGTTTTAAAAGCAAAATTACCACTTTTGGATACTTATTGTGAAGCAAGAAGAAATGCTGCTCGTTTTTACAACAAAGCATTATCAGTTTCAGAACATATTATTACACCTGTAACAAAGTCGAACGCAACACAAAGTTGTAAAGATATTTGCGACACGTGTGACTGTCACGTTTTTCATCAATATACGTTACAAATTACAAACGGAAAAAGAGATGCATTGCACAAACATTTATTAGACAGCGGAATTCCGAATGCGATATACTATCCAGTAGCTTTACATTCTCAAAAAGCTTATGCTGATACTCGTTACAACGAAAGTGATTTTCCAGTTACTAATGAGTTGATAAAAACAGTAATTTCTTTACCAATGCACACAGAGCTAGACAAAGAACAATTAGAGTTTATTACAAAGACTATTTTAGATTTTGTAAACTAAAAAGGACAGCATTGTTATTTAGAGGAAAAACAACATTGTTATCTTATAATAACCAAACATATTACTGCATTATAATTCCTCTTAATAATGCATAAATAAAACAGAATGAAAAGAATATTAGTTACAGGAGGATTAGGATTTATTGGTTCTCACACCGTTGTAGAATTACAAAACGAAGGTTTTGAAGTAGTAATTATCGATGATTTATCGAACACATCTATCGGTGTATTAGACAATATTACATCTATAACAGGTATTAAGCCAGATTTTCATCAAATCGATTTAAGAATTAAAAGTGATGTAAAAAGCTTTTTCGAAAACAACAAAGTAGACGGTATTATTCACTTTGCGGCTTTTAAAGCGGTTGGAGAAAGCATGCACAAACCTTTAGATTACTACGAAAACAACTTAGGTTCTTTAGTATATTTATTACAAGAAATGAGAGACAGAAAGTTAGATAACTTTATTTTCTCTTCTTCTTGTACAGTTTACGGACAAGCAGATGAATTGCCAATTACAGAAAATGCACCTGTAAAAGCAGCAGAATCTACTTACGGAAACACCAAGCAAATTGGCGAAGAAATTTTAAGTGATGCGAGTAGAGCACATGGTTTAAATATTATTGCCTTAAGATATTTTAATCCAATTGGAGCGCATCCATCTATTAAAATTGGAGAATTACCTCTAGGTGTTCCTCAAAACTTAATACCTTATATTACACAAACCGCTGCCGGTATGCGTGATGAATTGTCAGTTTTTGGTGATGATTATGATACCGTAGACGGAACAGCTGTTCGTGATTATATTCACGTAGTAGATTTAGCAAAAGCACACATTGCTGCATTACAGCGTTTGATTAAAAAGAACAATAAAAAGGCTTTTGAGTACTTTAACGTGGGTACAGGAACAGGTAGTTCTGTTTTAGAAGTAATTAAAGCTTTTGAAAAAGCTTCTGAAAAACCTTTGAATTATAAAATTGTTCCTAGAAGAGAAGGTGATATTACTGCTGCTTTTGCAGACACCACTATTGCAAACAAAGAGTTGAACTGGAAAACAGAAAAAACTTTAGAAGAAGCATTAGCGTCTTCTTGGAAATGGCAATTAGCTCAAAAATAAAATTCTTAAAAACTCCAATCTTTACCGATTGGAGTTTTTTTTTGCTTTAGAATACTTCTGTTCTTTTTAACAGCGAATTAAAAAACCTAAACATACATAGGTTTTACTTAATGTAATTAATTTTAGAAATATCAGTTCGAGTGATTTTTATAAAAAATCGTACAGAGAACTCATATAGAAACTAAAATGTTCAATAGATTAATGCTATAATTAATCAAACTTACTTTTCATGAAAATTTTAGGGAAACGCTATTTAGATTACTCCTCCTTTATAAAACTTAACTTCGGAGAAAAGGTTCAAAAAATATCTTTAGACATTGGCTTCTCTTGTCCGAATAGAGATGGTTCTAAAGGTTATGGAGGTTGTACCTATTGCAACAACAATACCTTTAACCCAGATTATTGTGAACCTAACAAAAGTGTAAAACAACAATTGGAAGAAGGTATTTCTCGATTTTCTACCAAATACAAAACGCAAAAATATTTAGCTTATTTTCAAGCTTATACAAACACCTACTCAGATTTTGAATCTTTAAAGATAATGTATGAGGACGCGTTAAATGTTCCCAATGTAATTGGCTTAGTTATCGGAACAAGACCCGATTGTATTTCTGATGAAGTGATAGATTACTTATCCTTTTTATCAAAAACATATTTTATTTCTCTAGAATTCGGAATAGAAAGCACTTCGAACAAAACTTTAGAAAAAGTAAACAGATGTCATTCTTATGATGATAGTATTGCTACTTTTAATAAATGTAAAAACAGGGGTTTTCATTTGGGAGCTCATTTAATTATCGGTTTACCCGGAGAAACAGAAGAAGATTTACTCAACCATGCTATTGAAGTTTCTAAACTACCTATAGACACTTTAAAACTGCACCATTTACAGATTGTAAAGCAATCTATCATGGCCTCTCAATATAAACGAAACCCGAAAGATTTTAATCTTTTTACACCAGAAAGCTATATTGACTTTATAACCAAATTTGTTACTTTATTAAGACCAGACATTGTTATAGAGCGTTTTATCAGTCAAGCACCAATAGATTTACTAATTGCGCCAAAATGGAACGGACTTAAAAACTTTGAAATGGTTGCCCAAATTGACAAACAACTGGAGATAGAAAATATTTGGCAAGGAAAGAATTATACGGAGATTTAGAATATCAAACAAGTTGTAAACCTTAGTTTAAAAAAATAGCAGGAAACATACTTTACTTGGTTTGGTTAATTTTAAAATAAAAATCTCAAATAATTCTAGATCTATTTAGTTCGTTGTAATTTTGCTATTCCTAAATTTAACAATAAAAAATCATGAATAAAATATTAATTCAGACTTATCCTTTCCTTATACTCTCTTTAATTTTATTCAGTTGCAGTAATCAAAAGAATAAATTTGAATTGCAACAAGGAGATCTACTATTTCAAAATACGGGAACAGGTGAAATAGACAATGCTATTAAAGACGTAACGGCAACTACAGTTTCTAAAAATTATTCGCATGTTGGTATAGCAATGCAAAAAAATAAAGAATGGTTTGTAGTAGAAACGATTCCAAAAAAAGGTATTCGTCAGACTCCATTACAAAAGTTTTTGAATAGAAATAAAAATAAACTCAACAAATCTCAAACCACAGTTGCAAGGCTAGATAGCTATTACCAACCTTATATTTCTAAGGCGATAGCCTATGGTATTGAAAGAATAAATACACCTTATGATGAGATTTTTTTATGGGATGATAATTCCTATTATTGTTCCGAATTAGTTTATAAAATGTTTTCCTCTCAAGACTTGCCTAAAGATTCTATTCCTTTTCTTACGCACCCAATGACATTTAACGACAGCACAGGAAACCCAATGCCTAGTTGGGTAAATTACTACGAAACACGCAACCAGCCAATTCCAGAAGGAATTAAAGGAACAAATCCGAACTTAATGGCCAGCAGTCCTTTCATCACATTTGTACATGATTATGAGAATGAATAACGCGTAACTTATTATCTGTAAACAATTAACTACGTTAGTATTTGCTGCTTAATATATAAATTTAGAATATTTAATAGATACACCAATCCCCCTCTTTTATGAAGTAGGATCATAAAAATAAACAAGAGTAGAGAAAAAACCTCTAACTAAATCCGATTGATTTTTTGACAAATAATTTATAGCTAAGTTTTAGCACACTTGCAGAAACCGTTCATAATTCACCCAAACAGGAAACAAAAACCATTAATTACAAGTAATTATCAAGCTTTTCAATCAGTTTTCTGCTTTTTAATGTTTTTATATGATAATTATATCACCCTTAGAATATCATATCCATAAAACCTTCTTGTAATGTTTTACATATTCATGTTTCTTCACCCTTTTGTCGGATTTTAACAGTTATAAATAGACTGCCCTTTCAATTCCCGATAACTTTGTAGCCGATTTATTAATGATACTAGAAAACATGAAACTGATTAAAATTAAAAGAAAAACACGCTTAGAAAAACGATTTACGCCCAAAATGGGAAAATTACACACCAATGTAACTTACATTAAAAAAACACTATTTAATATTATACCTATAGAAACTGTACATAAATATAGAGAAACATATTACGGTGAAATTAAAGATTGTGAAGACTGTCTTTTATCAAAATAATAATCAAAATCCTAAACTAAAGTTTAGGATTTTTTTTTTGCATTATATTTAACAACACAAAAACATACCCATCAATAAATAATAGTATTTTTAAAAGCTTAAAAATCAACCAAAATGAAAAAAATATTACTTGTATTCTTAGCAACAACTTCCTTTTTAAGTTGTAAGCAATCATCCGAAGAAAAAACACCAGAACTGAGTATCAATTATAAAAAAATTGAATTAGAAAATGGCTTAGATGTTGTTTTTCATGTAGACAAATCAGACCCAGTTGTGGCTGTAGAACTAATGGTACATGTTGGTTCTGCAAGAGAAGTGGAAGGTAGAACTGGTTTTGCACATTTATTTGAACATTTACTATTCTTAGAATCAGAAAATTTAGGAAAAGGTGGATTAGACAAAATGAGTGCAAGAATTGGAGGTTCTGGTGCAAATGGATCTACATCTAGAGACCGTACAAACTACTTACAAACGGTACCAAAAGATGGTTTAGAAAAAATGATTTGGGCAGAAGCCGATAAATTAGGTTATTTTATAAACACGGTTACAGATCCTGTTTTAGCAAAAGAAAAACAAGTTGTTAAAAATGAAAAAAGACAGAGTTACGATAATAGACCATACGGACATAACCAATATGTAATTGGTAAAAACTTATACCCAAAAGACCACCCTTATAACTGGCAAGTAATTGGTTCTTTAGAAGATTTACAAAACGCAACTTTAAATGATGTAAAAACATTTTTTAAAAAATGGTACGTACCAAACAATGCAACTTTAGTATTGTCTGGTGATATTGATATTGAACAAGCTACTAAATGGATTCATAAATATTTTGATGAAATCCCTAAAGGAGATGAAATTCCTACACTTGAAAAAAGACCAGGAAAAGTAGACCAAATTAAGTCTTTATATTACGAAGATAATTTTGCTAGAGTTCCGCAATTAACAATGGTTTGGCCAACGGTAGAACAATACCACCCAGATTCTTATGCTTTAGATGTTTTGTCTCAATATTTAACAGACGGAAAATCGGCTCCTTTTAATCAAGTTTTAATTGACGATTTAAAGTTGACTTCTAGAACAGGTATGTTTAACAGAAATGCTGAATTAGCCGGAGAAACACAAATTTCTATTAGAGCTTTTAACAACGTAAAGCTAGACGATGTAAAAGCAGGAATTGAAAAAGCATTTGCAAAATTTGAAGCAGAAGGAATTTCAGAAAAAGATTTAAACAGAATTAAAGCCGGACAAGAAACACGTTTTTACAGTAGTTTGTCTAGCGTTTTAGGTAAAGGAACTGGTTTAGCTTCTTATAACACCTATACAGGAAATCCTGGGTTTGTAACAAAAGATATTAAAAACACCTTATCAGTAACAACAGAAGATGTAATGCGTGTTTATAACCAATACATCAAAAACAAAAATTATGTTGCTACAAGTTTTGTTCCTAAAAACTCTGTAGAATTAGCGCTACAAGGCGCTATTTTAGCTGATGTTGTTGAAGAAAAAATTGTAATAGGTGCAGAAGAAAAATTCGATCCTAAAATTGCAGCAACTTACGAAAAAACACCTTCTTCTTTTGACAGAAGCGTAGAACCTCCTTACGGCGAAGCTCCGTCTTTAGCAGTTCCTGAAGTATATGAAAGTAGTTTAGAAAATGGTTTAAAAATCTTTGGTATCGAAAATGACGAAGTGCCTTTAGTACAATTCAACATTACAATTGATGGTGGCCAATTATTAGAATCTATGGATAAATTAGGTGTAGCTAACTTAACTGCAGATTTATTAAATAAAGGAACCAAAAACAAAAGTGTAAAAGAATTAGAAGAAGCTATTCAAGAATTAGGCGCTTCTATTTATGTGTATTCAGATGTTGAAAACATAACTTTAAGCGGAACAACTTTAGCTAAAAACTATGATAAAACATTAGCTTTAGCACAAGAAATTTTATTAGAACCTAGGTTCGATGAAAATGAATTCGATTTACTAAAAAAAGCAACCATTGCTAATTTACGTCAGCAAGAAGCAAGCCCTAATTCTGTAGCAAGAAATGCTTATAACGAGTTAATTTACGGAAAAGAAAACATCCGTTCTAAAAATATTTTAGGAACAACAGCATCCGTAGAAACAATTTCTATAGAAGATTTAAAAGCTTATTACAATAATTACATTTCTCCTTCTGTAGCTAAAATGTTGGTTGTAGGTGATATTTCTAAAGAAAAAGTAATTGCTTCTTTAACAACTTTAAATACTAATTGGAAAGCTAAAGAAGTTACCATCCCAACTTATAAAACACCAGACACACCAACAAGTCCTGCTGTTTATTTTTATGATATTCCGAATGCAAAACAATCTGTTTTACAATTTGGTGCTCCAGCTTTGGCTGCAACGGATAAAGATTTTTACGCAGCTTCTGTGATGAATTATATTTTAGGTGGCGGTGGTTTTGCTTCTCGTTTAACACAAGAATTACGTGAAGGAAAAGGATATACGTACGGAGTTCGTTCTGGATTTTCTGGTACAAAAGCAAAAGGTGCTTTTACCATTTCTAGTAGTGTACGTTCTAATGTTACTTTAGAATCGGCTCAATTGGTAAAGCAAATTTTAGAAGAATACCCAACTACTTTTTCTGACAAAGATTTAGAAACTACAAAAAGTTTCTTAATTAAAAGTAACGCAAGAGCTTTTGAAACTTCTAGAGCAAAACTAAATATGTTGTCTAATATTAGTGACTATGGCTGGAGTGCAGATTATGTAAAAGGCCAAGAAAACACGGTTAACAACATGACCAAAGAACAAATTACAGAGTTAGCTAACAAATATGTGAGTCCTACTAAAATGATTTGGCTTGTTGTTGGTGATGCAGAAACTCAACTAGAAAGAATGAAAGAATTGGGTTATGGAGATCCAATTTTATTGAACAAAAGAGCTGAGAAAATCAAGAATTAGATTTAAATATTTTTATAGAAAAGCCCCAATTTCAAAATTGAAATTGGGGCTTTTTTTATGTTTTTTTATTACAATACTTAACTTTAAAAAAATACATTAAAAACTAATTTAGTTTGTTTCTATCCTTCTAAAAAGCTAACTTCGTTAACTTCTGATATAAAACATTGAAACGATTTCATATCATTAGAGTTGGCTATAATTTAAAAATGGAAAAAAACGAAGAAAATATAGTTTTGAAGTTTAAACCTAAACAAGGTTTATTATTTAGACTCTCTGATTTAATAACTATTCCTTTTACGCTTTTAATTTTAACCTTCTCTTCTATTTGGACAAAGGAAAGTTTTCAATTTAATTTAGCTTTTACATTATTTGGAATTTTTTTCATTATTATATCTTTTACATATGCCTTTTTGAGATTTTTTATAGACAGCTACCACAGGAAAAATACTCAATATATCTTAACTCAAAATGAAATAATTATAAAATCGAAGTTATTATTTAAGAGAACAACTGAAGTAGATTTAAAATCTATTAACGGAATTGAGTTATATGAATATTCTAAAGGTTATGGAAACATTTATTTTGGAAAAAAAGATCCTTTTGACTTTTATAATTTTAACGGCTTTCATTGGACAAACGATTTATTTGGAAGAAAATTAAGTTATACAATTTTGGAATATGTTCCAAACTCTAAAGAAATTTACGACTTAATACGGAAACAAAAAACTATAGCCAACACCGTGTAAAAAAAATTGCTAAATTAGTGCTTAAATAAAAGCAGTTGCATTTTTGCAAACAACAATTTTCCTGCGGAAAATAGCCGTTCACAAAAATCGCAACTTTCATTACACAACAACGTTAACGAAACCGAAAATTCGGCCACAAAAAAAACGAACTCTCATAAGTTCGTTTTTTTTATATAAAATATTTCATTAAAATCTATTCAGCCAATGCAGCGCCAGAAGCAGCAACAGATCTATCAATTTTACGCATTAAACCTTGTAACACTTTACCTGGTCCAACCTCAATAAATTCAGTTCCACCATCAGCAATCATTGCTTGCACACATTGCGTCCATTTTACAGGAGCCGTTAATTGAGCAATTAAGTTTTCTTTAATTTCATCCGGACTCGTAACTGCTTTGGCAACTACGTTTTGGTATACTGCACAAGTAGGCTCGCTAAATACAGTTGCTTCAATTGCCGCTGCTAATTCTGCTCTTGCAGGCTCCATCATTGGCGAGTGAAACGCACCACCAACAGGTAGTAACAACGCTCTTCTTGCTCCTTTTTCCGTTAAAACCTCACAAGCTTTTTCTACTGCAGCAACTTCTCCAGAAATCACTAACTGTCCTGGGCAATTGTAATTTGCAGCCACCACTACTCCATCAATTTCTGCACAAGTTTCTTCTACTAAATTGTCTTCCAATCCTAAAACTGCCGCCATGGTACTTGGTGCAGCTTCACATGCTTTTTGCATTGCCAAAGCACGTTTAGAAACTAATTTTAAACCATCTTCAAAAGTTAAAACGCCGTTTGCTACTAAAGCAGATAATTCTCCCAAAGAGTGTCCCGCAACCATTTCTGGCTGAAAAGAATCACCTAAAACTTTCGCTAAAATTACCGAGTGTAAAAAGATTGCCGGCTGTGTAACTTTCGTTTCTTTCAACTGTTCCGCCGTTCCTTCAAACATAATATCTGTTATCGAAAAGCCTAAAATCTTGTTTGCTTTTTCAAAGTATTCTTGCGCTAATGCAGACTTTTCGTATAAATCCAATCCCATTCCTGTAAATTGCGCTCCTTGACCCGGAAAAATATATGCTTTCATAAAATATGTGTTTTTATAACTATTTATTCTTTTAATTAGTAGCAAAAATAATCATTTTTATTGGAAGCTAATCCCGCTTTCCGCACTCGCTTTTTTTATTCCGAAAAAGAATAAAAAAGAGCTCAAACAATTGCTGCAATCGGGGCTAAACTTGTTTGCCAACTATTTGTAATCCTAAAATAGCAAATAGCTTTATCTTTAGTAAAGTTTTCAAGAAACTCATTCAATGAGCAGATATCAAAAAAATTAAACCATTCTATATTGTAAAACCTCAAAGGTTTTAAAAACTTTGAGGTTTATAAATTAGCTAGTTTTGTAGTTATTAATCTATAAATATTTATATTTTTAATGTACTAAAAGAACTACTTGTAAAAATAATATCAAATAACTAAATTATCAGCTATTATTGTAATCAACTTAAAAAAATTTCGTCTATATAATTAGAAAACAAAAAACAATGAAAAAAATACTTATAGTAATCGTCACTCTTTTTGCATTATCAAAAACAAATGCGCAAACAGCAATATTTCATAATTTGTTACAAAATAACGTAACCAAAGACGGAGTTGTAGATTACAAATCACTAAAACAAGATCCATCAGAATTAAATAGTTATATTTCTTATTTAGAAAAAACAACTCCAGATAATTCATGGTCAAAAAACAAACAAAAAGCATTTTGGATAAACGCCTATAACGCCTATACTCTTAAACTTATTTTAGACAATTATCCTTTAAAAAGTATTACAGACATCAAAAAAAATGGACTTATTGCTTGGAAAATACCGTTTGCTAAAGTTGGTGGAAAAACCTACACTTTAGATCATATAGAACATACCATTTTAAGAAAAAAATTCTCGGACCCCAAAATACATGTTGGTGTAAATTGTGCTTCAGGTTCTTGTCCTAAATTAGGAAACAAAGCATTTACAGAAAAAAATATAGAAGCAGAATTAACGCATTTAATGAAAGTTTTTGTAAACGATACTTCAAGAAATAAAATTACAGAAAACAACATTCAAATATCTTCTATTTTCGATTGGTTTAAAGAAGATTTTATCAAAAAAGGTACAATTATCGATTTTTTAAATAAATATTCAGAAACTAAAATTAGCCCAAAAGCAAAAATTAGTTATCTAAAATATGATTGGTCGTTAAACGGAAAGTAGTATTTTTATTTTTCAAATAAACATCAAAAAAGATTATGATGTTGCACCTTAAATAGAATTTGAAAGAATCGTAAAACACAACAAAGAACTTGGAAACAAGTTCTTTCTCTATTCTAAAAAAAATAGTTATCGAAGTTAAATTAAAATAACGTCTACCAAAGGAACAAATAAATATATAATGAAGAAATTTTTAATTCTTTTTCTACTGGTAACATCAACGCTATCTGCACAAAAGAAGTTAGATAAGTTGTTAAACAAATTCAACAAGAACAATGTTCCTTATATTTCTGTCGATACATTAGCAACTACAAAATCTTTTCTTTTAGACGCTAGGGAGCCAAAGGAATACAATGTCAGTCATTTAAAAAATGCGATACTTGTTGGTTTTGATCATTTTAACATCAGCGAAACAGTAGATAAATTACCTAAAAATAGAGATGCAAAAATTGTGGTGTATTGTTCTGTTGGTGTCCGTTCAGAAATTATTGCACATCGAATTATAGAAAAAGGCTATACAAATGTTTACAATTTGTACGGAGGAATTTTTGAGTGGAAAAATAACGGTTTTCAAGTAATGGATACCTTAGGGGATACGACAGAAAAAGTCCACACTTACAATAAAGAATGGAGCAAATGGCTTACAAAAGGAGAAAAAGTTTATTAAAAATTTTTTCAGTAAACAGTTCTAGTTTTCAGAGATCACTCTTGTGCTTAAAATAAAAATATATTAAAAAAAATCTTACCGCATTAAAACATAGTCTATAATCTCTATGCTTTCCATGTGGTGAAAACTTGATACATTAATGGAAAATAAAATAAATAGTAAAAATTTATTATTAATCTTTACCAGAAACCCGGAGTTAGGCAAAGCAAAAACACGTTTAGCTAAAACAGTTGGTGACGAAAAAGCTTTAGAAATCTATAAATTTTTATTAGAAAAAACACGTAATATTTCCTCTGAAGTAACATCCGATAAAGCCGTTTATTATTCAGTAAAAATTAGAGAAAACGATATTTGGGATGCAAATAGCTATCAAAAACACCAACAAGTTGGAGAAGACTTGGGCATTAGAATGTTAAATGCTTTTAAAAATAGTTTTGATGCGGGTTATAAAAAAGTTATGATTATTGGTAGTGATTTGTATGATTTAACATCAGAAAACATAGAAGACGCATTCAAAAAACTAGACACAAACGATGTGGTTTTAGGACCTGCAGAAGACGGCGGTTATTATCTTTTAGGTATGAATGCTTTACAAGAAAACATCTTTAAAAATAAAGACTGGGGAACGGCTTCAGTTAGAAAAGATACATTAACAGATTTACAAGATAAAGCAGTATTTTTGTTAGAGGAATTAAATGATGTTGATGTTTTTGAAGACATAGAGCATCATCCTGCATTTGTACAATTTTTACAATAACAAATTTTCTCTCAAGTTCAGTGGAGAGAGAATGTAATTTAGGTCTCGACTGCGTTAGACCAGAAAACAAGATGAAAAAACAGCAATTACAAGAAACCATCGATTTTTTAAAATCAAACGGAATTACAAACCCAGAAATCGGCATTGTTTTAGGAACAGGATTAGGAAAGCTAGTTGACGAAATTTCAATAGAAAAAGAAATTTCGTATTCAGATATTCCCAATTTTCCGGTAGCAACGGTAGAGTTTCATTCTGGTAAATTAATTTACGGAGAATTGTCTGGAAAAATGGTACTTGTAATGGCTGGACGTTTTCATTTATACGAAGGTTATAATGCTTGGGAAGTTACTTACGGAATTAGAACGATGCACGGTTTAGGTATTAAAAACTTATTAGTTTCTAATGCCGCAGGAGCCATTAATCTTACTTATAAAAAAGGAGATTTAATGCTGATAAACGATCATATTAATTTACAAGGAAGTTCTCCTTTAGCTTTTAAAGGAGCCAATACTTTTGGAAATATTTTTGCAGATATGTTAGAACCGTATTCTAAAGAAATAAATACTAAAATTATTGCAGTTACCAAAGAGCAAGATATATTATTACACGAAGGTGTTTATACAAGTGTTTTAGGTCCTCAATTAGAAACTAGGGCAGAATATAGAATGTTGCAAATTTTAGAAACTGATGCCGTTGGTATGAGTACCGTACCAGAAGTTATTGTTGCAAAACAACTCAACCTACCTTGTGCAGCCATTTCTGTATTAACGGATGAATGTGATCCTAAAAACTTACAACCTGTAGATATTTCAGAAATTATTGCCATTGCAGGTAAAGCAGAACCTAAAATGATTACGCTGTTTAAAGAAGTAATTAAAGTGTTATAAATAAACACTTAGACATTATAAAAAAACTCCTAATTCAATAATTAAAATAGAATTAGGAGTTTTTTTTGATTCACTTTCAACCAACAAGCACTTTATACCATTATAGCTTCTTGCTATTATAAGTAATTACAGCGACTGAATTTGCAGGAATCGTAGCAATAGCAACCGTTTCTCCTTTTTCTACACATTGATAATTTTTTGCTGTATTCGTTTTGTTTTGAACAAATAAAAACACGGTATTGTCTTTCTTTAGAGAAATAATTGTTCCTTTAGAAAAAGAAGCAATCCTTTTTGCTCCTGGTTGCATATATTTACTAAGCAATGCCATTACAGCATAATCAGGATTATAGGTAACCTCTTGTTTTTCTCTATCAATATTAATAAGACTATTCTGTTTCCAATTCCATCCACTTTCTCCGGTTTCGTTTAAAACCATATTCCAATAACAGTAATTAGAGATTCCGTAATTTATATAAGAAGCAACCTCTCCTAATCTTTTAAAAGCTTGCTCTACTGTATTTTTTCCATTGTAACAAACGCCTTCAGTATGCATTGTTGGCTTATTATTCACCAACAAGTTCATATCACTTATAAATTTTGTGTTGGTATACTGTATGCCAATACCATCTACAACGTTAAGGTACGCATCTTTGTTTGCAAACTCTAAGGCATCTAAGGCTCCATAAGTACGGAAAGTACCTGCCCAAATTTCAGTTTTAATGTTTTTATCATCAAACTCTGGACGCAAATAAGAAGCTATAAATTTATACATCTGTTCTGGTTGCATTACACAAGAAGGGTATTTTGTACTAATATCTGTTTCGTTCTGAATTAAAATTTTATGTACATCAATTCCTTCTTTTTTATAAGCGGATACATATTTAGCAAAATAAGAAGCATACGCTTTGTAAATTTTAGGATCGTCTTTTAATTTGTTTTCTGCTGCATTTTCCTTTCCTTGATCCATCAGACCCGAATATTTCATCCATCCTGGAGGACTCCATGGAGAAGCAAATAATTTTAAATTCGGATTGTACTTTTGAGCAAGTTTAATATATGGAATCACACTTTTTTCTTCTCTTTTGATAGAAAAATGTTCCATTGCATAATCATTAGGTACTTCGGCATAACTATAGGCATTTGTGCCAAAATCACTAGCCCCAATTGCAGTTCTACAAAATGAAAACTGAGCTTGGTCTTTACTAAAAAGATTACTCATAACGTTTTCTCTACTTTCTTCTGGTAATGACATTAATGCTAGTCCACCAATTTCATTAAACGCACCACCAATACCTGTAATTTCTTGAAATTCTATATCTGGGTAAACTGCTATTTTTTCTCCAAGTGTTTGCCCCTTTTCACCTTTGTATTCCTTTATTGGGAGTGCAGGTATTTTTACATCTTTTTTTAACGCTACATAATAAACTTTCGTTTGAGAGTTTGCAGATAACCCAATTAATAAAAGACTAAATATGTTTAAAATTATATTCTTCATACACTTTTACTTTTTTAAAAAAAGTTTTTTATTGATTACAGACAATGAATTTTGCGGATATGAAGATAATTATTTTGTTTGAGAATTTACTATATTTTAAGTCCTTATTGTTTTATTTTAGCAATACCAATACCCTTTTTAAATATTTCTTTTCGGGTAAGTTTTTAAATTAAAAATAGACTTCTTATAAACGATGTTGCAAATGCCATCTTTAGATTATGAACAAATACTTAGACATTATAAAAAACTCCTATTCCGATTATTGGAATTACGTAAAACAATCTGTTTTAATGGACCTCAATTGGGAAAACTATTTCTACGGATTAATTATTATTTCTTTAGTAGTTTGGGGATTAGAAGCTATTTTTCCTTGGCGCAAAAACCAATCATTATTTAGAAAAGACTTTTGGTTAGACACTTTTTACATGTTTTTCAATTTCTTTATTTTGAATTTAATTGTCCTTATTGCCTTATCTAATTCGGCAGCAGAAGTGTTTAATGATATTTTAGGAATTGTAGGGTTGTCAATTGCAAATTTTCAATTATTAGAAATTAATAACCTACCATTTTTTGCACGTATTTTTATCTTTTTCATTGTTGTTGATTTTGTACAATGGTGGACACATAGATTATTACACACATTCGAGTTTCTTTGGAATTTCCACAAAGTGCATCACTCAGTAAAAGAAATGGGCTTTGCCGCACATCTACGTTACCACTGGATGGAACCTGTTGTTTACAGTTCTTTAAAATACATTCCGTTAGCAATTATTGGTGGATTTTCTGCACAAGACGTAGCTATAGTTCACTTTTTTAATATTTTTATTGGGCATTTAAACCACGCAAACATTAATTGGGATTACGGTTGGTTAAAATACATTTTAAACAATCCGAAAATGCATATTTGGCATCATGTTAAAGAATTGCCTGAGGACAGAAAAAATGGTGTAAACTTCGGAATTACATTAAGTATTTGGGATTATATTTTTAAAACAAACTACATTCCATATTCTGGTAGAGATATCGAATTAGGTTTTGAAGGTGATGAAGAATTTCCTAAAAACTTCATAGAACAAGAACTATATCCTATAGTAAAAAAGTAACTCTTTTTGTATCTTTATCACTTTTTAAAATCAACTATATGAAATATATTAAAATTCTATTTTTATTCCTTTTTGTACAGGTTTCTGCGCAACAAGGAGGTATGTGGATTCCTTCGCTTTTAGAAGGAATGAACGAACAAGAAATGACTTCTTTAGGAAGTAAATTAACAGCAAAAGACATTTACGATGTAAACAATTCTAGTTTAAAAGATGCTATTGGGCATTTTAACGGAGGCTGTACTAGTGAAATTATTTCTCCAAAAGGTTTAATTTTAACCAATCATCATTGTGGATTTGGTCAAATTCAATCTCATTCTACCTTAGAAAATGATTATTTAAAAGATGGTTTCTGGGCAATGAATTTAGAGCAAGAATTACCAAACCCAGGTTTATATATCGAGTTTATTGTGCGTATTGAAGATGTTACAGACAGCGTTCTTGCAGGTGTAAATGATTCTTTAACTGAAAGAGAAAAACAATCTATCATTACAAAAAACGGGAATGCTTTACAAAAAACAATTACCAAAGAAGCTTGGCAACAAACCAAAATAAAATCCTTTTTTCAAGGAAATCAATTCTTTTTATTTGTAACAGAACGTTTTGAGGATATTCGTTTAGTCGGTGCACCACCAACAAGTATTGGTAAATTTGGTAGCGACACAGATAACTGGGTTTTTCCTAGACATACTGGAGATTTTTCTATGTTCAGAATTTATGCAGATGCAAATAATCGCCCTGCAAAATACAGTAAAGACAACGTACCTTATACACCAAAACACTTTTTACCAATTTCTTTAGACGGTGTAGAAGAAGGAGATTTTACCTTAGTTTTTGGTTTTCCAGGAACCACAGATGAATACTTACCTGCTGCTGCAATTAAACATATTACTGAAGAATACAACCCAACAAATATTGCCATTAGAGAAGCTGCATTAAAGGTTATTGATGCAAAAATGAAAGAGAGTGATGAAGTTCGTATTAAATATGCTTCTAAACAAGCTGGAATTGCAAATTCTTGGAAAAAATGGATTGGAGAAAATTTAGGAATCCAAAAAAGTAACGCCGTAGAAAAAAGACAAGCTTTTGAAGCTACATTTACAAAAGCCTTGGCAGAAAAAAACTTAACGGAAAAGTATGGAAATATTCTTCCTGAATTTGATCGTTTGTATAAAGAGTTTGCTCCGATCAACATCAAAAGAAGAAACTTTATTGAAGTCTTTTTGGTGACCAATGAGCTAATGAGCATGACTTTTAGAGCATATCAATTTGAGCAAGCAATTAATAAAGATCCAAAGTCTTTTGATAAGGCAAAAGCTGCTATAGAAAGCACTTTAAAAGGCATTCACAAAAATTATGATGTGGGTGTAGACAAAGGTGTGTTCGAAAATGTAATGCCTTTCTATAACGATAACGTTGATGCTAGTATTTATGAAAAAACAGCTTTTACGAATCTAGATACCGCTTTACAATTGTTTGATGGAAAAGCTAAAAAAGTGCTTAAAAACTTGAATAATGATGCTGCATATCAATATGCAAAACCAATGATTGAAGCATTTTATAAGGATTTGAATAGAGAATATCAACTAAAAAATGAACCGATTGTAGCTTTGCAAAAAACCTACATGAAAGCATTGATGGAAGCATTGCCAAATGCGCGTTATTTTCCGGATGCAAACAGTACTTTACGTGTTACTTACGGACAAGTAAGAGGTTATGCGCCTAGAGATGCCGTTTACTATAATCCTGTTAGTTATTTAGATGGAGTTATAGAAAAATATGTTCCTGGAGATTATGAATTTGATGTTCCAGAAAAATTGCGTGAACTTCATAAAACAAAAGATTACGGACAATATGCTGATAAAAATGGTAAAGTTCCGGTTTGTTTTTTAGGTACAAATCACACCACAGGTGGTAATTCTGGAAGTCCTGCAATAGATGCTGAAGGAAACTTAGTCGGTCTAAATTTTGATAGAGTTTGGGAAGGAACCATGAGTGATATGAACTACGACCCTGAAATCTGTAGAAACATTATGGTTGATGTTAGATATGTATTATTTATTGTTGATAAATATGCTGGAGCGACTCATTTAATAGATGAAATGACTATAGTACACCCGAAGAAAGGCAAATAATTAAAGTATATATTAAGTATTAAAAAAGGTTTAAGAAACATTTATTTTCATGTTTCTTAAACCTTTTTTTTGTGTTGAAAATTCAGTGTATTTCTGTCACTAAATAGTAATACTACATTGTAGGTTTCGAAGTTATTCCTTTTTGAAATGACTCAATACACTAACACATTCTAAAAAAATAACTGGAACTATGAGATTCCTCTTCCTTCCTCATTCTGAATGACAATTATAACTCTTTAAGAAAATAAAGGTTTTACTTATTTCTACCTTTTTCATTAGGGTACAAACTTGGTAAACTATCACTTTGTACAAATTCTTTGGTGTCAATATTTAAGCCAGTAACCTTTCCCTTAAAAGCGGCACCTGTATCAACATTCCAAACATTTGCAATGTTGATTGGGTTTGGTTCATTGTAGTTTGTTGTTGGCGTATGACCAATGTAAATTTCTTTATAGTGTTGTATTCTTTTCGGATAGAATAAAGAGTCTTTTTCGATTTTAGAATCTAAAGCTAAAAGCATCTCCCACAATGATCTATCTAAATAAAACAACTCTTTAAATTGCTCTTTTTCTACGCCATGTAAAGAAGTAAAACCAGCATGTAAAAACAATCTATTTTCTGTGTCTATATGATATAATGGTAAGTTTTCAAAAAAAGTAAGGTGTTGCTGTTTCTCTTCAATAGAGAAGCCTCCATAACTTTCCATGGTTTCTTTACCTCCGTGTAAAAACCAAATAGGATTTACATCATTCGCATCTTTTAACCAATTCTGACACCAAACATCATGATTTCCTTTGATAAAAACACAGTCGAATTTTTGAGACAACTCTAGTAAAAGCGCAACAACTTGTGCAGATTCACTCCAACCATCTACATAGTCTCCCATGAAAATAATTCTATCTCCATCTTTTAATTCAAGCTTATTTAAAACCTGAATTAATGCTTTTAATCCTCCATGAATATCTCCAATTGCAAAAGTTCTCATCTAAATTTGTTTTTGACAAAACTAAGTATTTTTATAAGAGAATAAGAATTGTAAGATTAAATTTAGATTACTAATCTTACTTTTTAGAAATACTTTTAAAGATCTCTAAACCTCATTATTCTGCAGTAAAAGTTTCTTGTATCATCAGGTTTACCCAAAAATCATCACTTAAACCCATTACAGTAATTTTATAATCTTCATTTAAAATTAATGCTGCTGGTGTATCTAAATTTATTTTTGAAGTAACGTTAGAAGTGTCATAATATTGAAACAATTTATCTTCTGTAAAAGTTCCGGATAAAAAATCACTATCAGTATCCGTAATTATTTCTAAATATTCAACATTTTCTAAATAAGAACCATCCGTCCAAGTAAATATCGGCATTAATGATTCACTCGAATCTATGGTAAGATCGGTAAACCATTCTGTAGGTCTTGTTTGATTTTTAATTTTTACTGGATTAGAAATATGTAATGTTTCATTAATAACATACGTAACAATACACCAACTTTCTGAATCATCTGTTCTATTGTACCTTCTAAGTTCACCTCCATAAACAGCTTCATCTGTCAGCATTTTTCTTCTATAATTAGAAAAATCATTTTCATCTACCAACGTATTATCTGTTTCATAATACCTCATGGCAGAAGAACCTGTTAAGAAATCATAATAAATATAAGAAAGACTCTGGGAACCACTACTACTTGCTGCAAAAGCTAGCGCACTTTCAATTGTTTTTGTTGAATTTAAAGCCACATACTCTTCCAAATTTCTTGGTACAAATGATTCTAGAATTACAGTATTTACCCAATAATCATCACTAATTGCCATCATAGTAAAAAGATACTCTGTATCTTCTACCAAATCATCAGGCGTTCCAGAAACGCTTAAAGAACTCTCTACATTAGACGTGTCATAATATTGAAATGTTTTATCTAAAGTATATGTTCCGGAAACAAAAGTTTCATCGTCTACTTCAGAAATAGCTTCAAAATAAATTACATTATCACTCACTCCAAAATCTGACCAAGTGAATTTTGGGGTTATTGTTGTTGGATATTCTATAGTAACTTCATCCGTCCAACTTGTTGGGTTTGTTGCATTTTTTAAACGAATTGGATTCGATTTATGCAAATCACCATCTAACATATAGGTAACGATACACCAATTTTCTTCGGAACCAGACCTTGAAAAACGCTTCAATTCACCTTCATAAACATTAGTTGCAGTTAGGTTCTGTCTTCTGTAATTAGAAAAATCTAATTGATCTACATTTAGGCTATCTGCTTCATAATATCTAATATCCGTAGCTCCTTCTCCTGGTGCAGCATATATATATGTTGTACTAGTGTCTCCACTTGCACTTGCTGCATATGCAAAAACTTCTCCTAAATCTGTATTTGATGAAGTATCTATATATTCCTGTAAATTTCTTGGAACAGTAATATCATTATCTTCGGTACAAGAAAATAAAAAAAAGCAAACAAAAACTGTTCTCAAAAAATTTTTAATAGTCATATCTTTTTAAATTTTAATCGTAATAATTGGCAAGGTAGAATGATTTGCAATATCCTCGGCAATACTTCCTGCAAAAATATGAGATAATCCTTTTCTACCATGCGTAATTACAGAAATTAAATCTGCTCCTAATGCATTCGAAAAATTTAGGATCCCTTTTTCTACAGTTCTATCGCAAACATAATTTACATTAATCATTCTATGAACATCTCCTTCTGCTTTTAATAAAAAATTATTTGCCATTTTTTCCATTTCAGAAGTTGTTTTAAATTCTTCATTTGGTAAATTCACATATAAAATATGTTTTTGGGCATTTAAAAAGTCTAATGTTTTTAACATTCTTTGAAATCCAGGAATACTTTCTTCAGAAAAATCTGTGGCTACCACAATGTCTGAAAAATCAGCATTTACCATTTCATTTTTTATAACTAAAACCGGTAAGTTTGCAAATCTCACTACTTTTTCTGTATTAGAACCTACAAAAAATTCTTTTAGACCACTTGCACCTTCAGATCCCATAATTATTAAATCTGCATTTAATTCTTTGGCAATGTCATTTATCTCACTAAAAACTTTAAACTGTTTTATAACAGGAATAAGTTTTACCCCCTCTAAAAAATCTTTAACCAGAAAATCTTTAAACTTTTTTTCTGCTAATTTTAAGAAAAAAATTGCTTTTTCATGCTGATTATCTTCACTCTCCGTTAAAGAAATTTCTTGTAAATCTAACATGTGCAACGCGTAAACAGTTGCTTTGTATTTTTTTGCTAACAAAGCAGCCGTTTTTAAGGCATGCTCAGAATGTACAGAAAAGTCTATGGGTACAATTATTTTTTTCATGGTAGTAGTAGTTTTTTGTTAATATGCTAATTTAAGCGCTAATTACCTAAATATATAGGATATTCGTCATATTTTAGATTGCTAATTTTCTTGATATAATTTTCTAATTGTTGCTTCTGCTGGTTTATTTTGGGGTGTAAATCTATTATCATTATTTCCACCAACTTTATCGTGTTTATGAAACCACTTCCAGATAAAACCACCTGCAAACCATTCTTCTTTCCAAAACTGATTATGGATTGCTTGTAAACCATTTACCTGAGCTTGCAAATTTACACTACCTTCTACCCTATTTGCGTCCCAAGGTTCTTTACCTGTATAATCTACACTTCGGTAACCGAACTCTGTAAATAAAATAGGTTTATTAAATTTCTGTTGAACTTGTAAAATTTCTTTTTTGTGAGGCTGCCAACTTAATTCGAACTCCTTCACAGAAGGTGTTTTTTTATCGCTTAAAGGAAAGTAAGCATCTACACCAATAAAGTCTAATTCCTTCCAAAATATAACACGTTTATATTCATCCCAATTTGCAGCGTAGGTTAATTTCCCTTTGTAAACTTTTTTGATTTCTATAATTAATTGATGCCAATATTCTGGCCTATTCATTACAAAATCTTCTAATTCTGTACCAATACAAAATATGTCTGCATTAATTTCTTGTGCTGCTTTTGCATAGGTTAAGATAAAATCTGAGTAAGAAACTTCTAATGTTTTCCAGTTCTCTTCAGAATCCATTTTTATATCACCTGTAAAAAAACCATGACCAACCCAAATTTGAGGTTTCACCATAATTTTTACATTCTTTTTCTGAAATTCTTCTGCATACTGCAATAAACCTCCTCTAGTTTCTCCAAACCACTGTCTGCTAGAATTAAAACCAACTTTAGGAAAAGAAAGGTCTCTGATAAATCCAAATGGCATTAATGCAACATAATTACTTTGCGCTTCTAAGACCGAATTTATATGTGTTTTATTTATTGTATCTCTTGATGCAACAAAACTTAATCCGTTTATTTTTTTCTGTTGACTATTGCATGATAACTGAATGAATATCAACAATAAAAAAAGTAGTTTATAGGTTTTCATATCGCCCGAAAATAGCTATTTAATAAAACAATGCTCTTAAACCAATGTTAAAACTTTGTACTAATAGTATAAATATTCCTCTTACTTATTTACTCTCTAAATTTTATTTAATAATCGGCATCTGTATCGATCTTAAATATTTCTTTAGAAAACTATCAAAATCATTATTAGTTCTTTTATCCATTCCTAGAATTATGCTAATCATTTAGTTAAGTATCTAAAAACAAGTAGTACTAACCACAATTAATAGATACTTTCATCCATAAAAAAAATTACTCAAAAAATAAAACATTCTCCTTAATCACATTCAACAAAGACCTATTTCTTTATTTAAATCCATTCTAAATTAATCTATGCGATTAAGTTCTTAACTTTAGCTTCGACTTAACCCTCAAGAATCAATCACCCTATGAAGCATATTGTAATAATCGGTAACGGAATTTCTGGAGTTACCACTGCGAGACATATCAGAAAAAATTCTGATCATAAAATAACAATCGTTTCTGCAGAAACTAAATATTTCTTTTCTAGAACTGCCCTTATGTATGTCTACATGGGACACATGAAGTTTGAACATACACAACCTTACGAGAATTGGTTTTGGAAAAAAAACCGCATAGAACTACGAGAAGGATTTGTTAGTAATGTAAATACAGACAAAAAAGAATTAGAGTTTAAAGATGCATCTACTCTTTCTTACGATCAATTAATTATAGCAACAGGATCTAAACCCAATAAATTTGGCTGGCCAGGGCAAGATTTAGATGGAGTTATGGGTATGTATCATAAACAAGATTTAGAAAAATTAGAAAAGTTTGCACCAGACAACAAGGCTTGTAAACGCGCAGTAATTGTTGGTGGTGGGTTAATCGGTATTGAATTAGCAGAAATGTTAAGAAGCAGAAAAATACCTGTTACTTTTTTAGTGCGTGAAGATAGTTTCTGGAACGGGGTTTTACCTACACAAGAGTCGGAAATGATTAACAATCATATAAAAGAACATCATATAGATTTACGTTTAAGCACCAATTTAAAAGAGATTAAATCTGATGAAAACGGACGTGTAAAATCGATTATTATTGAAGAAACTGGAGAAGAAATTCCTTGTAATGTGGTTGGATTAACTGCTGGTGTAACTCCAAATATAGATTTCTTAAAAGAATCTGGTATCGCCTTAGGTCGTGGTGTAAAAGTAAATCGATTTTTAGAAACAAATATAAAAGATGTTTTTGCAATTGGAGATTGTGCAGAACAACACGAAGCTATTGGGCAACGTAGAAATATTGAAGCTGTTTGGTACACTGGTAGAATGATGGGCGAAACTTTAGCGCAAACAATTTGTGGCAATAAAACAGCTTACAAACCTGGACATTGGTTTAACTCTGCAAAGTTTTTAGATATAGAATATCAAACCTATGGTTGGGTCTTTAGCGAAAAAGGTAAGCAAGAAAATGAAACCTATTTTCAATGGCAACATCCAACAGAGCATAAATGTATTACGATTTCTTTTGATAAAAATACACATCTATTTTTAGGGATAAATACCTTCGGAATTAGAATGCGCCATGAAATTTTTGACAAATGGTTAACCGAAAACCAATCTATTGAACATGTTTTAGAGTATTTAGCCGACGCTAATTTCGATCCTGAATTCTTTAAATTACATGAAGCTGAAATTTTAGCAAAATTCAATACAGAAAACAACACCAATATTCAATCCAAAAAGAAAAGTTGGAAACGTATTTTTTCTCTTAATTAAAGAAATACGTTTAAAGAAATCCAATTTTAACTCATAACACCCCATAATTATTTTGAAACTCATAAAACAATCAGGTTTAATCATCTTCTTAGCAGGATTAACCTTCTTTATAGCTACCGTTTTCACAGGTTCGTTTAACTTAAAACAAGCGGAATTAGATACTTTTATAAAAGAAAAAGGCTATAAAAGTGAAATTATAAAAGAAGAATTATCAAAGGCAATTGTAACAGAAGAAAACTTAAATATTTTTCAATTCTCTAGCCGTGTAATCAATGCTTACGAAACCTCTAATAATCATTACGATGCATTAATTGCTAAATATGATTCAGAGAAAAATTGGGACGCAAAAGGAAAACAATTTCAATATAAGATCTCAGGAAAACCACATAGTATCAGTTTTGAACTTGCAAAAAAATCTGGTAAAGGTTTTGCTGCAGACAATACAGGTTTGGCTTGGTTTTTAACCTTTGGTTTAGGTATTATTGGGGCACTTATGTTTATTGTGCCTGATGTAATTTTACTTGGTAAACCTGGAATTAAAAACGATGGTATTTTCCTAAGCGCAGTTACCAACCGTGGTTGGATTGGTTGGTTTACTTTTATATTCTTGGTTACTTTTTATATTTTACTTTACTTTTATCCAGATTTCATTGTAAACTGGGTGTATTTGGTAGATCCAATAAGTAAATCTCTTAGCGGAAATCCTGCCGGTCAATGGTTCTTATATGGTTTTTTATACTGTACAGTAATGACAGTTATGGCAGTGAGAATGTATATAAAATACCGTCATAATAAATACCAAATATTAAGAACTACTTCTGTTTTATTCTTTCAAATTGTATTTGCTTTTTTAATTCCAGAAATTTTAGTTCGTTTTCAAATGCCTTGGTATGATTTTAAAAATGCTTTTCCTTTAGATTACGACTTTTTCTTTAGATGGAATTTAGAAGAACTGCTTGCTAGTGGTGCTTTCGGCTTATTTATTTTAGTTTGGGGAGTTGTTTTAACTATTGTAGTTGTACCTGTAATGGTTTATTTCTTCGGAAAAAGATGGTATTGTTCTTGGGTTTGTGGTTGTGGTGGTTTGGCAGAAACATTAGGAGATCCTTACAGACAAAACTCTAGTAAAACCCTACTTTCTTGGAGAGTAGAACGTATTGTGATTCATACTGTATTAATTTTTGTTTTGGTAATGACTGGGTTTGCTTTGTACACTTTCTTTACCCAAGAAAGTCAAGTTTTAGGTATTAAGACACAAACGATTCAAGATATTTATGGTTTTTTAATAGGTGCTATTTTTGCGGGAGTGATTGGTACTGGTTTCTACCCAATTTTTGGGAATAGAGTTTGGTGTCGTTTTGGTTGTCCGTTGGCTGCATATTTAGGTTTTGTACAGCGTTTTAAATCTAGGTTTAGAATTACCACAAATGGTGGACAATGTATTTCTTGTGGAAACTGTTCTACATATTGTGAGCAAGGAATTGACGTAAGAGCTTATGCACAAAAAGGAGAAAACATTATACGTTCTAGTTGTGTTGGTTGTGGTATCTGTTCTGCTGTTTGCCCAAGAGGAGTTTTAAAATTAGAAAACGGACCAGAAGAGGGTAGAATTAATCCTACAGAAATCTTATTAGGAAACGATGTTGACTTAATGGATTTGATGAATAAGAAGTAAGAATAAACTTTACGACTTATTTTAAAGCTATTCAAAAATATCCTGAAAAGCATTTCTTTAAGTTCGTAAGAAAACGAAACATATATTACTGAATGTAAAAAGATAAAGCCACAAAATAATTTTTGTGGCTTTATAAATTAAACTAAACTAACACTCAATTTTATTATAGATTTAGTAATAAAAATCGATCTATTACATGAACCATACCATTGGTAATTATCATAAATAGAGGACAATGTATTTCTTATAGAAACTTGTTCTACGAATTATGAGCTAGAAATTGATATTAGAGCTTATGCACAACAAAAAGGAGGAAACATCATACGTTCTAGTTGTGTTGGTTGTGGTATCTGTTCTGCAGTTTGTCTAAAAGAAGTTTTAAATTAGAAAAACAAACCAGAAGAAGGTAGCAGCATTAATGCTTCATAAATTTTATTAGTAAACGATGTTGACTTAATCGTTTTAATGAATAAGAAGTAGAAGTAGAAGTAGAAGTAAACTTTACAACTTATTTTTATGCTATTTAAAAAGCATTTCTTTATGTAGTAAAAACTAAACATATATTCCTGAATATAAAAATCAATTTTTTGTAAAAAATAAAGCCACAAAATAAATTTGTGGCTTTAAAAATCAAACTAAACTAACACTCTATTTTATTATAGATTTGGTAATAATACTCTATCTATTACGTGAACGATACCATTTGTTGTTTGTACATCTGGTATTACCATATTTGCAACTTCACCACCATTTCCTAAACCAGTAACCGTAAGTGTACCATTAGTAAAAGCACCTAAAGTTAAATCATCTCCCCCTAATGGAGATAATGCTCCTTCACTTAACTCTGAAGTAAATTTACCATCGTTTGCTATTACATGATTTAAAAGTACAGATGTTACTACCTCTACTGGTAATTGACGAATATCTTCTGGTTTTGTAAAAGTTAATCCTAATGCAGCACCTAAATCAATAAATGCCTGGTCTGTAGGTGCAAATACTGTAAATGAAGGGCTACCTTCCGAAGCAGAAAGTGCTCCTGCTAAATCTGCATAAAGTACAGCTTCCACTAAATAAGTTAATTCTGGTGATGTAAAAACCTGAGCCGTTTGAAGCGCTATTGCTGTTTGTACAATATCAGCTCCAGAAGCAATCATAACTTTATCAATTACGTGCACAGTACCATTACTTGCCATAACATCGGTTGCCAATATTTTAGAACCATTAATATATGTATCCCCATCACGAGTTATAAAACGTCTGTCAATTCCAAGAGCAGATGTTGAAGAAACATCAGCAGAAATTGCTGAATTAAGTAAATTTCCATTAGAAACATGATATAATAATGTATTCGTCAAAAATGATTTTTGAAGTGCTCCCAAAGTATTTTCATTTAATCCCAATCTTGCAAAAGCATCATTAGTTGGTGCAAAAACGGTATAATCTCCAGAAGCATCTCCTGGATTAGGGTTACTTAAAACAACAGCAACACCTCCAGCTACCGCTGCAGCTTCTAACGTACTAAAATCTTGATTTGTAACAGCAATATTAGCTACAGAAGGTAATTCTTCTTCGTAATTAGATGTTGTTTCACATGAACTTAATGTACTAATAGCCATCGCTGACATTAATATATATTTTGATATAGATAAATTTTTCATAATTGTATATATTTTTTATTGATTGATTAAAATGAGTAAACAACACCACCGTAAACCCCTGTAGATTTACCAACGTTTCTACCACTAACATAACTACTAACTCCTGCTGTTATACCTACAGATGCATCTAATGGCACAAAACCATTAACACCTATTCTTGTATAGTTTACACGTGTTGCAGGAAAAAAGCCTTCAAAACCTTCGCCTAAAATATCTACACCATCTTTATCTGATAATTGGTTAGCAACAAATGCATCTACGTAAAATTTAGAGGATGCATACCCTAACTTTAATTCTGTGATAAAAGCATTTGGAACATCGTTACCTCTTAAACTGTAACCAGCCTGACCTGTTGCAAACATTCCTGAATCGTTTTTAAAAGTAGCAATACCAAAAGCACTAAACTTAGTCGACTCATTTCCAATAGCAATAATAGATTGCAAACCTTCATCTGCTCTGTAACTACCTAAAGGTGTTTCTAAACCAGCAGCTCCAATTAAGGATAAAGAGTTTTTATCAAAATCAAAAGTGTGAATTTTATACTTCGCATAAATTTTTAAATCTTGAAATCCTTTTCTTTCATTTTGAAAGCCATTATTTGCTAATACTTCACTACTTGCATTTCCTTCAGATTTAATATAAGGTACATTTAATACAATATTAAAATTATCGGTTACACCAATTTCTCCGTATAAAGAAATACTTGTTGTAGTTACATCATTAAATACAGGTACTCCGTCTACTTCATTAGGTACTAAAAATACCTTACTATAAGATTCTTGAGAATAAGATAAGACCAAAGCGCCTTCTCCTGTTTTTTTCATAAATCCACTTACTGGGCTCTGAGCCATACAAATAGTGGTAAACATCATGCATAATCCTGCAAGAGTTCCAATGTTATTCATTTTTTTAATTGTCATAATTGTTTTGTTTTAAATGTTAGTGACACCATACTTACGTAAAAAAACAAGTAGCGGTTTTAAAATTTTAAAAAAAACCTTAAACAAAATAATTTCGTATGTATTAAACACAAGAAATAACCGACTAAACAAGAAATTGACATGTTTAGGTATTTTATTAATTAACCTATAAATAGTAACTAACTAATTTCAATTCACTAAAAAACAAGAAACTATAAACAAAAAAACAATATGATTCTTAAATATGCATTATGTCTCTTTTTTATTTCAACCTATGCTCAAAATGAAAAAGAATTTGTTCAAATTTTTAATACTCAAGGAAATTTACAATCTAAAGGATGGATTCAAAATAATGAAAAGGTAGATTTCTGGACTTTTTATCATTCAAATGGTAACATTTCAAAAAAAGGTCATTTTAATCACGATAAAAAAAATGGATATTGGTACTTTTACACCGAAAATAATATATTATTAAAAGAAGGCACTTATACGAATGATTCTGCTAATAATTGGTGGACCTTCTACAGTAATAAAGAGAAGAAAAAAATTCAGTTTAAAAATGGTGTTAAAGATGGTTATGCATTGATTTATAAAAATAATCGTCTAAAAAAAGCAGAACATTATAGTGCTAACGAAAAAACGGGAGAGTGGACATCTTATTTTATATTTAAGAAAGATAATCCAAATGTAAATTTTTAATGGATCAACTAATAAAAGTAATTATACCTGCTTATAACGAGCAAGATTCTATAGCAAATGTTATTAACGACATTCCTAAAATAGTAAATGAAGTTATTGTAATTAGCAACAACTCTACAGACAATACAGAAGTTAATGCAAAAAATGCAGGTGCAACTGTTTTAACAGAAACTAGAAAAGGATATGGTTTTGCTTGTTTAAAAGGAATGGAATACATTAGTAAGCAAGAAACAAAACCAACTATTATTGTATTTCTAGATGGAGATTATTCTGATTACCCAGAACAGTTAACAGAATTAATTCACCCAATATTACATGATAATATCGATTTTGTAATTGGTTCTCGTGTAAAAGATACGAGAGAAAGTGGTTCTATGACGCCGCAACAAGTCTTTGGGAATTGGCTAGCTACCTTTTTAATGAAGTTATTTTTTGGCGCAAAATATACAGACCTAGGTCCTTTTAGAGCTATAAAATACGATAAACTACTAGCCCTAAACATGGTAGATAAGACTTATGGTTGGACGGTAGAAATGCAATTAAAAGCATTAAAACAAAAATTAAGTTACGTAGAAATTCCTGTAAAATATAGAAACAGAATAGGCGTTTCTAAGGTATCAGGTACTGTAAAAGGAAGTATCTTTGCAGGAATTAAAATATTAGGTTGGATTTTTAAATACAGTTTTAAATAGTGGTTATAGAATACATTATCATAATTATTTACTCGTTATCGTTATTGCTCATTTTTATGTATGCATTAGCGCAATTAAATTTACTTTTAAACTATTTAAAAGCAAGAAAGAAAGTAGATAACTCAGAAAAATTTAATTTCTCAAATACAAATGAGATTCCGTTTATTACCATACAATTACCCGTTTATAATGAGTTGTATGTAATGGAGCGCTTGTTAAAAAACATTGCGTTATTAGAATACCCAAGAGAAAAGTTAGAAATTCAGGTTTTAGATGATTCTACCGACGAATCTGTAGAAATAACTGCGAAACTTATCAAAGAAATTCAAGCGCTTGGTATAGACATTCAGCATACTAGAAGAAGCAATAGACAAGGCTTTAAAGCAGGTGCGTTAAAAGAAGGTTTAAAAACAGCCAAAGGAGAATTCATCGCTATTTTTGATGCAGATTTTTTACCAGAACCAGATTGGTTATACAAAACTGTTCCTTATTTTAAAGACCCAGAAATTGGTGTTATTCAAACACGCTGGGGGCATATTAACAGAGATTATTCTACGCTTACTAAAATTCAGGCTTTTGCTTTAGACGCACACTTTACTTTAGAACAAGTAGGTAGAAATAGTCAAGGACATTTTATCAACTTTAATGGTACTGCTGGTCTTTGGAGAAAAGAATGTATTTATGATGCTGGTAACTGGGAAGGAGACACGCTTACTGAAGATTTAGATTTAAGCTATAGAGCACAATTAAAAAATTGGAAATTTAAATACCTAGAAAACGTAGTTACACCGGCAGAATTACCGGTAGTTATTAGCGCTGCTAGATCTCAACAATTTAGATGGAATAAAGGTGGTGCAGAGAATTTTCAGAAGATGATGAAACGTGTTATTAAAAGTAAAAACGTTCCTTTTAAAACTAAAATTCATAGTTTATTACACCTATTAAACAGTTCTATGTTTACATGTATTTTCTTGGTAGCAGTTTTAAGTGTACCTATGTTGTACATTAAAAATGAATATGCGCATCTAAAAATATACTTTTATGTAATGAGCTTTTTTGTAATAAGCTCACTAATATTTTTTGTTTGCTATTGGTTTATGTTTAAAGCAATTTATGGTGGCGGATTTGTAAAATTCATAAAATATATTGGATCTTTTTTCACCTTTTTCTCCATTGCAATGGGGTTTTCTTTACACAATACAATTGCTGTTTTAGAAGGTCATTTAGGTAAAAAAAGTGAATTTATAAGAACTCCAAAATTCAATATTAATGGATTAAAAGGAGAATGGAAAAGCAACAAATACATAAAGAAAAAGCCATCTTTTCATGTTATTTTGGAAGGTTTATTGGCTCTATATTTCGTTTTTGGTATGTACAGTGCATTTGTTGTAGGAGACCAAGGTGGAGATTTCGGTTTATTTCCTTTTCACTTAATGCTTTTTATTGGGTATAGTTATGTATTCGTTAAATCAATATTCTCGAAAGTTTAATGTCGTCTTTTACCAAATACAAAGACGTATTCCTAATTTTAATTAGCACACTTTTATATGTAATTTTTGCCTATTATTTAGAAAGAACAGAATTCTATAAACTTTTATTTTTATGGTTTTCACTTTTTACTTGTTTCTTTTTTTTGATAAAAAGCAAATCTATAAACATCTCAACTTTAATTGGATTAGTGATTCTTTTTAGGTTGATTTTTCTCTTCGCTATCCCAAATTTATCTCAAGATTTCTACAGATTTATTTGGGATGGACGTATGATTCTTGAAGGATTAAATCCGTATTTATCGTTACCAAAAACCTACATTCAACAAGGTCTTCACCCAATAGCAGAAACATCTAATTTGTATGCTGGTATGGGAGAAATGAACGGAAGCCACTACACCAATTATCCTCCTATAAACCAACTCTGTTTTTTAATAGCTGCGTTGTTTGCTAGTAAAAGTATATTTGGTTCTATTGTAGTTTTAAGACTGATTATTATTCTTGCTGATATTGGAATTCTGTACTTCGGAAAAAAACTACTAGAAAGATTAAACTTGCCTGTAAAAAACATTTTTTTGTATGCGTTAAATCCCTTTATAGTTATAGAAATGACAGGTAACTTGCATTTTGAGCCAGTTATGTTATTTTTCTTAATTTGGAGTTTTTACAAATTACATCAACAAAAATGGATATGGGCCGCAGTTCTTTTAGCCTGCTCTGTTTCTGTGAAGCTAATTCCGCTATTATTTTTACCTTTGTTTTTTCAATGGTTTGTAAACTCTAAGATGAATGCCACAAGCATAAAAAAATCTTATAGTGATAAAAAATTAAAATGGATTACTACCTTCTCGGGAATCAAAAAATTGATAGGTTTTTATGCAATAACATTATCAACCATCATCATTCTATTTCTTCCTTTTTACTCATCTGAATTCGTTAATAATTATGCTAATTCTGTAGGCTTATGGTTTCGTAATTTTGAATTTAATGCAAGTTTCTATTATATTTTTAGAGAAATTGGTTACCTATTTAGAGGTTATAATGAGATTGCAATTATTGGGAAAATCACTCCCATTTTAACGATATTATTTTTAGTCATAATCACTTTTTTTAGAAAAAACAACGCTTTAGTTCCATTAATCACAGCAATGTTATTTGGATTGTGTTTTTATTATTTCACGGCAACAACCGTACATCCTTGGTATTTGGCAACACCTTTAATTTTATCCATTTTTACGAAGTATCGCTTTCCAATAATCTGGACAATTGTAATTATTTTTAGTTATCAAGCCTATGCAAACAATCCTTGGGAAGAAAACCTGTGGTTCGTTGGTATAGAATACGTTATCCTCTATGGGTTTCTTATTTTTGAACTTCTAAAGAACCGTAAATATTATAAAATTGTAAAATAATTATTTTATATCATAACTATGATTGGAATTTTGTATTTTAGTCTTTAATTTTTGAATCTAATATGAAAAGACTTACCATAAAAGACATTGCTAAAGAATTTAATGTTTCTATTTCTACTGTTTCTAAAGCACTTAACGACAGTTATGAAATTAGCGTAAGTACAAAAGATAAAATTCAAAAATACGCGAAAGAGAAAAACTACAAACCGAACTTTAATGCACTAAGTTTAAAGAATAGACAGACCAAAACTATCGGAATTATCATTCCGAATATGTTAAACTATTTTTTTGCGCAGGTATTTAACGGTATCGAAAAAGTTGCCAACGACAGAGGTTATAAAATAATTTCATGTATTTCTAATGAGTCTTTTAAGAAAGAAGTAGAAACTATTGAAATGCTTTCTAACGGGAGTATCGATGGTTTTATATTATCGCTTGCAGAAGAAACCGTTTCTAAAGGAGATTATAAACACTTTCAAGAAGTTTTAGACAATGCAACTCCTATTGTTATGTTTGATAGAGTTGCTGAAAAATTAAAATGTGACAAGGTTGTTACAGATAATTTTGACAGTGCTAGAAGTACCGTTTCTTATTTAGTTAAATCTGGTCATAAAAACATTGCCTTTATTTCTACAATGAATAATTTAGATATTGGAAGAAGAAGACAATTAGGTTATTTAAAAGGTTTAGAAGATTACAATCTTAAAGCCGAAAAAAACCTCATCATAAATATTGATGACAATTATAAAAACTACGAGAATATTTTAACTCCTATTTTTAAAGACAACACCATAGATAGTGTTATTGCTACAGACGAATCTTCTGCTATTGCAGCAATGAAAGTAGCTATAAAACAAGGACATAAAATTCCAGAAAACTTTTCTGTTATTTCCTTTTCTAACGGAATCTTAGCAAGACACTCTAGCCCAAGAATGACTACTGTTAGCCAACACGGAGAAATTATGGGAGCTACAGCTGCAGAAATGCTAATAAACAGACTAGAAGACAAGTCTAAGGTGAAGAAAAAGCATGAAACTGTTATTGTTAAGACAGATTTAGTTGAAAGAAATTCTACTAAAAACATATTATAAGTCCACATCTATTTACAGCACAATGAATTTATCTAAAGTAAAATTAGTAGTTTCTGATATGGATGGAACATTACTAAACTCAAAAGGTGAAGTAAGCACCTTATTCTTTGACTTATTTAAACAACTGAAAGAAAAAAACATTACTTTTTGCGCTGCAAGCGGAAGACAATATAATAGTATCGTTTCTAAACTAGATGCCATTAAAAATGATATTTATGTAATTGCAGAAAATGGGGGAATTGCAAAAAAAAATGATGACTTATTAGTCATAAATTTACTTTCTGCAGAAAAAATTAAAAAAATTCTTCCGATTTTAAAAAGTATAGAAAACTCTCATGTAGTTTTGTGTGGGAAAAATGGGGCATTTATAGATTCTAAAGATGAAGATTTTATTGATTTGTTTCAAGAATATTATACCAAATACCAAATTGTAGATGATTTATATAGCGTTATAGACAAAGAGGATTTCTTAAAAGTAGCAATTTATCATTTTACATCTTCAGAACAATACGTATACCCACTTATAAAAGATTTTGATGAAGACTTATTAATTAAAATCTCAGGAAAAAACTGGTTAGATATTTCTGATAAAAAATCAAATAAAGGAAATGCTTTAAGAAAGGTTCAACAAATCTTAAATATTACCAAAGAAGAAACGATGGTTTTTGGTGATTACCATAATGATATAGAAATGTTAAGAGAAGCAGATTTTAGTTTTTCTATGAGAAATGCTCATAAAGACATTACCAAAATTGCTAATTACGCTACCGAAAGTAATGATAATTATGGCGTAGAAAAGGTATTAACACAATTAATAGAAGCTAAGTAACACACTTGCTTTTATCTAGTAAGCAAGTGTTGCCCAATAGATATTGTATTATCTTTTAAGCCGTTAATTTCTTTAATAGTCTCAACAGTTGTATTAAATTTTCTAGCAATAGAGTACAATGTATCTCCTTTTTTAACCTCATAATACTTACCAATAGTTTTCTTGGTTCTAACATCATCCGTCACAACATCTATATTTTTATTGCCAACTCTATTTTTTATTTTATCAAATTCATGTAACCTATAGTCTTCAATAATTTTGATAAGTTTATTTGGATATTTTTTATCCGTGGCATATCCTGCTCTTCTTAACCCTTTAGCCCAACCTTTATAATCATCACTATCATAATCAAACAAAAAAGCATACCTTCTTCTTTGTGTTAAAAATGCAGAATGATCATCATAAGAAGATTCTACATATTGGTATTTTCTAAAGCATTCTCCTTTATGATCATCGTCATGATAAACGCGTTGTCCTTGCCATTCACTATGACATTTTATACCAAAGTGATTGTTCGATTTTAAAGCCAATTCGCTCCTTCCTCTACCCGATTCTAAAATACCTTGGGCTAACGTAATACTAGCAGGAATTCTATGCAAATGCATTTCTTTAACAGAAACTGCTGCATATTTTCTAATATAATCTAAAGTTTGTTTATTTAAATTTGAGTTTTTAGTTATTAAATCTTTAGTTCGTTCTACTTCACTTGATGTAGGTATTTTTACAGGCTTCGGTTCATTTAAAACAACACCAGTATCCCTTTTAGTTCTACTAGCTTTTTTGCTAGACCCACAACTTGATAAAATTAATAAACTAACACAAAATAATACAACTCTTAACTTCATATACTTTTAATTATTGGCTCATTTTTCTTTTCTAACATCTGGTTAAATCCAGCAATTCCCTGAATTCCTCCTGTATGAATTGCCAAAATCTTAGTTCCTTCAGCAAAAAAATCTTTTTTAATTAAATCTATAATACCAAACACCATTTTACCCGTATAAATAGGGTCTAATAGAATGCCTGTTTTATCTGTAAAATCATTAATAAACGTAATTAATTCTTCACTATGCTTGGCATAACCTCCAAAATGATATCCTTTTTGTAATTTCCAATTATCATTTTTAATGGTATATTTTTTTATTTCTTCGGATAAAAAGTTTCCTTTTAACGCAGGGAAACCTAATACCTTTTGTTTTCTTTTTAACGTTTTTATCAAACCAGCTAACGTACCTCCAGTACCAACTGCAGCACACACGTAATTAAACTGAGCATCTTCTTTTGTTAAAATTTCCTCACAGCCATTCACTGCTAAAAAATTTGTTCCTCCTTCTGGAATTAAATAAAAATCGCCCCATTTATTTTTCATTTTCTCTATAAAACCAAAAGACGTTTTTTGTCTATATAATTCTCTGGATACGAAATGAAATTTCATACCATGCTCATGCGCAACCTTTAATGTTGGGTTTTCCTCTAAAGTTTGTTCTAAGTTCTTTCCCAATTCCTCACCTCTAATAATACCAAAGGTTTTTAAGCCTTCCATTTTACCAGCAACAGCAGTTGCAACAATATGATTTGAATACGCACCACCAAATGTAAGTACCGCCTTTTTTTTAAGTTTTTTAGCTTCTTCTAAATTGTATTTTAATTTTCTAAATTTATTCCCCGAAACAAAAGGGTGAATTAAATCTTCTCTTTTTATAAAAAGTTCTATATTTTTTTCTTCTAAAATAGGAAGAAAAACTTGTTGGTTTTGAGCGATAAATTCACTCTCGAAAAAGGTTTGGTTTGTATTACTCAATGTTAAGAATTTGTTACCGCAAAAATAACAGATATTATTTTGATACCTACATAATCTTCACTTTTTAAAGTTAAAACTGCAACTTAACATACTTTTTAGAAGAAACATACCCAAAACACCTTTAAATTAAACCCTTACCTAAAAACCTGCCATTAAAAAAAGCTTACAAATAGTGGCTAAAGAAAGAAACAATTCTATTTAGATTTTAAAAATAGCTTATAAAAACAGAAATAAGCTCTTAAGTTTTTGAGGATCTCATATAAAACCGTCAAATATTACTACACAAAAGGAATAAATCATTGCTTTTCCTACAAGGTAAAGTAAGCTTGTTTATACTTAGAAATAACTAATTATCACTCATTAAAAAATAAGTCAAAATAGTTGATTGTTTTTTTAGCAATAATAAAACTAAAAGAAAAGAAGATTTTCATCAACAGAAACCACAAGAAAACATTAAAACAAACAAGTAATAAACTAATTAACACCTGTTATTATGATAGTTAACAATAAAAAATTAATTACAAAATAATTGCATTTATTTTTTAACTCATGTATTTTCAATCAAAAAAAAGTATAATTTTACTTAAAATATATATCGCGATTATGCTTCTTAAATGAACAAATACATTGTTGCCAATCAACCTGAAAAATGGCTTTTTTCGATTGATAATATTACCGTAATTTCCTCACAAGAATATCTTACCAACCCCAAATATTCTACTATAAAAAAAGCTAGAATATTTAACCTTTGTAAAAACTACAGTTACCAATCTAAAGGATACTATGTTTCTCTATTAGCAGAAGCGAGAGGTCATTTAGCCATACCTACTGTAAAAAACATTGTAGATTTAAAAACACTGAAACTCGTAAAAATAGTTTCAGAAGAGTTTGATGATGAGATTCAACAAAGTTTAAAAAACATAAAATCTAGATCCTTTACTTTAAGCATTTATTTTGGTCAAAATGTTGCACAAAAATACAAAGGTCTCAGTAGCTTGTTTTACAAACACTTTCAAGTGCCTTTTTTACGTGTTCATTTTAGTTTTAATAACAAATGGAACATCCAAAGTATCGAAGCTATTTCTGAATCTGAAATACCAAACGAACACCTAGAATGTGTCTATGAATTTGCAAATCAATATTTTTCTAAAAAACGATATGACACACCTAAGTTAGCTACGTCAGATTTTGATTTAGCCATCTTAGTAGACCCAAATGATCCTGCTCCACCAAGTAATGCCAAAGCCTTAAAAAAGTTTGTGGATATTGCTGAAAAAATGAACATCTATGCAGAAATTATTGAACCAAAAGACCTCAGTAGATTATCGTCTTTTGATGCATTATTTATTCGTCAAAGTACAGAAGTAAATAACGAAGCCTACGCATTTGCACGCAAAGCCCAACAAGAAGGAATTGCTATCATCGATTATCCGGATGCTATTTTAAAATGCTGCAATAAGGTTTTTATGGCAGAAGCTTTAAACAATGCCAATATAGCAACCCCAAAAACAATTATTGTACATAAAGACAATATGGACACTGTTATTGATAAAGTAGGTTTACCATGTGTTCTTAAAGCACCAGATTCTACTTTTTCATTTGGTGTAAAAAAAGCAAAAACAGAAATTGAGTATGCTGATTTAGTCAATGAAATGCTTAAAGAATCTGACCTCATTATTGCACAAGAGTTTTGCCCTTCTGATTACGATTGGAGAATTGGTATTATTGATGATAAACCCTTTTTTGCTTGTAAATATTACATGGCAAAAGGACATTGGCAAATATACAATTGGAACGCTAAAAAGAAGAAAGAGCAAGATGGTGATGCAGATTGTTTACCGATAGAAAAAGTGCCTAAAAAAGTTTTAGATATGGCTTTAAAATCGGCAAGAATTATGGGAAAAGGTTTGTACGGAATAGACATTAAAGTTGTAAACAACAAACCGATGGTGATTGAAATTAACGACAATCCAAATGTAGATTTTGGTGTAGAAGATGCCTTTTATGGTGATTTAGTGTACACAGAAATTTTATCAGCATTAAAAAAACGATTAGAATAAAATGGGAACAAAATATAAATTGTTTGAGGTTTTTGGTATCGAATTAGAATACATGTTAATTAATGACACCACCTTTAAAGTTGCACCAATTGTAGATGTTTTATTGACAAAAAAAAATGGAGCACTTACTTCTGATATTGATAATGGAACCATTGCCTGGAGCAACGAATTGGTTGCACATGTTGTGGAAATAAAAACAAACGGACCTACAGCAGATCTTACCAACTTATCGGAAGAATTTCATAAAAACATTCTAGAAATTAATGCTATTTTAAAACCGTTAAACACAAAATTATTACCAACGGCTTGCCATCCTTTAATGAATCCTTTGCAAGACACACAACTATGGAAACACAGTTATAGCGAAGTGTACGAGCTATACAATAGAATTTTTAATTGTAAAGGTCACGGTTGGTCTAATGTACAAAGCACACATATTAATTTACCTTTTTTTAATGATATTGAGTTCGAAAAACTACATGCTGCCATTCGTGTTATTTTACCATTAATTCCAGGTTTAAGCGCAAGTTCGCCAATTTTAGAAGGTAATTTTACGGGTTTTAAAGACACCCGATTAGAGTATTATAAAACCAATCAAAAAGAGATTCCGGAAATGACAGGTAAGGTTATTCCTGAGCAAGTGTTTTCTAAATCAGATTATCATAACACTATTTTTGATCCTATTAAGAAACAGATTAAAAAACACGATACCCATAATATTTTAGACCATCATTTTTTAAATTCTAGAGGTGCCATTGCTCGTTTTGATAGAAATGCCATCGAAATTAGATTGGTAGACATACAGGAATGCCCAAAGGCAGATATTGCTATTTGTGTTTTAATTATTGAAGTTTTAAAACAATTCGTCAACGGAAAATTAGCGAGTTTAGAAATGCAAAAAAGCTGGAACGAGCAAGATTTATTCGATATTTTAAACCCAATTATTAAGGAAGGTGAAGATTATAAAATAAGCAATAAAGAATACTTATCTCTTTTTAATCTTTCTGAGAATAACACGGTAAAAGAAGTTTGGAAACATCTTTTTGAATTGGTCAAAGAAAATATTTCTGAAAACTATAAAGAAGCTTTAACGATCATTTTTGAACACGGAACACTCGCAACAAGAATTGAAAATGCACTTGGTGCTGATACTTCGGATAAAAACATTATAACTGTTTATACAGAACTAGCAAATTGCCTAGAAACCAACACGCTATTTATCCCAAATAAATAGAAATGAAACTGGTAATTACTTGTGAACATGGCGGAAATGAAATTCCAGAAAAGTTCCATACTCTTTTTAGTGATAAAGAAATTTTAAAGACCCATAGAGGCTATGATTTAGGTGCTTTAGATGTTTTTAACGCGCTAAAGCACTTAGCAATTTACACCAATTACAGCACAACAAGTAGATTACTCATAGAGCTAAACAGATCGCTTTGGCATAAAAACTTGTTTTCAGAATACACAAAACACCTATCGGTTTTAGAGAAAAAAGACACCATTAAAACACACTATAACGTCTATAGAAATGCCGTAAAAAAACAGATTGAAACACTAATTACAAACCAAAATACTGTTGTACACCTTTCTATACATTCGTTTACACCTATTTTAAATGATCGTATTAGAAATTGTGATATTGGTCTTTTATACGATTCATCCGATCAACATGAAAAAAAGATAGCATTACAACTTAAAGCTAGCTTGCATTCAATAAATCCGAAATGGCATGTACGTTTTAATTATCCCTATCTCGGAAAAGCAGATGGATTTACAACGCATTTAAGAAAGCGTTTTAAAGAAAACTATATCGGAATTGAGATTGAACTCAATCAAAAATTTTCTAAAAACAACATTATGAATTTTCAACTTAAAGAAGATTTACAGAAAGCGATTTCTAACATCTTAAAATAAAAAAATACCGAGAGACATCACTATAAAAAAACGTACAAATAAAACTTAAATTTATTTGTTATTTTTCTTACTTTCTAATTAAACGTTGCCAAATAAAAAGAGTCATATTAAAAAGTAAAATTTATTCGGCATCATGAAAAAAAACAGACTCCTTATTTTTTGTTTACTAACTACAATGGCATGTAGCAACAACAACGACTATTTAACGGACACAGCAGAAACAACTCCTAATTTAGCTTATCCTTACCCTATCGTTGACACTGAAGAAACCACATTTTACACAGATGTAAACACCATTTCATCCGTAAGCATACACGAAGATTTCTACGGACAAGATGCTAACTATACAGGAAACCAACCCTCTTACACAAATAACGGAGACGGCACTATTACAGACAATGTAACAGGTTTAATGTGGGAAAAAGATATGGGAGAAAAAATTAGCTACGAAACTGCTTTTACGAAAGCTGAACAAGCTACATTAGGTGAATATAATGATTGGAGAGTTCCTACTTTAAAAGAACTGTATTCCTTAATTTTATTTACAGGTCAAGTAGAAGGTCAAAAAGCTGTTGCATTCTTTATAGATACCAATTATTTTAATCAACCACTAGGAAATATAAACATCGGAGAACGAGAAATTGATGCTCAAACATGGTCTTCTACAACCTACGTGGGTCTCACTATGAATGGAGATGAAACTGTATTTGGAGTTAATTTTGTAGATGGCCGTATTAAAGGATATCCTAAATATAAAGCAGGTACCGAAACCCCAAATACTATGTATTTTAGAATGGTAAGAGGAAACATGGACTATGGTAAAAATAATTTTATTGACAATGGAGATGGTACCATAAGCGATACCGCTACCGGCTTAATGTGGCAAAAATCTGACAATGGTATTGGAATGGATTGGAAAACATCTTTAAGCTATTCTGAGAATTTAGAATTGGCCAATTATTCTGATTGGAGATTACCTAATGCTAAAGAATTACAAAGTATTGTAGATTACTCTAGATCTCCGCAAACTACTAACTCACCAGCAATAGACCCTATATTTGAAACAACAGCAATTAATGACCCCAATAATAATAGCGGTCAATATCCTTATTTTTGGACAGGAACTACGCACTTAGACGGTGTTACTCCATATTCTGGCGCTGTATATATTGCTTTTGGAGAAGGACAAGGAAAAATGGAAGGTGTTTTAATGGATGTACATGGCGCAGGATGCCAAAGAAGCGATCCTAAGAGTGGTAATGCAGACAATTATCCCGATTATTTTGGTCCACAAGGAGATGTAAGATATGTTTATAATTATGTAAGAAGTGTAAGAAATATAGACAATTAAGTGATTATAAAATCTAAAGAACTCACTTTAAATTTTGATACCTCTTTAATGACAAACGTTAAAATGAGGCATAGAAATCATAAAAACCAAAGTTTCAAACAAAAAAAACGCCAAATACTTAAAAAGCATTTGGCGTTTTTATTTCATGTATAAAATTCTATCCACATTTAGAAGAACCACAATCTTTACACGTTAAACATCCTTCTTGATAAATTAAATTTGTAGAGTCACAATTATCACAAGTATGTCCTTTTACTTCCGTACCATCTTCTACATAACGTTTTAAAGCACGTTGAACTCCGTTTTTCCAAGTACTGATAGATTCGGAATCGAACTGTAAACTTTGTATCAATTCTACAATTTTATCAATTGGCATACCGTGACGAATAGTTCCCGAAATTAGTTTTGCATAGTTCCAAAATTCTGGATTAAACTTATGAGACAACCCTTCTATCGTTGTTTTATAACCTCTTTTATTTTGATATTGAAAATCGTATCTTGTAAGTCCTTCTTCGTTTTTATTTTTAATGATCAAGCCTTTGTCTACCCAACGCGGAATTAAAATTCCGTCTTCATCATCTGTTAATCCTGTAAAAATCTCATAAGGCCTGTTATCAACCAAACCTACAAAAGCAATCCATTTTTCTTTTTGATTTTGAAAACGAACCACATCTGCTTCTAAAATTTGAGGACGTTTCTTAGAAAAATTTGTAGTTGTAACTTCTTTCTTATCATCTGCCGAAATTAATACTCCAGAACGAGAACCATCTCTATAAACGGTTACCCCTTTACAACCAACTTCCCACGCTTTTAAATACAATTCACCAACCAATTCTTCTGTTGCATCATTTGGTAAATTAACAGTAACACTAATAGAATGATCTACCCATTTTTGGATAGCTCCTTGCATTTCTACTTTGCTATTCCAATCAATATCATTGGAAGTTGCTTTGTAATATGGAGATTTTTTAACCAATTCATCAATTTCTTCTTGCGTAAAATTCTTAGAAGAATCGATATTATTTACTTCCATCCATTGTTTAAAACGATGATGAAAAACAACATATTCTTCCCAAGAATCGCCAACCTCATCCACAAAATCTACTCTAATCCCTTTATCATTTGGGTTCACCTTTTTTCTACGCTTATATACAGGCATAAAAACAGGCTCTATACCAGACGATGTTTGTGTCATTAAACTAGTAGTTCCTGTTGGAGCAATCGTTAACAAGGCTATATTTCTACGACCATGTTCTAACATTTCATAATACAGTTTACTATCTGCTTCTTTTAATCTTAAAATAAAAGGATTTTCTTTTTCTCTGTCTGCATCAAAAATAGCAAACGCACCTCTTTCTTTTGCTAAATTTACAGAAGCCCTGTACGTTTCAACACCTAATACTTTGTGTACTTCAGTAGAAAAAGTATTTCCTTCTTCACTTCCATAACGAATACCCAAAGCAGCCAACATATCTCCTTCTGCAGTAATTCCTATCCCTGTTCTTCTACCTTCTTCTGCTTTATGCTTGATATTCATCCACAGATTTCTTTCAGTTGCTTTTACAACTTCCTCTTCTGGATCTGCATCAATCTTTGCTAAAATTCCGTCTATTTTTTCTAACTCTAAGTCAATGATGTCATCCATCATTCTTTGCGCAACCACAATATGTTTTTTGAACAATTCAAAATTGAATTCAGCTTTTTTTGTAAACGGGTTTTCTACATAAGAAAACAAGTTCATCGCTAATAAACGACAAGAATCATACGGACATAAAGGAATCTCACCACAAGGATTTGTAGAAACCGTTTTATACCCTAAATCTGCATAACAATCTGGCACAGATTCATTGATAATCGTATCCCAGAATAATATTCCTGGTTCTGCAGATTTCCATGCATTGTGTACAATTTTCTTCCAAATTTTAGTAGCTTCAATTTCTTTTGTATACAAAGGGTTTTCACTAAACGTGGGATATTTTTGCAAGTACGTTCCATCTCCTTTTACGGCTTTCATAAACACATCGTCAATTCTTACTGAAACGTTTGCTCCAGTAACTTTGCCTTGCTCTAGTTTTGCATCAATAAAATCTTCTGCATCTGGATGATTGATAGAAACAGATAACATTAACGCTCCTCTTCTACCATCTTGCGCAACCTCTCTAGTAGAATTTGAATAACGCTCCATAAAAGGGACAATTCCTGTTGATGTTAATGCAGAATTTTTTACTGGAGATCCTTTAGGACGGATATGAGACAAATCATGTCCAACACCACCTCTACGTTTCATTAACTGTACTTGTTCTTGGTCTATCTTCATGATTCCTCCGTAGGAATCTGATTCGCCATTGTTACCAATTACAAAACAGTTAGACAAAGATGCAATTTGAAAAGGATTTCCAATTCCTGCCATCGGACTTCCTTGAGGTACGATATATTTAAAATTCTTGATAGCATCAAAAATTTCTGATTCCGTTAATGGGTTGGTATATTTTTGCTCTACTCTAGCAATTTCCGAAGCAATTCTTTGATGCATTTCATCAGGTGTGCTTTCGTAAATGTTATCAGCAGAATCTTTTAAAGCATATTTATTTAACCACACACTTGCAGCTAATTCATCGCCTTTAAAATAGTTAAGAGCAGCTTTTAAAGCTTCCTCTCTAGAATATGTTTTTGTTGGAGTAAGTATTGTAGAAGATTTCATTGTATTATACAGCAATTAGATTATTTTTTGTCGGATAAATATCCCACAAATGTACAACCTAAAAGGTGACAATTATCATAAAGTTTACAAGAAATAAAATTAAACAACTAAAAACCAACTAAATAAAACTTATCAACACAAAAAAGTTAACAAATAAATTTATTTTTACTAAATTATTATTGCGTAAAATGACATCACTAAAAATCAGCATTTTAAAATTTATTTAGACCATTTGTATAAAAAATAAAGGACTTTTAATCATAAAAAAAGACTTAAATAACACCCTTTTTCGACTTTTCAGTAAGCAATATTTTAAACTACGGAAAACTATAAAGTTCTATGTTTTTATAATGATTCTAAACAAGTATTATCTTTTAGAATACTTAAACCTAACTTCAAAAGCAATCTATTTATTTATAAATAGTAGTAATCAATTAAGTTATTCAATAAAAAAATAGACAGACTTGTCTGTTTTAAGTATTTTATTATATATTTGCAGTATGAAACATAGTGAAGTAAAAAATAGAATTACTGAAACAGCCTCATTTTTATTTTATAAGAATGGGTATAATTCTACAGGTATAAACCAAATTATTGCAGAAACTGGTATTGCTAAGGCCACGCTTTACAATCATTTTAAATCTAAAGAAGAGATTTGTTTGGCCTATCTTCAATTTAAGAATATTAATTTTATTGAAGATTTTGAAAAGTTCACCACATCAAAACCAAAAGGAACAGATCAAATCTTAGCGATATTCGATTTCCTTCGATTATTTTATCAAGATAAAGATTTTAATGGATGTTGGTGTATTAAAACAGTTTCAGAAATACCAAAAGATAATGAGATTATTAGGAATGAAATTCAATCTCAAAAAAACGAGTTTATTGCACTTATAACAAAACTAATTACTAACAATTTAGAGCAAGTTAAAAGTGAACAAGTAAGTTCACTAGCAAGACAAATTTACTTACTTTACGAAAGTGCGGTAGGAGAAAGCCACTTACATCAAAAGGATTGGCCTATTATAGAGGCTAAAAATTTATGTGAAAAAATAATAACTTAAAAAATTTTAACCCATAAAAGACAGACCTGTCTGTCTTTTTACCGCAATTCATAATGAAAGAAAACAAAATATCAAGAGAGTATTCAAAGCTAGAATTAGGTGAATTCTCAAATCTTACTGAAAATGTATTTCAACCAAGTCCAGATTTTAAATTAGATGGTAAAAAGTTTGTAAAAGATGAGCTAGGATTAACCAGCTCAGAAATATCATTTAATACAATGGAACCACACACTGCAATTCAACTCCTTCATAAACACAAAGAGAACGAAGAAATATATATCGCCATTAAAGGGAAAGGTCAATTACTTCTCAATGATAATTATGTAGATCTAAAGGAGGGGACGATTGTAAGAGTTGCAACAGATACAGAAAGGGCTATCAGAAATAATTCGGATGCACCTTTCTCTTTTATCGTAATTCAAGCCAAAGAAAACTCATTCGAAGGAAGCAATGTTTCCGACGGATACTTAATTGAGAAAAAACCAAATTGGAATTAATTAATAATAAAACAATAAATAAAATGAAAGAATTTGCAAACAAAGTAGCCTTAGTAATTGGCGGAACAAGTGGTATCGGTAATGCAACAACAAATGCATTATTAGAAGGTGGTGCAACAGTATATGTTGTAGGAAGAAATACTGATAAAATTGCAGACGCACCAAACTTAATTAAACACACGGCAAACATATCTAACACCACTGAAGTTGATGCTTTAATAGCTAAAATTGATGGTTTAGAGAACTTAGATTATTTAGTAAATGCTTCAGGAATTTTTGGCCCTAAACCATTTTTAGATCATACTATGGAAGATTACAATTCTTATCAAGATTTAAACAGAGGCTTCTTTTTTATTACACAGAGCGCTGCTAAAAAAATGAAAGCTACAAATGGAGGGTCTATTGTAAATGTAGGGTCTATGTGGGCAAAACAAGCTATAAAAGCAACACCTTCTTCTGCATATTCTATGCAAAAAGCTGGTTTACATTCGTTAACTCAACATTTAGCAATGGAATTAGCTGAAGATAATATTCGTGTAAATGCTGTGTCTCCAGCCCTAGTAAACACGCCTGTGTATCATGGTGTTTTTGGAGGTGAAGAAGCTGCTAAAGAAGCATTGGTTGGCTTTAATGGTTTTCACCCTATAGGTCGTTTTGGAGAATCGGAAGATATTGCTAATAGTATCATTTTCTTATTATCAGACAAAGCTGCCTGGGTAACAGGTGCTATTTGGGATACCGATGGTGGTGTTATGGCTGGTAGAAACTAAAAAAATAAGAAAGAGGCTATCTAAAAAGTAAATTTTTGTCAATCTTAATTTATTTCAGATTATTTCAAACCTGAATATCAACAAATTATGACACTGAAACAAGTTCAGCATGACAAGATTCATTTCTTTTTAGATGACCTCTTCTATCCAATTCTCTCAAAATTAATTTGAGACTTAAATTTAAATTATGAAAAACGTAGTCCTAGCCTTAAGTATCGTTTTACTCTTCAGCTCTTGTAAAGAGGAGGTAACATCTGAAATGAATAATGCTTCAAGCGCTTCATTAGCTATTGGTGAAAATCAAAAATCAACCTTAAAATATAAAACATTAGAAGTTAATGGAATTAACATTGCCTATAGAGAAGCAGGAAATGTTAATAACCCAACCATTGTTTTACTACATGGTTTTCCTGCATCTTCATATCAATACAGAAAAGTATTAGCGCAATTATCTAACGAGTTTCATTTAATCGCTCCTGACTATCCTGGTTTTGGTAACAGTGATTTTCCAGATGCTGAAACGTTTCAATATACGTTTGATAATATTGCAGTGGTTGTAGATTCATTTTTAGAGCAAAAAAAAATCGATTCTTATGCAATCATGATTCAAGATTATGGTGCTCCTATTGGTTTTAGATTAGCAACAGCGCATCCCGAAAGAATTACAGCAATCATAAACCAAAACGGAAATGCTTATGAAGAAGGTTTAGGTGAAGCTTGGGCTGGAATAAGAGCACTTTGGAAAAATAGAACTAAAGAAACCGAAGATGCTTTATTACCTGCTTTTTCTTTAGAGGGTCTAAAATGGCAATACACACACGGTGTTAGAGATTCTGAGACTGTAGACCCTGATACTTATAATTTAGATTTCTTAAGATTGTCTAGACCAAATGCACATGCCGTAAATTTAGATTTATTTTATGATTATCAGAATAATGTAAAGCTATATCCAAAATGGCAACAATATTTAAGAGACTATCAACCACCATTATTAATAGTTTGGGGTAAAAATGATGCTTTCTTTCCTGAAAGTGGAGCTGCAGCATTTAAAAAAGACGTAAAAAACATAGATTACAACATTTATGATACCGGTCATTTTGCTTTAGAAGAAGATGGTGACGCTATTATTGAAAACATGAGAGTTTTCATGAGAAACCTGAATAAATAGAAATACAGTATGAAACAATTTGCGTTAATTTTAGTCATCTTAACCTCTTTATTTGGGTGTGAAAATACATCAAAAGAACATGAGAAACAGTTCTTTTTACCACCAGCTACAACGCATAATTATGCAGAAATTGATAGTATAAAACTATTTTATAGAGAAGCTGGAGATAAAAGTAATCCGACAATTGTGTTGCTACATGGTTACCCTTCTTCATCACATAGTTATAGAAACCTGATTCCTATGTTGGCGACGAATTACCATGTTATTGCTCCAGATAATTTAGGCTCGGGTTATAGCACACATTTAGATCCTGCAACTACAACGTATACGTTTGATTTGTTGGCAACTTATACAGAAAAGCTTATCGATACACTTCAAATTGAAAACTATGTGATGTACATGCAAGATTTTGGTGCTCCTATTGGATATCGAATGATGACGAAAAATCCTAAACGAATAGAAGCTTTAATTGTTCAGAACGCCAATGCTTATTTGGAAGGTTTAACGCCTAAACGACAAGATTTTTTTAGATCAGCACAAACAGACACCTCGCAGGAAAAGCATGATTTTTTATATAGTTTAACAAGTGAAGATGCCATAATAAACAAGCAATATGTATTTGATTTAGACGCTACAAATATCAATATTCAAAGTCCGGATGCTTGGACACACGATTTAGCATTTCTAAAATCTAAAAAAGACAGAGAAATCCAAGTGCAGCTATTTAAAGATTACAACACCAATTTGATTAGATACCCTAAATGGCAAAAAATGTTGAGAGAAAATCAACCAAAAACATTAATTACTTGGGGAAAAAAGGATTTGAAATTTAATGCTAATGGAGCAAAGGCTTATTTAAAAGATTTACCCAATGCCGAGTTACACTTATTGGATGCTGGTCATTTTGCATCTGAAGAAAAAACGAGAGAGATAGCAAAACTTATTTTAGAATTTTTATCTAAAAATGAAATAGAATAACGAGATACCACAAACACATTCGCTAAACAAAACTAAAAACTCCAACTACTTTTTAAAAGCAGTTGGAGTTTTAATTTTAATATATTTTAAGAATAAGTTGGTATTTTAATATTCAAATACACCGTACTCACTTGTAATCGTTAATTTTTTAGTTTGATCCTGATCTGCATCAGAATGAAAAGCTTCTACTCTACCTACAATTTTTGCATCTACATTAAAAGATTTAGAAATAGCAATAATATCTTCTGCAATTTCTGGATTAACATAAATTTCCATTCTATGACCACAGTTAAAAACTTGATACATTTCTTTCCAATCTGTTTTAGATTGCTCTTGTATCAACTTAAATAATGGTGGAACTGGAAACATATTGTCTTTTATAATATGTAATTCATCCACAAAGTGTAATATTTTGGTTTGAGCTCCACCAGAACAATGAATCATTCCGTGTACTGTATCCGAAGAAAAATTAGATAATATTTTTTTAATAATTGGCGCATACGTTCTTGTTGGTGACAATACTAATTTACCAGCATCAATGGGAGAATTTTCTACCTTGTCTGTTAATTTTGTATTACCAGAGTACACTAACTCTTCAGGAACAGCAGCATCAAAACTTTCTGGATATTTTTCTGTTAAATATTTATGAAAAACATCGTGTCTTGCTGATGTTAATCCGTTAGACCCCATACCTCCGTTATATTCAGTTTCGTAACTTGCTTGTCCAAAAGATTCTAAACCAACAATTACATCACCTGCTTTTATGTTTGCGTTATCAACAACATCGGTACGTTTCATACGTGCAGTTACTGTAGAATCTACAATAATGGTACGAACTAAATCGCCCACATCTGCAGTTTCTCCTCCGGTAGAATGAATGGTAACCCCAAAACCTTTTAAGTCTTGGATTAATTCTTCTGTTCCGTTTATAATTGCAGATAAAACTTCTCCAGGAATTTTACTTTTATTTCTACCGATTGTAGAAGACAACATAATATTATCTGTTGCTCCCACACACAATAAATCATCAATATTCATGATTAAAGCATCTTGAGCAATGCCTTTCCATACAGAAATATCGCCAGTTTCTTTCCAATACATGTAGGCTAAAGAAGATTTTGTACCTGCTCCATCTGCATGCATTATTAGACAATAATCATCATCGTTTGTTAAATAATCTGGAACAATTTTACAAAATGCTTTAGGAAACAAGCCCTTGTCTATATTCTTAATTGCATTGTGTACATCTTCTTTTGATGCCGAAACACCTCTTTGTGCGTATCTTTTAGAAACTTCTTGACTCATGTTGTTGTGTTGTTGTTGCTGCAAATTTAACTTTCTTTTATGTGGCATCATAAAAAAACCAAATGATTTTTGATCATTTGGTTCTTTCTTATTAATATTTCAGTTTTAATTACTCCCAATCTGGCATAATTGCTTCTGTAAAAACTTCTTCTCTACGATTATCTCCATCAATTGGAGATGTAAATATTTTCTTTTCCGAAATACCATCGTTAGATGTATTTACATAAATTATTTCAGCCTCATTAGGTGAGAATCTTGGATCTAAATCATTTGTTCCTGGCGGTTTAGAAATAATCATTTCTGTCTCGGTCATTGTAGAAAAATTATACTTAAAAACTTTATTATTCAATCTTCTATAATTTGATGATTGAAAATCACTTACATCTTTAGTATAAATTAATAAGTTACCATCTACAGACAAATTTAAGCCACCTAAAGCACCAACATTTGCAGAGACAACTGTATTTAGTACATTCCCACTCATATCAATAGTATAAATAGCACCATCATAACCATCAGAATTATTTGTTCTTAACACTATCTTAGTACCGTCATTACTCCAATCACATTCGGTAATTAAGTGTCCATTTGTTGTTTTATATATCATTTGAAGACCACTACCATCTTTATTAATCAGATATAACTTATCAAAACTCGGATAAATAAGTTGATCACCCGTTGTTGACCAAGAGAAATCCACTTCATTCAAATCAAAAGCATTAACAGCGATATCGGAAGTTACTCTTTTTACCTCCGATCCATTTGGTTTCATGGTAAAAATATGAACCTCATTGTTATACAATCTTAAAAAAGCTATTAAATTTACAGTATTATTTTTTCTAGGTCTCCATGAATTTGAGTTAGATTCTGTTAATTTAATAGTATTAATTTCATTAAAATCTTCATCTAAACTTGATGAATAAATGACATTATTCCCCCCTTCAACCCTAACGTAAGTATACCTATTCTTTGGATCACCCTTAACTGTAAATGAATTTGAAGCACTTAGCACTTCAGAATTTATATTATCTGTTACTGCTACTTGCCAAAAATACTTAACACCAAATTTTAAATTAGGAACCACATAAGTTGTATCACTAAGATTTTGAACTTGAATTACATTATTATCAAAATCATTTTTAATCTCTAATCTATACGTTAATTCATCATCATCTACACTTAAAGAAGACCAAACCAACTCTACTGAACTATCGATATCTACTGCACCATCAATTGGCAATATTAACACCGGAGTTGTTGGCGGAATATTAAGTGTAGACTCTCCCTGCATTTCAAAGACTATGTTTACTGTAGCATCTACCTCTACAGAAACAGGCTCAAAACTAGTTAAAAAATCTTCTTTTGAAGCTTCAATCGAATATTCATTTACAGGCACTTCTTCATAAAAAAACTCTCCGTTAGCATCTGTAAATGTTGTATTATTTGTTGGAGATAAAGTAATTTTGGCATTCTCTATAGGCTCAAAACTATTAGCTTTTACAACCCTTCCTGTTATTTCGCCAAATTCTACAACACCAAAAGTAGTCTCTTCACCACAACTAAAAATTAAAACTAGAGTTATAAGAACTAATATTTTTCGTAAAATTTTCATACTAATATATTTTGTTTTTTAAAAATAAAAATTAATTCCAGCCCTAACATTCCAAATCTTATCGTTTTTTTCTCCCCTAACCAAAAGATCTAAGTTGTCTGTTGATATAATATTTTGCTCACCTCTTAAAATCAACCCTAATTTATCTGTAACAAAATACTCTAAACCAATACCATATTGATATTTAAAGTAATTATCACTTAAATTTTTAGTTGAAATTGAACCAACACCAATGTATGCATAAGGAGTAATTTTATCATAGGGTAATAGATAGTATTCAAAATTTACATTAGAATCATAAATTCTTTTTTCAAATATGTTTTTATTAGAAAGCGTACTAGAACCTAATCCTATAGAAAATGCAAACCTAGATTTATTTAACATGAATTTGAGTAACATATCAGCCCCAAAACCAAACTCTGCATCAGAATAATCACCAACAATTTTAGACACTCCCCCCACAAGTCCTACACCTATTTTACCTCGCCTATGCTCTTTTTTTCTATTAAACAACTCTGTTAACTTTGCCTCCTCTTGCTCTTTCTTGTAATTCTTCTTTACAAAATCTACTACTTCTTCACCACCAGCAGGCGCCCAAAATCCATCAATAATACCTTCTATAATTAAATTTTCTACCGCTTTATCTATAGCTTCCTTAACAGCTAATTGAACAGGTTCGTTTTTGGTAAAGCCAACCTCAGATTCTAATAACTTTTGAAACTTAACATACTTAAATAAATTTAGCGCTAATGCCTGAGATAAGATTGTTTTAGATATATATACTGTTTTCAAGATCTTTCCATTAGATGTAGAAACCGCCCTTAAATACACAGTAATTCTGTCTTGCCTATATTCTGTTGAACCACCAATACCAAGATATCTAGCTCCCGCACCACCAGTAATTATATTTGTATCATAAGATATAACACCTCCTTCTAACAGTACTCCAGCAAATAAAAGAGCAGGCAAATTAGGAGTATTCGTTTGCGCTTTATTATTCTTTGTAAACTCTGCTCTAGTAGACCTTATTATATTTCTTTCATTTAAAAGATTACTAAGGTTCTCTCTTTCTACAACTGTAAACCAATTAGAATCTTCTAAAGCCTTATTTAACATTGTGGTAGCTCCTTGTGAAACTGCAGTACTAAAAGTACTACCATTTTCTATAGCTTTGTATTGACCTGTTTGGTCTTTAAAATTATATACGGCCGCTACTATAGGTTCCTGTGGCAAAGGGAATTTTTTTAACTTCTGAGTTGGCACTGTCGTTTCTCCTAATCTTGCTCGTTCCTGTTCAAAAGGTTGATTATAAAAAGAGCCACAACTAGTAAAGAATAACAGTAGTATAATAGTATATCTATAATTTAACATATAAGTGATTAAGATATTAGTTAGGTACTATAATTTGTGTTTGCTCTCCAGTGTCTGTGTCTAAAATATTAACAACCAAACCTTCTGCAGAGTCATAAATTTCTAAAGCCAAGCTACCAAAAGAGAAATTACCTTCTTTTAAATCTTCCCCTAATTGCGTATTAAACAAAGACCTAGACAACTGACTTAGTATTTGCCTATTTAACGATTCTGAAAACTCAGCTAACGAACCTTCTTCTCCTCCTAGAGCAATACTAGGGTCTTTAAAAGAATTTTGTGCGTTTGCAGAATTTAATAACCATTGATAATTAAACGTTTCACCACCAAAAGCAGGATTTATAGGCTTATAAGAAAGCTGCTGACCTACACATACATATCCGGTTAAGAATAATATAATTAATAAATTTCTTTTCATATCTTTTTAGTAGTATTTAATTATTTTAGATTCTTTTTCTGAATTTTTAAAGTGCCTATATACTTTAATAATGGCATAATCATTTATTTTTGTTAAATAATCTATACTAGGTCTTACAAAAAACGAAAACACCACATCATCTCCTACAATAACTTCAATTTTAGTATTTCTTCCAATAGCTAAAACTTCTTTAATTTTTACCACCTCATTGCCATCAATATTGTTTCTCGTATATAATGAAGAAAATAACTTATAGAAGTCTCTACCTGGTTTTGTTTTAGTATCCTCTACAACAATACCTCTTAACTCTACACCATCTATAGCTTCTACACTGAGATCTTTTGAACCTTCTTGCTCTTGCTTTAACTTTTTATCTAATTCTTTCTGCCTATTAACTTCATCTTCAAAACCTTCATTAAACACTATTTTATCTTCTGCGACTAAAATATCATCTAAATTATATATAGAAAGAACAGCTACTTTTTTTTCATTTTCATTTATTTTAATAATCATTGACGATAAAATAACTTTCTCATTTGCAGATAATATAAACCGACTATCTTTTTCTTCTTCTATATTATTTTCACTTTCGATTGTATTAAAAATGGTAAACTTATATTTTAAACTACTTGTTATTTCTGTTTTATTAAAAACGGTACCGTTAATTATTAATACTCCATTTTTATTCTCTGTGCCAATTTTAGCTTCAAAATCTTCGTTTATTATTGGTGTAGACAATTTTGTTGCCGTATTATTAACCTTATTAGCAATCTCTTGTATTACCCCTATATTATTTTTGTTATCATCATTTAATACAACCCTATCCTTTCCTACAATATCTTGATTGGCATCATAGATTAAAAGAAGAAGAATAACTTTTGTTGATTTATTAAAGTTTAATGAAGTTGAGGATAAATCTTTTTCTTGATTTGGACCTACAGTAAATAAACCAGATTGTTTATTATTAGATTTATTTTTATTAGAATCTGTTTTAAATACCGATAATTTATAACTTAATTTTTTTGTTATCGATGTTTTATTAAGTGCAATTCCAGTTACTTTTAGATTACCACTTTCTTCTTTAATTAACAGCTTTGCTTCCACCTCTGTATTATAAGTCTGAGAATAAGCTCCAATAATTGTTAAAAGAAATACAATAATTGTTGCTATTATTATTTTTATTCTAAATAAAAACATAACATTTTTGTTTTTAAAAATTTCTTATAATAATACTTTGATTTTGACCCTGCATTGATACTTTCATTTTTTCTGATAAAGAATTAGATCCATGCATTGTTAAGTTTTGATTATCCCCTGTTTGATTAATTTCTGTATTCCTTACATCTGATTTTAGTAAGTTATAATCTAAAAATGTATTATTATTCCCTATTTGTACTACCGTTTCCGTTAATTTAACACTATTTAATTCTAAAAAAGTGTTGTTTTGATCACCTTTTTGCACAATAACGATATTACTCTCTAATGTTTTTACATTACTTCTTAAATTATTATTATCACCTACTTGTAATACATAAACAGAATTACTATCTGTAGTTAAGTTTTCACTTCCAACATTACGTTGATTTAGTAAAAAATTTTCTTGAGAAGTTTGTGTGTTAAAACTAGAAATTCTAAGTGAAGTATCATCTTTAGCTTTAAAAGTTTGAGCAAAAATTATATTGCCTAAAAACAGCGTTGTAAAAACTATTAAAATTTTAAAAATTGCTTTCATAACTTATATTTTATTATATTTTCAACTATACCTAAATTACAAAGTAAATTTGTTTTTAAAAAGTATAAGAGCATACGCTATGCTCTTATACCTTATAATATCAAATTATAACAGTTTTATATTAGTCATTTTGTGACACAATAGATATATTACCATTACCAATTTGGTCTACATCACTTACATGAGTACTTCCTCCTTGTCCAACAAAGCTATAATTACTGTTTCCTTGCTGTAAAACATCACTCATATTACCTGTTCCTAATTGAAGTACATCACTCATATTACCCATTCCATCTTGAGTTACTTTAGAGTCATTTGAATTCCCCCATTGCCACACAAAACTTGAATTATTGTCTCCATCTTGATCTACATTAGATACATTATCATCTCCCCATTGGTAAACACTAGAAGAATTAGTATCACCAAATTGATCAACCGTACTACTATTTCTATCACCCATTTGGTCAACTGTGGTCATATTAGTTAAACCTATTTGAACACCCCAAGAATAGTTATTGTCTCCTGTCTGGTCCACATCACTGGTGTTAGCTGTACCATCTTGCCCAACAAAAGTATAGTTGCTATCTCCTACTTGATCAATCGTACTTACATGATCGTTTCCTCCAGCAAAATAACCTTGTAAAGTAATAGTTTGATTACCATTACCTGTAGAGTTTACATCACTAGAATTATTCATTCCATTTTGCTCAGCATGAGCAAAATTACCATCTCCAATTTGAAAAACATTAGATGTGTTATCATCTCCAATTTGTCCTACATAAGAGTAATTAATATTCCCTTGCTGATCTACTTCAGAAAAATTACCATCTCCATCTTGATCTACATCAGAAGTATTTAAAGTTCCTTGTTGTGCAGTATCCGCAAAGTTTCCATTTCCATCTGAAGTTATATCACTATTATTTCCATTTCCCCCCTGGTAAGTACGAGCAATATTAGAATCACCCATTTGATCTACATCAGAATCATTAGAATCTCCTATTTGATTCACAGACGAATCATTCATATTACCTTGCTGGTTAGTATCTGCCATATTGAAGTCTCCATCTTGACTTATACCACTTACGTTGTCATCACCAACTTGGTTTACAAAAGCATCATTATCGTTACTCTCTTGACCTGATGTTGCACTTCGTTGATTAACAACAGAACCATTATCAGTACCATCTTGATTTACTGTAGCTTCATTTCTATTTCCTATACGAGAAATAGTACCTCCACTATTTACCAAACCTTGGTTTACTCTAGATGTATTCCAATTTCCATTCTGATCAACATCTGCATCATTTCCATCTCCTGCTTGATTTACCTGAGATCCGTTTCCACGTCCAAGAGAATTTACATCAGATGCATTTGAATCTCCATGTTGTATAACATTAGACCTATTTAAATCACCAATTTGATTAACAATAGATCCATTAAAATCACCTAAAGACACAACTTTAGAGTCGTTTGTCAGTCCAATCTGTGTTACTGTAGAGTTATTTGTATTTCCTGTTTGATTAACAGAACTTGTATTAGATTGAGCATAGAATGCTCCTGTAGCTAAACACATAGCCATTATTACTAGTTTTTTCATGATAAATAATTTAAAATACGTTAGTTAAAAATTAAGCATATCAAAATATATTCGATATAAATTGAATATGATATACTACAATAAATTTTTAGGGGTAATTAAAATTATTAGGGATAAAATGTTAAGTTATTAGGGATAACTTTTCATTTTCAGTCAACTCTTAAAAGTAAAGAATTGTTGTAAACTATATAGCTTGATCGATTCTGTGTTTAAACAAGTCAAATATAGAAAATTATTTATCTAATTCCAAAATAAAATAAAAAACACAAACAAAACAAAACAACAAACACCTATAAATCAATGACTTAAACGTGTTAAATGTAAAAAAAACAAACAAAAACAGGGGAAAACACCTATAAAAAAAAGGTTAAAAATGAATAATTATCATTTTTAACCCTTCCTTTTTAAGATATAACTAATTTACCTATCGTTTAATTAGTAAATAACAACTCCCTATACTTAGCTAATGGCCATAAATTATCATCTACCAAGGTTTCTAGTTGGTCACAATGATATCTTATATCTACAAAAAAAGGTTTTATTTTGTTACTGTATTGTTCCGCTAATTTAAAACCTAAATGTTTATTAGCTTTCACTTTTTCTGCTTCCATTTTTACTACCAAAGCATTAATTTTAGTAATATGTTTAGAAATTAACATAACTAGCTCAATTTGCTCTTTGGCTATATTTTTATACTCATCACCAAAAATTTCTTTTAAGTTCTTAGTATTCTCCAATAAAGTATTCTGATAAATTATTGCAGTAGGCACTACTTGATTTCTTGCAATATCAGCCAAAACACGTCCTTCTATTTGCACCTTTTTAGCGTACGATTCTAAATCAATTTCATAACGAGCTTCTAATTCTACTTTACTCATTACCTCCATTTCCTCAAACAAAGAAATTGTTTTCTCAGAAACTTTTACTTTTAAAGCTTCTGGAGTTGTTTTATAATTAGTTAAGCCTCTTTTCTTAGCTTCCTTTTCCCAAGCTTCCCCATAACTATCTCCATCAAAACGAATTGCCTTAGAGTCTTTTATATATTCTCTTAGTATATTAAAAACAGCTTCATCTTTTTTAAGATCCTTCTCTTCTATTAGAGCATCTACCTCAACTTTAAACTCTTTTAATTGTTTTGCAACAATAGTATTTAAAACAGTCATTGGTATTGCACAATTTGCTAATGAACCAACCGCTCTAAACTCAAATTTATTTCCTGTGAATGCAAACGGAGAAGTTCTATTCCTATCCGTATTATCTAATAAAATTTCGGGAATTTTACCAATAATATTTAGTTTTAAATCGGTTTTTTCTTGCGGTGAAAGCTTTCCTTTAGTTACATTTTCTAATTCATCTAAAACTGCTGATAGTTGACTACCAATAAACACAGAAATAATTGCAGGTGGTGCTTCATTAGCGCCTAATCTATATTCATTACTTGCAGACGCAATAGAAGCCCTCAGTAACTCTTCGTATTGATACACTGCTTTAATGGTATTGATAAAAAAGGTAAGAAATTGTAAGTTCTTCATTGGAGTTTTACCCGGACTTAGCAAATTAGTTCCGTTACCGGTAGACAAAGACCAATTGTTGTGCTTACCAGACCCGTTTATACCTGCAAATGGTTTTTCATGCAACAACACTTTAAAATGATGTCTTCTTGATATTTTTTGCATCACATCCATTATTAATGAATTATGATCCACCGCTAAATTAGCTTCTTCATAAATTGGTGCAATCTCAAACTGATTTGGAGCAACCTCATTATGTCTGGTTTTTACAGGAATCCCTAACAACATACATTCTTGTTCTAAATCTTGCATAAAACTCATAGCCCTTGCAGGAATGGTTCCAAAATAATGATCATCAAGTTGTTGTCCTTTAGCAGGCGAATGCCCTAATAAAGTTCTACCCGTAAATTGTATATCCTGTCTTGCGAGTACTAAAGCCTCGTCAATTAGAAAAAATTCTTGTTCCCAACCAAGTGTTGCACTTACTTTATTTGCATTCTTATCAAAATATTTACAAACAGCAGTAGCATGTGTATCTATAGCTTGTAGCGCTCTTAACAAAGGCGTCTTATTATCTAAAGCCTCCCCAGTATAAGCTACAAAAATAGTTGGAATACAAAGTGTTGTTTCATAAATAAAAGCAGGAGAAGTTGGGTCCCAAGCCGTATAACCACGAGCTTCAAACATATTTCTAATTCCTCCATTAGGAAAACTAGATGCATCTGGCTCTTGCTGAACCAATTGTTCTCCATCAAATTTTTCCATTGCAAGACTGCCATTAATAGACTCAAAAAAGGCATCATGTTTTTCTGCTGTAGCACCTGTAAGTGGCTGAAACCAATGTGTATAATGAGTAGCCCCTTTAGACATTGCCCAGTCTTTCATACTTACCGCAACTTGATCTGCAATTTTTCTATCTATTTTAGTTCCATGATCAATTGCATTCATCACACTTTCGTATGCAGCACGCGTAAGATACTGTTGCATAGCATATTTATTAAATACATTCCGACCAAAAAGAGCTGATCTTTTTTCATTCTGAACTACTTTTATAGGACTTCTACGTAGTGTTTCTTGCAATGCATTAAATCTAATCCTTGACATATTAGTAATATTTTCTACTTATTTTTAACTTTATACAAATATACCCTTTCAAATTTAGGGATAAAATTATTTTTTAGCTATTTTAAATATTTTACCCCTATTTTTTTTGATATCTAATGAAAATATTTGATTTTTGTAGGACGAACATCACATAAACACATATATTATGGCAAAAATTAAATTAGAATACATTTGGTTAGATGGTTATTATCCAACTCAGAACATGAGAAGTAAAACCAAAGTTGAGGAGCATGAAGATTTTAAAGGAACAGTTGAAGAATTGGGACTTTGGTCTTTTGACGGTTCTTCTACAAAACAAGCTTCTGGAGGAGCATCTGACTGTATTTTAAAACCTGTTGCTATTTATCCAGATCCAAATCGTATTAACGGTTGGTTGGTAATGAATGAAGTAATGAATGCAGACGGAACTCCACACGAATCTAATGCACGTGCTACTATTGAAGATGATGATAACGATTTCTGGTTCGGTTTTGAACAAGAATACTTTATTATGAATACAAGTACAGGATTGCCTTTAGGATTTCCAAGAGGTGGTTACCCTGCTCCACAAGGACAATACTACTGTTCTGTAGGAGGTTTATATACACATGGTCGTGATTTAGTAGAAGAGCATGCAGATTTATGTATAGATGCAGGCTTAAACTTTGAAGGAATTAACCAAGAGGTTGCGTCTGGACAATGGGAATACCAATTATTTGCAAAAGGAGCAAAGAAAGCAGGAGATGAAATCTGGATATCTAGATATTTATTAGATCGTTTAACTGAAGGAAAAGGAATGTACATTGAGTACCACCCAAAACCATTAGGAGACACTGATTGGAATGGTTCTGGAATGCACGCTAACTTCTCTAACTCTATTTTAAGAGAATGTGGTTCTAAAGATAAGTATATCGAAATTTGTGAAGCTTTCCGCCCTGTAGTAAAAGAACATATTGAAATTTATGGTGAGTTTAACGACCAACGTTTAACTGGTAAGCATGAAACTGCTGCAATTACAGACTTCTCTTGGGGAGTTTCAGATAGAGGTGCATCAATTCGTATTCCAATTATCGTTGTAGAAAAAGGATACAAAGGATGGTTAGAAGACCGTCGTCCATCTTCAAACGCAGATCCATATAAAGTAGCTGCTAGAATTATTAAAACTGTTAAACCAGTTAAATAATTACGAATAGTATAAAATATTAAAAAGCACTTACAGCAATGTAGGTGCTTTTTTTATACAATTATTTTGGGCGTTACCAAAGGTCGGGCTATCCGTTATATCTTTTTAAATTTTTCAGCTATCGCAAAATTAAAAAAGGATACCACTTCTATCCCTAACGCAAAAAAAAAGAAGCAATTAAAAAAAACAAAAAATTCCGTACTTTTAAATACCATTTTAAACAATTACATTTAAATATGAAAAGCAATATAAAAATAGAATACTGCACACAATGCGGCTGGTTATTACGAGCCTCTTGGATGAGTCAAGAACTATTAACCACTTTTACAGAAGAAATTACAGAACTTACCTTAAAACCAGGTACCGGAGGTATTTTTAATATTACCGCAAACAACCAATTGGTTTGGTCTAGAAAAAAAGAAAATGGTTTTCCAGAGATTACAGAGTTAAAACGACGTATTAGAGATGTTATCGCTCCAGAAAAGAACTTAGGACATATCGACAGAAAAAAAACGCCAACAAATTAATGTTAGCGTTTTTTTATATCTAATTTTAGACACCTTCTATTTAAAGAACTAAATAAATAAACAATACATACCCTAAAAATAAAAAAGCTCCTTTAAACCTATTTAAAATAAACTTCTTAGGCAAAAACACTAACAATAATAAAGCAGCAGCAAACCCTAACATCCAAAAAATATCTCTAGATAAAATCTGGGCTTCCGTAACAGGTATTTCTTTAATAATAGCTGTTAACCCCAATACAGAAGCTATATTAAAAATATTAGAACCAATTAGGTTTCCCAAAGAAATTGCTTTCTCACCCTTCATAGCAGCAATAACAGAAGCAGCCAACTCGGGTACACTAGTTCCAATAGCAATCATTGTAATAGAAATAACACCTTCACTAATTCCCATATTCTGGGCAATATCTTTTGCTCCGTTCACTAAAAATTCCGATCCAAAATAAAGAGAAACACCTCCTATTAATAACCATCCAAATATTTTACCATAACCTATAGAAGCCAAAGCATCATCTACCTCTTCTACATCCACATCTTCTTTTCTCGCACTTCTTATCAATACAAATAGAAAAGCAGCCAACCCTACTAAGAGAATAACACCTTCTAACTGTGTTAAAACATTGTCGTTCCATAAAAAGTAATACAAAACTAAAGAGAAAAGCATCATTACAGGCCAATTAAGCTTATAAAAGTCTTTACTAACCGAAATAGGTCCAATTAAAGCTGTAATACCTAAAACCAACCCAATATTAGCAATATTAGAACCTATAACATTGTTTAAAGCAATAGCTGGTGAACCATCTAAAGCAGCTTGTAAGCTAACTAATAATTCTGGCGCAGAAGTGGCAAAAGAAACCACCGTCATACCAATTACCATTTTAGATATACTTAACTTAAAAGATAAACCGATAGACGATCTTACCAAGAACTCACCACCAACAACTAATAAGATTAATCCAATAATAACATAAAAAATACTCATCAATTTTATTTTTTGCGAAGATACATTTTTATCACTTTAAGAAGAGAATAAAAAATGAAAAGCCAAAAAATATTCATTTTAAAAATATATTTCCCTTTACTTTAAAAAAAAGCACAAATCGCCCCCTTTAAAACCTAACATATTTTTACAAAAACAACATATTATAATTACAATAAACAACAAAAATAAAGCAAACCTAGTTACACATTAATACACATAACGCGATTTTAGTTATAAATAAAAAATCAATTTGATTAATAAGTAATAGTTCTCTTGGAAACAAGCCTACAGTGGTTATATATTGATAAAACAATTTCGAAATTGACCTAAATTACTAACCTTAAAACCCAAACTATTATGATTCTTATTATAACTAAATTTATTAAAGACCTGTCTGATATTATATTTCTAATTTTATTATAACAAAAAAATAACAGAACTATAAATGAAGAGAGAAAAAAGTAGCTTATCTTTAAACAACTCAATCTTTAAACGCTGAGTTGTTTATTTTAGTAAATTTGAAAGCTAATTTACAACTCATGAAAAAACAAGTTTTTAAAACACTTGCAAAGATTAATAAATTAATTTTACCTTCCTTTACAAAAAAAGGATTGGATATCTCTAAAGCATCTAAAATTCAATTAGCTATTATTGGATGGAGAGCTTTTATAACTAAAAATTCATTAACCTAAAAAAACAATATTATGTCAGAAGATTATACAAAAGTATTTACTGATAACTCTATATTAGTAAACAGATTAAAATACTTATTAGACGAAGCAAACATCGAATCTAAAATCATTGATCGTGTGGAGTCTGGAAGATTGGCAGGTTTTGGAGTACCTACAAATTCTGTAGAATTATTTGTACTAAATAACAACCTAGAAAAAGCGCAATCTATTGTCGATTTATTTAAAACTGAAATAAATTCATAAAAAAACTAGAATTATCTTTCTAATTTAAAAAAAGGATACTATATTTGCACCCGCTTAACGGCCATGTGGCGCAACTGAATAGCGCACTTGATTACGGCTCAAGAGGTTGCAGGTTTGAATCCTGCCATGGTCACCAATAAAACCAGTACTTTCCAACGATTTGGAAATTACTGGTTTTTTCATTTTCACACAAAACAAGAATTAAGGTATCCTACAAAAAGTAAAACGTACTTTTAAACCCTTTTATAAATTAGTTTTTATTTTAAATTGCAGTTGGTGTTATAGAATTAAAAAGCAGAAATACTAAAGATTTAGAAAGCATATGAAAACAAGCCTTTGATTTTAAAGCAAATCAAAAAGGATGCGTGTATATAATTACTTCTAATTTCGAAAAGTTACGTTTTTATATAAATGATGCCACAGAATTTGAAGAATTCAACTTATTTGAATTAACAAAAGAACTTACGTCTGCAAAAAGATACTATTATAAACAATATTCCTTTAAAACTTAAAGAAACACTTTTAGTAAAAGAATTTTACAAAGACTACTCACTTTTTTATAAAAGAAGTAAACAAAGCCATAAAAGCAAATAACTTGTAAAAAATGGTTTAGAAGAAGTACCAACCTTAAGCAAAAAAAATGAGTTTGAATAGTTAGATTTATTTACAAAAAATAAGCAAAAAACACAAGCCCTACAAACCCAAATACACCAAACAGACAAAAAAATAGACACTATGATGCATGAGCTGTATGGTTTAACAGATGATGAAATTAAAATTGTAGAACATACTTAAGAGTACTATGTAAACAATAAAAATGGATAAGAATGTGATATTTATTAAGTATGTAAGTAATTTATGGTAAAAAATTTTGTTAATTTATTGAAGAATAATTAAAAATATGTATACTTTTATTGCAAATTAAAAATGTAGGATGCATAGAATTTTATTCATTATTGGTATTGTATTTACACTATTTTCTCAGCAAATTTATGCTCAAAATTTTGAAAGAATTTCTAATAAAGAGGGCTTTAATCAAAATACCGTAAATGCAATTGAACAAGATAAGTATGGTTTTTTATGGTTTGCCACACCAAATGGATTGATACGTTATGATGGGTATGAATTTAAAACATTTACCACGCAATCTAAAACTCATGGCGCAATTTCTAGTAATAATATTACCTACTTATTTAATGATAAAAACGGAATACTTTGGATAGGCACAAATGTAGGTATTAACATTTATGTACCTTGGTTAGAAAAATTTTTTACTGTTCCGCTTAAATATAATATTAATGTAAATAAAATTGATTCTGAAAATGATGATTTTGTTTGGGTCTCATCTCCTAAAAAACTATTAAGATGCGAATTAATAAGTATGGAAGAAGGTATCTTTTCTATTTCAGGTAATATTCTTGATAAGGAAACAGAAAATATAAAAATTAACACCTTTTCTTTTGGTCTGAATTCTTCAATCATTTTAGGAACAAGTAAAGGATTAAAAAAAATTAGTTATCAATCAGAATTCACATCTGTAAATAAAGACTCTTTTAATTTAGACGAATTTAGTTTTTTTAATGATAAAGAAATTACTAAAATTATTAAAGAAGATAATATATTTTGGATTGGCACAAAAGAGGGGTTATACAGTTCTAATTTAGACTCAAATTCAAAATATCTTGTTAAAAAAATCAAAATTAAAAATCAGGATACTAATTTCTTTGTGAACAGTCTTTTTAAAGATAATGAAAATACAATATGGGTTGGTACAGTAGCAAACGGACTATTTAAATACAATCCTATTCTAAATTCTTTTAGCCATTATAATTATGATTCAACAAATAAAAATGGCATTAGTAGCAGTCAAATTAACGCTGTTTACCAAGATAACTTTAATGTTATTTGGGTTGGTACTGCTCAAGGTGGTATAAATAAATTAGACCTTTTTCAAAAGCCATTTTACTCTTACACAAATAACCCAACTACTAAACTATCTATTGGAGACAACCTAATCACCTCCATACTAGAAGATAATAAAGGTAGAGTTTGGGTCTCGGGGTATCATAAAAAGTTATTTAGGAGTCTTGAGGTAGTCAATGAAAATACAGTTAACAACATTAAATTTGAAGATTTACAAGCAAAATTACCTATAGAAAAAAATGATGTTATTAGGTCTATTTATCAAGATTCAAGAAATTACATTTGGTTTGGTACAGACAAAAAAGTGTTTGTTTACAATCCTGTAAAAAAAGAATATAAAAAAGTGCAATTTTTATCCGAAAACGATAAATCACCATTGCTTTTGGTTCGAGAAATTGCTCAAATAAATGAAACAGATTTTGTATTATCTGGTAATAAAATTATAGTAATAGAGAATCCTTGGAAAGAAATAGCCCAAAAAAAGAATCCTAAAATTCATACAAAATCTAGTTTAAGAATAGCTGCAAGTAGAGTCCAATGTTTCTTACAAGATAGTAATAATCAACTCTGGTTTGGTACAGATTATGGTTTATTACAGTGTACGTATAAAGAAGGAAAAATTAAAGTAATAAGACAATATCAAGAAAATAAAACAGGAAGTAGTAAAGTTAGTTACAATAGTATCTTTACGTTGCATGAAGATCATAAAAAGAATATTTGGATTGGTACTTTTGGTGGTGGTTTAAATAAATTAACTTTAGATAGTGATCAAAATCCAATTAAAATGGATTATTTTAGAAAAGATGATGTCTTGCTAGATGATGCTATTTATGGAATTTTAGCTCAGAAAAATAGTGATAATTTATGGATTAGTACAGACATGGGATTGATGCTATTCAATAAACAAACCAATAAAATAAATGTTTTTGATGTAAACGATGGTCTAATTCAAAATAACTTTAGACAATCTGCATATGCCCAAGGTAAATCTGGTTTTATGTATTTTGGAGGTTTAAATGGTTTAACTATTTTTAATCCGAATAAAATATTTTTAAATACACAGCCTCCTAAAGTTCTAATAACATCCTTATTAATTAATAACAAACCTATAGAAATAGGTGATAAACTGAATGACATTGTTATACTTAAAAAGTCAATTTCAGAAACAGACACTATTACAGTTTGTAAAAGTCAAAGAATAATATCTTTCAACTTAGTAGCAGAACATACGTCTGCACCTTCTAAAAATAAAATAGCCTATAAATTAGATGGATTTAATAAAGATTGGGTAGAAATAAAGAAAGGTAAATCGCCAATATCGTATACTAATCTAGATGCCGGCACCTATAAATTAAGAATAAAATCTGCTAATGGAGATGGTATTTGGAGCACATCAACAAAAACATTAACCCTAATTGTATTGCCTTTCTGGTATCAAACTTGGTGGAGTTATACTTTAATGGTCATTTTGTTTTTAGCTATTGGTGTTTGGATTGTTTTTTACTTTGTAAGTAATGAAAAACTAAAACAAAAACTGATATATGAACAAATTGATAAGGATAGAATTGAAGTTATTAACCAAGGTAAATTTAAATATTTCACAAACTTATCTCACGAATTTAGAACACCACTTACACTTATTTCTGGGCCTTTAGATAGAGTTATAGAAAATAATAACAACGCAGAAAGTGAGCGTTTTTTAGCAATTATTAAAAGAAATACCCACAGACTTTTAAGTTTAATAGACCAATTAATAACATTTAGACAGGCAGAACAAGGTTTTCTAAATTTAAACTATACAAAGTCTACTTTAGGTGAATTTTTATATCCAACAACAGAAGCTTTTGAAAACTATGCATTAGAAAAGAATATTAATTTTTATTATAAAATTAGTTCGCCAAATGAAGAAATTGTAATAGATGTAGAAAAAGTAGAAAGAATACTTTTTAACCTACTCTCAAATTCATTTAAAAACACACCGGTACAGGGAACTATAAGTATTGATGCTTCCATTATATTTAAAGAAAATATTAAAAGTATTAAAATTGATGTTATTGATACTGGTAAAGGAATTCCAAAAGAAAACTTAAAGAATATTTTTGAAAGGTTTTATCAACTAGGAAATCAGGATGGAAACGTAAGTGGAGGTGGTATTGGTTTGTCTTTTTGTAAATCTTTGGTAGATTTATTTAGTGGTAGTATTTCAGTAAAAAGTAAACCAAATAAAGAAACTCGTTTTAGGGTTGTTATTCCATCTTCAAAAATAGAAGAGGTTGAGATAGATGAGGACAGTGTAAAAAAGTCATTTATAAAAAATTGGGTGCCTGTACAAATTAAAAACTTAGAAGAGAATAATGGTAAAGTAAAAAGTAAAAAGAAACATAGTATTTTAGTTGTAGAAAATGAGATAGATATACAAAATTTCTTAAAAAGTGCACTTTCAAATTCATATAATGTAACAATAGCTAACAATGGTTTAGAAGCCTTAGAAGAAATTAAAAAAACAGAATTTAGTACTGTTATAAGTGATGTTATGATGCCAGAGATGGATGGATTTGAATTATGTAAAATAATAAAAGCCAATCCAGAAACGTGTCAATTACCTGTTTTATTATTAACTGCGTTAGGAGATAATGCCGATTTAATTAAAGGATTAGAGTTTGGAGCAGAAGAATATATTAGCAAACCATTCTCTTTAAAACACTTAGAACTTCGTTTAAAAAAATTAATTGAAAATAACCTTAAGATAAAAGATTATTTTTCAAAAAACAGTTTACCTCCTAAGAATAAAAAAGAATTAGGCTTATCAAAAAGAGATTTAGAATTTTTAGATAAAATTACAGAAGTAATAGAGAAAAATTTATCTAATTCAACTTTTGGCGTAGAAGAACTCTCTATAGAAGCAGGTTTAAGTTCTGCTCATTTCTATAGAAAACTAAAACAACTTACTGGGCAAGTACCAAATGTATATTTGCGTAACTTTAGATTGCAAAGAGCTGCAGAATTATTAGCTAGTAATAGTGGTTTTAATGTTGCAGAAGTAATGTATCAAATTGGTATAGAGTCTAATTCTTATTTTTCTACATCTTTTAAGAAATTACATGGAGTGTCTCCCTCTGAATACTCAAAAAGAGCAAAATCATAGTCATTAAAAAAATTAATAGACCAATAAAAGATAGATTTTATTTCGTTTTTTCTAACAATCTGCGCAGCATTTCATAAAAAAAACATAAAGTTTAGTGCAAGTACCAACCTAATAATTAAGTGTTTTTTAGTGCTGCATAACTACTACATAATGGTTGTTTAAAACTGTTTTTAACACTTCATAGCCTTTAGGGTAAATACCTGTTTATTATAAATTATTATTTTCCTCACCTTACTTAAAAACCACAAAACCATTGAACTATAACTACTTAAGAGGTGAAAATGATGACTTAGAGCAAAAGAATGATGAATACTAGAAAAGCAGTTACCTAATTCTCTCCTAGCTTTGTAACTAATGAAAACAATTAATTATAACTAAAAAATTAATCATGAAAAAACAGTTACAAAAAATTTTTAACAAGAAAAAAACAACACTTGTGCTACTGGCCTTTATAGGCATATGTAGTTTTCAAGTAAATGCGCAAAAAACTACTAATTATTTAAATACAACTACAGATGGGTTATGGGTTACTCCAGGTAACTGGAGTAATGGCTTACCAACTGCTGGTGATGGTGATATAGCAAATCTTACAGAAAGTGTAGATTTAGGAGGCGTTAACCGTGAAATAGGGCAACTTCTTGGTGCAAACAATACTAATACAAAGACATATTCTAATGGTACATTAACTCTTAATGGTACTACAGTGTCAAATACTGATCAGATTATAAGAATTCGATCTAATAAAGCGATTACTGTTACTTGTGACGTAGTTGTGAATGTTGATGGCCTAGATATTAATATTAGAAATAATGCGTCTTCAGAGCTTGTTTTTAATGGTGGATTTGCAATAGGTACTAATACAGTACATGTAGATAATAATAGTACTGCTAGTCCTGCTCTTCCAGTACAGTTTAACGGAGCTGTAACTGGTTCTGGAACTATTAATATAGAGGATCAAAATATATCTACAAGTGCCTCAGCTGATTTTACAGGTTTTACTGGTAGTATAACTTTTGGAGGTACTAATGGTTTGTTAACCGTAAATGGTGCAAATACTATTGAAGGTTCAATTGGAGTATTAGCTGCATCAGATGGAAATTCTAAGATAGAATTTAATACTAATCAAAGTGGTTTAGCTAACCTTACAGTAGATACCCAAAATTTAGCAATAGATTTTGATGCTGCTGCAACAGATGTAAGGTTTACAGGATATACTACGTCTGGTACAGAAGGTGTTGTAGATTTACAAAATTATGTATCTGGTTCTTTAAAAATAGGAACTACAGCTACTAGTGTTCCAGCAGCAGCTTTAAGTACATGGACTCTTGATGGTGCAGCTGCAACGATAACTCAAGATGCAACAGGTGCTATAGTTTTTGGTAGTTGTTCAACTCCAGACGATGTTACAACTTTAGCAGCAACTGCTGGTGCAGAGTATGTAAGTTTAAGTTGGGATGCACCTACTTGTTTTGATGAGGTTTTAGTAGTAGCCAAAGAAGGTTCTGCTGTTACAGTTACACCAACAGGAGATGGTTCAGCATATACAGCAGATGCAGATTTTGGTTCTGGAACAGATTTAGGAACTAGTGAATATGCAGTTTTTAAAGGAGCATCTAATACAGTAGATGTTATTGGATTAACTAAAGGAGGTACAACTTATCATTTTGAAGTATTTACACGTAAAGGGACTACTTGGAGTGCAGGAGTTACCATAAGTGCAACTACAAATAATATGTATACTTCAACTTCTGGCTCTAACGGTGCTGGTCTTAATTGGGAAGATGCCTCTTCTTGGATAGCTGGCGTTAAACCTAGCGCTACTTCAGACGATGTAACCATTAATACAGGAATAGTAATTAATTCAGATGTAGATGTTAATAATATTGTTATAGAAGGTAGAGTTACTGTTAAAGAAGGATATTCTATAACTGCTAATGACTTACAACAAAACAGTCAACTTATTGTACAGTCTTCATCTAGTGCTTTTGCTAGTGTAATAGCAACTACATTAAGTGGAACAGGGACCCTTATTTATAATAGATGGCTAAATGATTCACCTAATAATGATTTAATTTCTTCCCCTGTAAGTGGAGTACCATTTAGTTCTGTAGCTGAAGCTTCTAATAATGAAGATCGTTTTTTTATTAATCCTTCAGTAGCTGGTAACTACTTTTTTGGACCTTTCAATAATGCTACTGGCTCGTTTGAAACTTACACTACTCCTGATGATGATGCAGTTGTAATTGGTACAGGTCAAGGGTATAGAGCAGCAACTATAGCAGGTGCAGCAAATACCGTAAGGTTTGTAGGAAATATTGAAGTTGGTTCTGTTCCTGTTAGTATTACAGATGGTGGTGACGCAACGTATGGTCAATGGAATTTAATAGGAAACCCTTATCCTTCTTATTTAGATTTTGATACTTTCTTTACCGATAACACTGGTCAATTTGAAGTTGGTTTAAATAATGCAATTTATGGTTGGAATGGTACTTCTTATACAGCATGGAACGCTTTATCTGGTGCAAAAATAGCCCCAGGTCAAGGATTCTTTGTAAAGACTAAAGACGGAATAACTGGTACCGTAACCTTTACACCAGCGATGAAAGTTACTGGTAATAGTGATGATTTTGTTGCAGGTAAATCTGCTAACAATACAAATAAAGCATTAGCAAAAATAAATTTAAGTAGTGCTACAAAAACATTTGCTACAGATATCTATTTCGTAGAAAACCAAACGAGAGGTTTAGATAATGGTTACGATGCTGGTGCTTTTGCAGGAAGTACAGATGGTATTTATACAAATTTGGTAGAAGCTAACATAGGTGAAGATCTTTTAATTCAGGCTTTACCTTATAATGATTATAATAGTGTAGTTGTTCCAGTTGCTATTAACGCTGAAGCAAACACAGAACTAACAATTAGTTTAGATGAAACATCTTTAACTTTACCTGCTAATACGTATGTATATCTTAAAGACAATGTATTAAATACTACAACATTGTTAAATGATACAGATTATGTATTTACACCAGACTCTAAATTAAGCGGATCAGGACGTTTCTTTATAGAATTCTCTGCTAAAGCAGTATTAGCTACAGATGAGTTTGCTGTAAATGAAATGTTAATTTATACAAACCAAGAATCAAAATCTATAATTATTAAAGGAATACTAAAAACAGATGCAAGTGCAAAAGTTTTCGATATTCAAGGTAGAATGGTATTAGAACAAAAATTAAACAGTTCTAACCTAACAAATATTGTTAATGCAAACACATTAAATACAGGAATTTACATGATACAGTTACAGGGAAGAACTCAAAAAGTTATCCTTAATTAAAAGATAACTGAACACTTTAAATTCTTTAAACCTTTAATAATAATATTTAAAACATATAAAATGAATAAAAATCAAGAAAATATCACAAGAAAAGAAGCTGTTAAAAAAATGGGAAAATATGCTGCACTTACAGCATTAGGTACCTTTATGATATTAAGTCCACAAAAGTCCCAAGCACAATCTGTACCACCTGATGCAGCAGGTACCGGATTTTAAATAAAATTAATTAGTATAACATATTACAAGCATTTAAAGAAAAAAATGTTTTAAATGCTTGTTTTTTAATAATAAATAGAAATTATGAAAAAAGTAATATTATTTTTAGTATTTAGTGTAGCAATGAGTAGTTCAATCTTTGCTCAAGAAAAGATGGATAAAAAAATACAGAAAAAAGTAGATTCTTACGTAGAAACTGTTGCAAGTAAAATAACATTGTCTAAAGAAGAAAAAGAAAAATTAATTGTTATTAAAACTGAACAAACAATATCTTCTTCTGAAATTACGGCTAAATATAAAGGTACGCCAGAATTAAAAGAACAAAGAAAAGCTAGCAATAAAAAGTTTTCTAAAGACCTTATAAAAGCTTTTGGAAAAGAGCGAGCTCTAGAAATTAAAAAAGCATCTAGAAAAAATAAAAAGAAGAAAGAGTAAAACTAGCTTTTAGTATTTCTTATACATATAGAACATCCTTTTGTGTTTCTGATATTTTTTAAATATTCCCCCAAATATTTTTTAGAAATCAACCAAAAGGATGTTTTGTTTTAGGATATAGGTAAAGCCTATTTAATCTTGTATTAGTAGTAATATGTTGATTTAATATTCATCTCATAGTTATATTTAAGAGCTTATTAAAATAACAATTATAAGTCGGGGATTTATAAATTGGAACAATAATAACATCTTAATATGCTCCGGTCAAAATAAAAAAATAAAGTGTTATCAAAATATTGACTATCATCAAATTTTAGACAGATTTTAGTAAGAAATTGTTTAATTATAGAAAGTACAACATTCCTATTTCAGTAATATTTGCAAAAAAAAAACATCAAAAAAAATGATTAAAAAGGTTTATTTAATAGTTATATTTTCTTGTATCTATACATACTCTATACAAGCTCAATTTCTCTGGTATGAAAATGAAACAGACACAGAGAATATTATATTTTCAAACACTGGAAACGGTACTTTTTCTATTAACGAAACCAATCCAGATACCAATGGTATAAACACAAACGAAGTAACTTCTAAGTTTGTTAGAGAAGCAGATGTTACCAAAGGTTTTTCTTATTTTGAATTATCAAAAAACCTTTTAGAAGATGTAACATATACAATAAGCCTTAAAGCATATGTAGATATACCAACTGAAGATTTGACAAGTATAAATCGTATACGTTTCTATATAAAAAATACAACTACAGGAGATCTTAAGGCAGTTCAATTAAAATTTTCAAAAGGCCAAGAATGGGAAGAGTTTTCGTTTGTTTTTAACGAAGGTGATTTACCTTCTGAAGGATTTTTAGAGGATGGTTACAATCAAGTATATATAGGTTATGGAAATGGGCAAGGATCAACATCAGAAGTTACTTATTATATAGATCAAATATATGGTTCAGTTTTACAGGAAATAGTTGTGCCAGATCCACTTGAAGAAGATCCACTTGTAGATGTACTAAAAGGATCATGGGGTGGACGTTTTTATGTAAGAGGAGGTGAAGACTTAGATGAATATGTTGACAACAGAGGCTATGATTATATAGCAGGTGCTCAAGAAATTGCTGATAGTTACCCTACAATGGGGCATGTAATTACCAATGGTACCAATAATGCAAATTCACATTTGTGGACTTTAAGAACAAATCCTAATGTAGATGCTGTAATGGGAGCTACAGGTTCTGTTGTAGATGAAGAATTTGTACCGAGTTTAGCTAATGAACAAATTATTATTGATGTTATTGATATCTTTAAAAAATCAGGTAAAAAAGTAATCTTATATATAAACTCTTTAAGCCCAGGAGATAGAGCATCAGATGAAGGGGCAGCATCCTGGAATAACTATGTAGATACATATTTTGATGGTAATAATCATGAAGCATGGATGAATTATTGTGAAGGTTATATTAAACGTTTTACAGAATTAGGAGTTGATGGTTACTGGTTTGATACATTTGGACAATATGCTAGAAATAATAGTCTTGGAAGTGCTGGTGTTGATACGACTGATGAAGAAAAAAATGAGTTTGTAGAAATGATTCGTAATACAGCTCCTAATGCTATTATAGCAAATAATAAAGATAAACATCAGTTTCTAGATGAAGACGGCAAGCTAATTCTTGTTGATACTGATGGGGTTAATGAAACGGTAGGTATTGATTATAATGATCTAGCTGAAGGTGAAGATGATGATGATATACCTTTTGAGGAAGATGAAAGAGATTATGCTATAATAAAAATGCAAGCAACAAACCCTTGGTCAGACTTTACAGCAGGACACATTACACCTTTAGGACAAGGAGCTCCTCCTAATTCTTGGGCGTATGAAGAATTCACAGTACCAGATATTGAAGAAAATCATATAACGATATATGAAGAAAACTCTAAACAAACATTAAAACATTTATTTTTACCGATAAGATCTACTTGGTCTAGCGAAAGGTCTGACTTAATGTTTGATAAAGAACAAGCGTATCGTTTTGCTAAAAGAATTACAGATGCAGGAGGGTCAGTTACTTTTTCTAATACAACATCTACAGATGGTACTACCTCAGATGATGAGGTAGAAATATTAACATATATGGATCAACAATTTGCCATCAATGCAGATGCAACCGTTTATCAACGTCCTGCAGGTGCCTTTCTTGTTGGAGAAGATCATACATTAAATACTTGGAGTGGGTTTTCAGATTCAACTTGGCTTACTGCTTCAAATTGGAGTAAAGCTACAGTACCAGTGCTTACAGACAATATCATAATACCAACTGGGTTAACAAATTACCCTACAATAACTACTGCAGTTTCCGTAAACAGCGTTTCTATAGAAAATAGTGCTTCTTTATTGTACAATGGTGGTTCTTTAACAACAGCAGAAGGTGTAAATTACAGTATTGCTGTAACAGATACAAACTGGCATTTAGTAACTTCACCTGTATCAGGAGAAAATTATAATGATGATTGGGTTACTGATAATTCAATTGCTTCAGGTACAACTAATTCTGAAAATAGAGGAATTGCAACCTACCAAAACGGAACAGCAGATAATACAACAGGAAACTGGGTTTATATGCAAGGTGGTACTAGCGCAACTTTTGGTGATGGTGTTGGTTATTCATTATTAAGTAATACTGGAACTGGAAACTTTACTTTTACGGGTACAGCAAATTCTTCAAGTATGGCCCCAGCTATTAGTCAAAATGGTACTAATTTCTGGAACTTAATAGGAAACTCATATACTTCTTATTTAGATGTTGCTGCTTTTATTGACGAAAATGACACTAATTTTGGAGGTGCTTTTCAAGCAATTTATGTTTGGGATGATAGTTCTTATCTAGCAAAAACTACTGGTTATGTATATCCAGGTCAAGCTTTTTTTGTAAGTGCTAGTGCTACAGGTACAACAGCTTCTTTTACTACAGCAATGCAAAGTCATCAAAATGATATTACTTTTCTTAAAAGTTCTAATACAGAAACTTCCATTGAGATAAATATAACTGATGGTACAAATAATAAAACTACAACAATTAATTATTTAGATGAAAAAACACTAGGGTTAGATCCAGGTTTTGATATTGGAATGTTTGACGGAGTTTCTTCAGAATTAAGTTTGTATACTCAATTAGTAGAAAACAATGAAGGAACTGCATTTGCAAAACAAGCAGTACCTAATTCAGATTTAGAAACTACTATAATTCCTTTAGGAATAAAAGCAGCAGTAAGTAAAGAAATTACGTTTACTGCAGAGGCTTTAAACTTACCTTCTGGTTTGAATGTTTATTTAGAAGACAGACAAGAAAAAACATATTCACGTTTAGATGAGGCAAATGCTAGATATAAAGTAACCTTATCTGAAAGTTTAAATGGTTCTGGTAGATTCTATATTCATACCTCTACAAATAGTGTATTAAGTATTAATAGTGCTATTTTAGAAAGTATAGGTATTTATAAAACGAATAATTCTAAGTTGAAAATAACAGGTTTATCTCAAGGAAAATCTATAGTTAAATTATTTAATATTCTTGGTAAACAAATGATGGAAACTTCATTTGCGTCAAGTGGAAGTGATGCTATTTCTTTACCAAATTTAGCTCCAGGAATCTATATTATTCAATTAAAAACGGCCTCAGGAGTACTGAACAAGAAAATAATTTTAGAATAATTTGATATAGTCCGTAAAATCTAAAAATGAGAGCTTATAAGCACTTTTCTATTATTTCCTATTTACAATCTTCAAATTTATGGATGGTTCTTATTTAGAACGATGGGATATAGCAAGTGGCGAACAAGCTAACGCAGATGCAATTGCTTTATCTATTCAATTAATGAAAGAAGTTTTGCCAAAAGGTAAAATGATTAATTTACAAACAAACCCAAGTTACAATACAGCTAAATAAGAGCCTACAGATGATGATGAGTTAATCGCGTATGCAAAAGAAAATATATACTTTCCTTTGGCTATTTTTTTTTAATAATTACAGAAGAGAACGTCTATTTTAGTTATACAACAAGTGTATATGCTTTAAGCTCTAGTTCAGATGTATGGGACACTAGTTTTATAGCTGAGTTTCATTATTTTTTAGGAGAACCTTTAGGTGCTCCTATAAAAAATGGGTATATTTATGAGCGATCTTTTGAAAATTTAGATCTTAGGGTAAATATTGAAACCAAAGAGACTGTTTTTAATTGGAAGGATAAAACAGTATTATCTACAGATATACAAAGCTTTAAGGATACATTAGATCTATATCCTTACCCTGTAAATAACACCTTTCGTTTATCAAAAAAATTACATCTGCATTTGTTTATAATATGTTAGGACAAGAAATGATGAAATTTTCTAAGAACAGAAATCAATATGATATTTCCAGTCTTAAAAGCGGTTTTTTTATTATTAAAGTTATTTTAGAGAATAGTGAAACAAGGGTTATTCGTTTTGTTAAAAAGTAAATTAAATTTTTAACGCCACCTTATTAAAGTTACAAAACATTATTAATGAGATACTTGTGTCTGGTTAAAAATAAAATAGAGCAAAGCAATGATTGATTTAAGCAAAGCTAAATACTAAATTTCAACTAATTTTACTTAGAATTAATAATCAAATAAATTTTAAATTATGAAAAAACAATTACTTACTAGCCTTTTATTTTTATTAGCATCAATAACTACGGTTGCACAAACTTGGTATGACGTTGATAATGGAGTTACGGATTTAACATTTACATCTACTTGTGATGGATGTTCTGTTTCAACAGTTGCCAATCCTGACGCCACCGATACAGAAGCTACAAATGTACTATTATGGAAAATTGCAGCAGACACAACATTAGATACAGCAGGATTAACTGATGATGAAATAGCAGCATTAAAAATAGGAAACAAGGATCTTAGTTTTAGTTTTCCTAACGGTTATGTACTTACGCCAGCTGATTTCGCTAGTTTGAGTGTAAACGTACGTTTATATATGCCAGATATAACTAATTACTCTAACTTTGATTCATTAACTCGTATTAGGTTTTATTTAGGGACTCAACAAGTACAAGTAAAACTTTCAGATTTAGAAGGTACAGATGTAAATGGTTGGTACACTTTAACCTTTGATTTTAGTGGAAAAACGTATACAGAAAACGTAACTTCGGGTTATATTAGAATCCTTGGTCAATCTAACAGATTTACAAATTTAAATAACGATATTGACTTTCACTTTGATACGTTTACAAGTTCAGTAGCATTATCATTAGACCAAGGAGCAGTTTTAGATGCAGAAGCAGTTTTAGATGCTGGAAATGCGTGGTACCATAACTATAGCCCAGATACATTTGGCGTAACAGTTAATGAAGTACAAGGTGGTGTGTTTTTAGAACAAGGAAATGCAGTAACTACACCAACAACTACTGGAAACAGCAGTCCATTAGTTGCTAAGTTTACAAAAGGAGAAGATCCACACTCACAAATAAAGTTTCAATTACCAGGTGTTATTACAACCGACTATCAATCATCTGCTATTTTTAAAATAAGAGCCTATGTACCGTCAACAAATGTAAATGGAACTTCTGGTAGAAGATTGAGATTGTATTTGCGAGATGGAATTGAAACAGCAGGGCAAAAAAACGTAACAATTGATGTTACTATTTTTGATGCATGGCAAGAATACACCTTTGATTTTACAGAAAAAAACCTTACAGAAGGAGTATCTTATAGTACTGCAAATTTATTAATTGATCAACCAGATGCTGATCTTCTTGCTACAGGAAATGTATATTATTTTGATGCTTTTCAAGGACCAGCTGCAGCTATATTATCTGTAGATAATTTTGAATTGAATAACGCTTCTATTGTTGCGTATCCTAATCCTGTAACAAACAGTTTTCAAATAGATTCTAGTTTAGATATTGAAAATGTAAAATTATCTAATATTAATGGACGTTTAGTAAAAACGTTTAAAGCGAACACTAATTATGATGTTAGTAACTTAGCAAAAGGAATTTACATTGTAGATATTAAGACTCTTAAAGGTTTAAAAACTTTAAAAATTGTAAAAGAGTAAATATTTATTTTAAAATAACTCAATAGTATTAAAACCCTCTTGAGATAAGATTTATTTTTTTAATCAAAATTCTATAAAATTTATAAAAAAAAGGTAGTAATTTATATTACTACCTTTTTCTGTTAAGACAAATAACTTTTTTACTTTATTTATAAGTATGATCATCAATAAATAAAATTATTTATATAATGAAAACACAGTACAAAAATTTCCTCCCTTTAGTTTTAACAAGTGTATTACTATATAGTTGTAGTACACAAAAAGCACCCAACAACAAAACACAGAGTAATGATAGGCCAGAGCCTAATGTGGTGCTCTTACTTACTGATGATTTAGGTTGGCAAGATTTAAAAGTGTATGACATAGATAATCCATCTCCATACGAAACACCAAATATTGATGCTTTCGCAAAAGAAGGGGTTCAGTTTTGGCAAGCGTATTCTCCCGCTCCTACTTGTGCGCCAAGTAGATGTGCAATAATGAGTGGAAATCATCCTGCTAGAGCACAAAAAACACATGTTGTGGGTGGTGCGCCCCCTACAGTTTATGCTAATAAAGAAACACAACGTATTATGGATCCTTGGTATAGTGGACGTATGCCAGAAAACGAAACGACATTAGCTAGAGTCTTACAACAAAAGGGATACACAACAGGGCATGCAGGTAAATGGCACATGGCTATAAACCACTTTGCTTATCCGCAACCAGAAGACCAAGGTTTTGATGTTACTACCCATGATCGTGGAGCTACAGTTCCTCAAAAACCACATAGACTTACAGATTTTGCAACTAATAAAGCATCAGATCCTTATCGATTAGATAAAGAAGGATTCCCTTTTCATCAAAATAACGAAAATGCATTAAAGTTCTTAAAAGAGAACAAACAAGATCCATTTTTCTTGTATTACGCCACTTTTTTAGTGCATGCACCAATACATACCAGAAGTAAAGCGCTATTAGAAAAATACTGTAAAAAATTAGGTTTAGATTATCCAACTGATCCACATGGTTGGGACGTAAAAGGGCAAAACAATCCGTATTATGCTGCAATGGTAGAAATGTTAGATTATTATGTAGGCCAAGTTTTTGATTATTTACAAACTACAGACGATCCTCGTTGGCCTGGTCATAAATTAAGTGAAAATACGTATATTATTTTTACTTCTGATAATGGAGGAATGGAAGGGCATCCTGGTGAAGTTTTTACGGATAACTTTCCTTTAGATAAAGGAAAAATAAACGCTAAAGAAGGTGGTACAAGAGTTCCTTTAATTATTGCAGGACCTGGAATAAAAAAAGGAATACAATCTGATGTTGTTGTAAACGGACTTGATTTTTACCCTACAATTCTATCATTATTAAATGTTGAAAAACCAAAAAATAAACATTTAGACGGTGATGATTTATCTACTTTATTATTAAAAGATCCTACAGATTCTAAATTAGTTTTAGACAAAGAAGGAAATGAGAGAAATACGATGATGTGGCACTTTCCACATTCCTCATATCAAAGTACCTTACGTGTAGGTGATTATAAAATTATTAGGAATTATGATTACAAAAACAATCCTAAAACTCCAGAATTTGAACTTTACAGATTGTATGACACCTCTAACGGAACTGCTGAACGTGTTGATATAGAAGAAGCAAATAACTTAGCAAAAGTAGAAGTTAAAAGAACAAAAGAGATGAATGATAAGCTTACATCAATCTTAACAGAAATGAATGCGAGTTACCCATCTTACAATCCTTTTTACTTAAAAAAGATGGAGCATAAAGAAACTGTTCCAACAGTAATTTCTGAATCTATAAAGAAAGGTAAGGTTACTTTTAAGTACAAAAAAAATGGAGCAAAAGTTATAAAAGCCAATCTAATTTATACTACAAATGGTGGACATGAATATGAAGAGTGGTTTAAAGCAGAAGCAAATATAGAAGGAGATTCTACTATAACAGCCGTTTTACCAAAAGGAACAACGCATTATTTAATTAATTTAATTGATGAGTACAATTTTTTAGTAAGCTACCCAGAAATGCCTACTATAAAATCTCTTAAGACAGAGAAAAAACAATATTCTAACTATGCATTATCTAGTAAATAAGTAGTACTTAATTTAATTTGGGTTAAAACAAAAAGACGGGTAATCCTGTCTTTTTGTTTTAAAAATGAATTGTACTCATTTGAAGGTCTTTACCATTCATTTAATTTTCCCTCCTACTTATTCTGGAATTGGTTAACTGCTAATTTTTTAAAAGTAAATTGTATTTACTATAGTTTTCATAAGGTTTGAGGAGGGGTTTGATAGATAGGAGTATGATTTAGATTGGACAACGTAAATAAGCCCAAGCCTCTTAGTCTAAACATGAATAAATTATTAAGTAAAAATATATTCATATCATAAAAACAATTACTTACAATTGTTTTAGCTTTAACAGCATCCGTAACCGTTGTTGCACAAACTTGGTATGTACTTTCCTGAAATAGGTTGACTAAAAATTAAACACTTAATTATAGTCACTTATGAAAGCTCAAAAACAACCCTGGCGAAAAAAAACGTACGAAAAAGCAACTTTAGAACTCAAATTATTCGTCGTTGACCAAATTCAGAATGGACAGATTTCCACAAACTTTGCTTCCAAAAAATATGATGTTCCTAGAACTACAATTGGGTATTGGATCAAAAAATATAGTACTTTAGTCCAACAAAATACAGGTATGAGTAAATTAGATGAGATTAAAAAACTAAAGGAACGTATTGAAGAATTGGAGTTTGTAAAGGAATTTCAACAAGATATTATTGCTGACATGGAAATCATTACTGGAGTCGATTTGTCAAAAAAGTCGTTGCCCAAAACATTAGCGAAAGAGATAGAACTAAAAAAGAAAAACCGTTTAAAAGAAAATGGTTCTATGAGTGTTTTGGGATTAGTAAACAAGCCTTCTACAAAAGACTCAAAACCCAAGAAAACAAACGACTAAACGATGAAAAAGTCATCGCAATGATACAAGAATATCGAAAATTAGTTGGTATGAGAACTGGCGGAATTAAGTTATATGATGAACTTAAACAAGACTTTATAAAACAAGGTATTAAAATCGGTAGAGACAAGTTGTACGATGTGTTAAGGCTTCATAATTTACTTGTTCCTAAGCTTAAAAACTATGTAACAACAACAAATTCTAATCATCAATTTAGAAAATATAAAAACCTAATTAAAGACCAAGTTCCTACTCGACCAGAACAACTATGGGTAAGCGATATAACATACATTAAAACAGACAATGGACACAATTACCTAGCAATCGTTACAGATGCATATTCTAAACAAATTATGGGCTATAAATTAGATAACAACATGAAGACATCACTTTGTTCAGAAGCGCTAGAAATGGCTATTAAAAATAGAAAATACCCTGATAAAAAATTAATACATCATTCTGACAGAGGTTTTCAATACTGTAACCCCAAATACACAGCATTTGCAGAAGAAAATGGCATAATGATGAGCATGACAGAACAATATGATCCTTATGAAAACGCAATTGCAGAGCGAATTAATAGAACTTTAAAATATGAATATGGACTTAGAAATTGCTTTAAAAACACTGCCATTGCTCAAGAAGTAACAAAACAAGCAGTATATATTTACAACAATTTAAGAACCCTTTTTAGCTTAGAATTAAGAAAGCCAGCTGAAGTACATTTAAATCCAAACATCAAATACAAATCATATCGAAGAAATAATGTAAATTTGACTGAACTAACAATTTGAAAACAAAACTAGTTCAAATTATTTTTTGCCTTCTAAACGGCTAAAAAAATCTTTTGAACGGTATAAATTAACCTAAAAAAAGGTCAACCTATATCAGTATAATACAGTATCACATTTACAATTCAGTAATAGATTTAACATTTACATCTACGTGTGATGGACGTTCTATTTCAATATCCCATTAGATCATAAAAAGGTTTCTTAGAATATATTTATACGGTACTTAGAGATAAATTCTACTTAGACAACTTACCTTTCGTCTAAATATCATTGGGTTATAGTTATTATTTTCCAATATAAAAAGAACCCCCACTAATTTATAGAGGGGTTCTTTAATTGGGTTATAATAAACTTATTCTTTTAATAATTTTATATGTTTTCTGTTACCATCTTTACATATAACTTTTAGCAGATATACACCTGATTTTAAATTAGATATATCAATACCTTTATTTGCATTTTCGAATTTGTACGCTATTGCTCCATACACATTGTACAAAATACCTGATGCTACTTCCTTTGTAAGGCTAAAAGTATTTTTTACTGGATTAGGATATAGGCTTAACCTTTCATTACTTTCCTTATTAATATCATCAATTCCTAAAGTAAACTCAGAAACATGAAGTATTATATCTTGAAGTCTTAATCGTCCTACAACATCCTCTCCTGAATTAGAAAGACCTGTTGTTACAAATTTTATTTCTGTAGCCTCATCGTCTGCTAACGTAAGTGGAGTATTAAATACAAACTCAAAATTATTACCTTCATTATTCCCACCACTAGTATAAGTAGCTTGCTGTTGCGTCTCGCCATTAATGGTAATTGCAACGTCTACAATATCATTTTTTTGTGATTTCGCGGCAAACGTTACTTTATTTAATATACTTTGATAACCTTCTGTAGATTTCACAAGAAATTTAGCTCCATCTCCTTCAAGATTATCTGCTGGGTCAATTTCTGTTCTCATTTGTAAATAAATTCCACTTCCAGCAGCTGTACCACCAATCAATTCTGAATAATTATCTACAGCCGTAAACGTTTGTTCTAACTCAGAATTATTCAGCGTTATTTCATGAAGTGGTTCTGTAGCTCCTAAAACATTAAAGAAGAGATCTACAAATCTCACTCTTGGTGCTAATCCTTCTGAATTAGAAAGTGAGGTTGTTATCACCTGAATTTCTTTAGCTGACTGTGTAAAAGTAACAGGAGTATCAAATTCGAATAATTCTGGAGTATTATTGTTTGTACTTGTATAGGTAAAACTTTGTGTTTCTCCATCAATAATGAGATCAACATTTACAGTATCTCCTGTTTGAGATATGATTCCTAATGTAATTTTATCACAAGTTATAGATGCAACATCAGCAGGAGCTTTTACATAAAATTTAGCTCCATCTCCTCCTTCTACAGTCCTTGCTTGTAAATAAGCTGTACCGCCTATAGTTATATTCCCAATTAACTCTGCATACTCATCTACTACTTTAAAAGGTTGTTCTCCAATAGAATTAGCAAGTGTTATCTTATGAGGATTAAATATTGATAGTTCTTCCGACAAAACCATAAAATTATTTTCATCAGTTAGGGTAAATATAACTCCTGTAGCTACTTCTGGTACTTCAGCAGTAATCACATTGCCATTTATAGTTGCTGAAATTTCAAACCATTCTATTTCTTTTGAATCTGCTTCTTCTATTCTATAAAGTAAATAAGCGGTTTCAATAATAGCATCTCCTGCATTAGCAGTTAGTGTTGCTGTGGCTACACCTGTATCCTGATCAAAAACTGTTGAAACAACAGATGGAACAATATCTTGATTATCTAATGGATCACCATTATAGTCTGGATTAAACTGAGGAATTCTTACGTCATTTTCAGATAAAAGAGTCTCTAGCTTTAAAATAATTTCATTTTTAAGAGATGCATCCATCGTATCTATCACATCATATATCTCCTCTATATCATTATCAGACCCATCGTCATTATATAATTTGAAGGCTTTATAATAACCTCCTTTATCATAGATTTTATACAATTTATAATTTCCACTTCTAATAGCTGAAGATGCTCTTTCATCTTGTCCATGTGGGTAATGCCAAAAAAGATCTGTTCTTTCAGTATCGTCGCTATTTTTTATTTCTGTTTCAGTTCCACTTAAAAAAGGAAATAAACTTACACCATCTAAATTGTTCAGAACATTTGCATCAAGAACGGCATCTGCTCCAGTAACCTCCATAATTGTAGGATAAAAATCTAAATGAGAAACTATGTTATCATATACTTTATTTTCTACAATACCAGGTCCTGTTATAACAAATGGAGTACGCAAACCGCCTTCTTTGGTGTGTGTTTTCCCTAAATCTAAAGGAAAGTTATCTGTAATAATTTCTGACCCATGATTTTCTGCCCCTCCATTATCTGACGCAAATATAATATAGGTAGTTTCAAATAATTTTTTCCCAGGATTTCTTGGATCATCTGTTTCTTTTAAATAATCTACTACTCTCCCTAAACTCCAATCTAAACTAGCAATCATCGCTCCATAATATGGATTTGTTTGGCCTGGAGTCGTAATATTTGCATCTGTTGTTGGAACAGGAATTCCTAATTTATCACAATAATATTCTAGTAATGCTAAATCTCTTGTTTGTATAGGAGAATGAACCAACCAGTGCGCCATGTATAGAAAAAAGGGTTCTTCTTTGTTATCATCCATAAAACCCAATGCTAATTCTGTTACCGCATCATAAGGTCTGCCATCTTCATCTAATCGATAAGGATCATCTTCTGCATCAGTAGCAAAGTCTACAGATCTGTCTCCCATACTTCTAGTAATTCCTCTATCAGTATCTTGATAATTAAACCCTTGATCTACAGCTTCCGGATAAATATTATGGTTAGCTGCCATATGCCATTTGCCAATATGACCAGATATATACCCTAAAGGACTTAATGCTTCAGCCATGGTAACTTCATCTAGCTGTAATCTACCAGGATAATACGACTCTATCGTTTTATTTGAAGATTTAACATTAGGTATTTGCCCTCCAGCTACATGGGTCATTTTAGTTTTAAGAGGCATTCTACCACTCATTGTACCCCCTCTTGATGGTGCACAAGTTGGTGCTGAAGCATAAGCTTGTGAAAAATTAGCACCACTTTCTGCCAATGACAACATATTAGGGGTTTCCCAAGGTACAACAGCACCAACATCATTTAACTGAGTATCTTGCCAACCAAGGTCATCTGCGTAAATAAAAACAATATTAGGCTTCACTAATTCTTGCCCTTTAAGAGAAAAAAATGAGATCAACAAAAAGAAATATAAAATTGAGTTTTTCATTATTTAGTTTTTTTATAGTTGATACAAAAATAAAGGGCTCTACGATATTCAATTTGCTCTAAACAATCAATTATTTACGCTATGATTACCTTTTAATGTGTAAAATAATTATTCGATACTGTTTGAGCAGCTTATTTTGTTATTATTATTTTTCGTGTTAAACTTTGATTATTACTGTTAGTAAGTTTAACAAAATACATTCCTGATTTTAATGTAGACAAATCTAATTGTGTTGATAAAGCTCCATCATCCCATAACTTTTCTAATACTTTTGTTCCTGTAACAGACACAACAATTATGCTTGAGATACCTGTTGCAGTCTTTGTAATGGTTAACGCATCAACCACAGGATTGGGATACAAGTTAATTTGAAATGGATTGGATGTTGGATTTATAAAATCATCAGTTGATGAAAGAGTATTGTCGATTTCTCCAACAAGATAAGCCCCTTCAGGTCTTACATAAGGTTCATAATCCGGCACAGGATTAGATAAAAGTCTGTCATTAATTGTTTTCATAATTACCATTTCGTCGTCCTTAATATGTCCAGCATCAACACCATTATTATTAGATATCGTATTAGCAAAAGTAACACCAGCTTTAGCATCTATAAGAATTTTAGAAAACCTGTACGCATCTTCTATCCCGAATATTAAATTTGCACTAGAAACATGCCATTTGTCTCTAATAGGAAACCATACATGTTTTAGTACTTGTTTTTTTTCATAGACTGACCAAGGATTACCAACCATAGCGGGTAAAGTATACTCTTCATATCCCCATGAATTTGGAGGAGCACCACCACCTAGTGCAGATACATGTCCTCTTGTAAAATCTGAATAAGAGTTATTTCCTCTAAAGTTTGATACATTATAGTCTCTATCGTCTTCATCATCAATTCCATCAGAATCAACCATAACTGGTTCTCCTTCTATATAATGTAAATGCCCAAACTCAGAAACAGACATAGCCGCTCCAGGATCAGCATCTTTAAACATTTGAACAAAATCTTCTAAATGTCCATCGTCTCGAAGCGAAGTTGTAGTATCGAACCAATATCCATCGGCATATTCTGCTACTGCAGGAATAAACCCTTGGACTAAATTTTTGTAAGCTAAATATTCATTTCCATCAAACTTTGTTGTGTAATAATTTACCCAAGCAGCTTGTGTTTCATCACTTGCTCTGTCTAAATAATTTGTAGAAATGTACAAAATAATCTTCTTCCCAGAATTTTTTAGTGTTTGTAAAACTTCAAGCATTATTTCTTGATTCTCAGCACTAGGAACTAAACTTTCGTGTATTTCAGAAGCAACATCTACATTGGTATTATCTCTTACGTTAAAATAATGTGAATGTGCAAAATAAGAAAGATTTGTAATCACATGTCCTAGAGCAGGAAGTTCTGTTACTAGCTCATTTACACCTCCTATTGGGTCATGTCCTGTTGCTATTTCTGTATCTAATCTTTCTCCACCAAAAACAGGAAATGTACCTCCCCATGAACCTGCTAACCACGCCGCTGGATGATCTACTGTTGTTGCAGTTTGATCTGTTGAGCCATATATTTCATCAAAATAATAACTCATAGCTGGTTCTTCTATACTACCATTGGCTAAACCAATTATCATAAGGTCATACCCTCCAACATCTAGTACATTCTGTGGAATAGCAACATCTTGAAAATGAAAGGTAAAAGTTTCCCATTCTTGCCCAACTGTGAATTTCAATTGCTCATAAACACGTCCTCCTGCATCAGAACTTTGAAAAAACACTCTAAGTTTTGAGTTGTTTGTAGTTAGCTCATCAGTAGGGATGTCAAGATATGCTTTTAGTGTAACTGTATAATCGGTTAAATCTGTTACATAATTGAACAAGTTAAAAGATAAAAAATCATTGGTCCCTTCAGGTCTATTGTATTTAGAGACAATAGTATGTGTATTAATACCTAAAGTATGAGGGTTTGGAAAGTTTCCTGTTAAATTTGTGGGTACATCTTCTTCGGCTGTAAACTCAATTTTACGCGTATTTGTTTCATCTTCCAACCACAAAAATTGTGCGTTAGAAACTTGTACAGTGAAAAGAAATACTATTAAAAACGTAATTTTTTTGATCATAAGGTTAGTGATAAGGTTGGTTAATTAAATTAAAAACATCGTTTTCAATGTTTAGTACACTGTAAAAATATCTATTATTACTCAAATACATTTTCTCTAACTCACCAAATTATTGTTGTAAACGATCATAAATTTTACTTAATAAAGGATACAAAAGACTTAGGTTGTATCATTTTATTTTTGTGAGGTTGGTAATGTCATCAAAACAGTTTATCAAAGCTATTTTATTACTGAAGTGGAACATCGTTGAACATTTTTAATTTAAAAGTTCCATTATCTTGTTGTTCTACCATCCAAACACCTGTATTTGTAATTGGAGGAAAACCATTTAAAGGGTCATTAGTAAGCAATCTTAAAATCGCTTTTCCACTGCTTCCATGTCCGGATAAAAGAATCGTTTTATAAGAATAACTGCGATCATCAATTAATTTCAAAACCCTATCAATAATAACCTTAGCCATTGCGTTTTCTTTTGCGCTCTCTGAATGATCTCTAGGAAAACGAGCTTTTTTAAATTCATTCAAACCATCATTTCGCAATGTGAAATAAGGTTCTTCTCCTGCTAATAAAGTTATAGCATCTCCAGCACCAAGAATTTTCTCTTTTGATACATATTTTGGTAAATCCGGAGAAATGATAAGTTTTGTGGCATAAATTTCTGCAAGTTCTGGCCAAATCTCTCCTTTTATTTTAGACTTTTCTAGATACGGTAACAACGTGTTTTTACATCGCCATGCAGGACTTACGGCAACAAAATCAAAATGAAATCGGTTTAACTTATTAGGTACTCTTGATTGTTGCATAATTCCTTTTGGGGTAAAGGCTAAGTGATTTCCTACATAAGAAGGCCATTCACTCTCAGGATATATGCTCCATTCTTTTTTAACATTGTGTCCACCTTCTGCATGTCTTATGTAATAAACTCTAAGCTTTGAATCCGTAGTTTTATTATTTTTAACTATTTCTTTATTGATAGAATTGTCAGTTGTGTGATTTTTAGAAATCATACTTACCAAAAGGAGCGTTCCAATTCCGACTAATACTATAAATAACAGTTTTTTCATGAGGTATATAATTGTAGGTGAAAATTTAATTCTGATACTAATGTTTTACACTTTTGTCTGTATTCGTTTAAAACTTTGATATAGTTTTTATCCCCTGCTAAATTATTTTGTCCTTTTAGGTCTTTATTAATATTGAATAATTCCTCTTAAATAGGTTGTTCGTTATTGTTTGAAGATTGATTAGGAACATATTTATTTCAGTCGTTTTCTTTACTAAATGAACGAATATATTTAATAGGACTATCCAATACGGAATCCTTTCAGGTAATATAAAGATGAGTTAAATATATTATTTAACTTGTATTGCTTTCGTTGCAAATATTTTTGTGGTTTTTTGGTAACCGGCATCTGGATAACTAATTAAAAAATTGTTTTCGCCAACCAAATTAAAGACATAATGTGTGGTACCTTTAGGTAATTTTACGCAAACTTTATTACCAGTAAGCTTCATGGTAATAGGAAACCAAATTTCTCCTGGTATACCTCCGTTTTTTGTGTATATTAACTCTGCTTTTACAACTTTGGCTCCATTGGTTTTGTATTCTAACCAAACATTTTGTCCGTCTATACCATGTGTAACAACCGTAGGTACTTTTGCTTTGTTTGGTAAATCTGCTTTACTGGTTGGGTTTAAATAAGGATATCTAGCATTTAGTTTTTCTAATCGTTCTTCTAAAAGACGATTCATTTCTTTGGCTTTCTCTGGCATTTTTTTTGCAAGATTTTTAGCCTCTTCAATATCTACACGTTCAGATTCATTTTTATACAATTCATACAAAGCTAACTCCGTTTTTTCTTCAGTAGCAACATATTCTCGTACCAATTTAAAACCATCAACACGCAAAGTAGATTGCATAGAACTGTTTGGAAAGTGCCACATCATAGTATTTCTAGCTTTACCAGTTTCTGGATCTAAAACTAATTTTGAATCCGTTGGGTCTTTATCTAATAATGTTGATAAATCGGCACCATCTAATATTTGATTGTCTTCTTTTTGGGTTCCTGTCCAACTCAATATTGTAGGATAAAGGTCAAGACCATTTACCATTACGTTAGATTCTATATTTGAAGAAATTGTTGGGCCTTTTACAATAAAAGGAACTCTGGTACCTCCTTCTTTAGCATTAATTTTTCCTTTATCTAACGGATAGTTGTCTGTAATAATTTCACCAGTATGTTGCTCCATACCTCCATTATCAGAAGTAAAAACCACATACGTATTTTCAATTAACATATGTCCAGGCCATCTTGGGTCTTCAGTTTGTTCAAGGTACTTAATCAATAAACCTGTATAATGGTCAATCGTTTCTACCATGGCAGCATAATATGCATTTCTTTGTCCTTTTTCTTCCCAAAGATCCTTTTCTTTAGGATAATCTATGCCTAATTTCTGGTAGTATTTTTTTAATAAAGCTTCACTTCTTGTATGAATTGGTGTATGCACTAAACGAGAAGCATAAAAAAGAAAAAATGGATCTTTTTGGTTTCCATCCATAAAATCAATTCCATCTTGAGTGATATCATCAAAAGGAAAACCTGCTTCGTCTAAATAAAATGGATCAGATTTGTCGGCAGTTGAGAACCCTTTTGTGCGGTCTTTCATTCTTTTATGAGATCCAAAACCATGCTTTGAGAAATCAAAACCTTGATCTTTCGGTTCTGGATAGTCTGTTACTGCAATACCTACATGCCATTTACCAGAATGCCCTGTTTTGTAACCATTGGTTTTAAGAGATTCGGCAATAGTAACTTCTGATGTATCTAAAGCACCTCTCATCCAAGGACTTATTAATAAAGATCCATAATTAAAAGGCAATGGTGGATGACCTCCTCTAACGCTAGTTCTTTCTAGACGAACAGGATGTTTTCCTGATAAAATAGCTCCTCTAGAAGGAGAACAAACAGTTGCAGCAGAATAACCTTGCCAAAAAAGAACGCCCTCTGTAGCTAATTTATCAATATTTGGTGTTTCGAATGGCGAAGGCTCGTCAATATCGTAACACTTTACATCTTGCCAACCTAAATCATCGGTTAAAATTAATACTACATTTGGCTTTTTTGGTCTTTCTTGTGCAAAACTGCTTGATGTAACTAAACAAGCCATTACTAATAGAAATACTTTTTTCATGATGATAATTACTTAATTATAAAACTAATTTAGTTCAGACACCAAAGTTTTACACCGTTCTCTGTATTCATTTAAAACTTTGATGTAGTCTTTATTACCTACTAAATTATTTTCTTCTTTTGGGTCTTTTATAATATCGAATAATTCCTCGTAAATAGGTTGTTCATTTGAGTTTGAAGATTGGTTTGGAACATATTTATTTCGGTCATTTAATTTACTAAAAGAACGAATGTATTTATATTGTTTACTTCGTACGCCTTCTTGTCTTGGATATCCTTGATCTGTAAATAAGTTTTCTAAAAAGATGTCATCTCTCCATTTTACATTCTTCTTTTCTATCAAAGGAAGCACACTTGCTCCTTGATAAGATGCAGGGATATTTACACCACACATTTCTAAAAGTGTAGCAGGAATATCTTGACCAACCACCAAATCATCTATTACTTTTCCTTGTGTTTTATCAGTAAAAAAAGGAGAATACACAATCATAGGAACGTGTACAGATTCATCGTACAAAATAGTTTTACCACCTAATCCGTGTTCGCCTAAAAACAAACCATTGTCTGAACAAAATACAATAACGGTATTATCCGCTTCGCCAATTTCCTTTAAAAATGAACGTAAATTTCCTATCATGATATCTATAGCATGAATTGCTCTGGTCATTTTTAGTTTCTCATTTAGTAATTTACCCTTTTTAGATGTTATGTAATATTTCATTAAATCTTTGGTGGCATAAACATCTTCTGGCAAACTAATGTTTTGAGGATACCCTTCTGGTAATTCAATTTTATCTTTTACATCATCATATCCTGTTTTGTAATATTCTGGGTCTGTTTCATGTGAACCCATTCCGCCAATACTAGAAGCATGAGGTAGATTTAAATTAATCCATGCAGAAAAAGGTTTGTTAGGGTCTCTTTTCTTAATTTGATTTTTAATGGAGGCATCAGCATTTTTATAAAAGTAATCATAAGCATCTCCTTGTGTTAAAAAAGCCTTAGTTGCCTCTAACATTCCTTCAACTTGTGTTTCGTTTTTAAGGTTTGCAAACTGTTTGTGTTTTTTTGCTGGATAAAACCCTAAATGACCATTACCATAGTAACAAAAATCTACATCTTTTCTTAAAGGCGTATCATTTCTATCTCCTATTTTTGTGTGATGTTTTCCTATAAAAGCGGTTGAGTATCCTGCTTTTTTTAATTGTGCTTGCCAGCTATTTTTATAGGTAGTTTCAGAAATAAGATTTTTAGAAACATTAGTAAAGCCAATTTTATTTCTTCGTTCCCATTGTCCTGTAAATATATTTGCTCTACTTGGGCCACAAATAGGGCTAGTAATATAAGCATTGTTAAAAAAGACTCCTTCTTTAGCTAATTCATCAATATTTGGAGTTTGAATAATAGGATCTCCAGTCATACTCAAAGAATTGAATCTTTGATCATCAGAAAAGATAAAAATAACATTCGGTTTCTTCTCTTGCGCTTGTAAAGTTTGAGTAACTGCAGTGCATGATAAAAAAGAAGAAATAATAAATAGATGATATAAAATTGTTTTCATAATTAATTTTAATAAGAACTGTAATATGTATGACCAGGTAATCTTTTTGTTTTGTTACCATACCCAAAAAGGTTCTGCTCTTTTTTAGATTTTGGTAACTCTTTAATACTTAAATCGGTTTTATTTAAAGTTTTGGCAGTAATTATTACCGATTCATTTTTCTTTAAATTTATAGGATACGAACCATTTGCATTTTGTTTTATGGAAACACATTTGCCATTGATATAAAAATTCGGATTTTTAAAATCAACCTGAACGTTACATTCGTTTCCTTTTAAACTTTTTATAGATACAAATTCGGTAGTTCCTTCTATTTTTTTAGCACTCACCAAAAATGCGCCTTGTGTTCTTAAGTTGTGAAAAGCAACATCTTTCCATTTTTTAGGACTTGCAGGAAATACATTTATTTTTCCACCCCAACTTTGAAGCATCATATCATGTAAACTTGTTGCAAAAGATAGCGGACTTTCAATAACAGGGTTAATTTTTCCTTCGGAATACATGGTTGTAGATGAAATGTTTTTATGTTTGATTAAAAAATCAAGATAATAATAAGCTTTTTCTGCGTCTCCTAAATTAGCGTACATAGATGAAGCTCCAGTAGCTGTATAACCAGTTACAGGCATGGCTTTAATTTTTTTACCACTATTAAAAGTAACATCTAACCAATGGTCTAATGAAGTGCGTAATAGTTTTTTATCGGCTTCTTTTTCTGGTGTAATTACCATTAAAGGATAAAAGGCTAATAAATGTGAATAATGCCTATGCGGATTTGCAAAAGGTCTATCTTTTCCTATCATCAATCCGTTTTCATCAATTTGAAAATCAACCAAATTAGTTAGTAAATACTCCCAATCTTTTTTAAGAGGATCATTTATTTGATGCTTTTCATCAATATCGATTAATGTTTGACAACTCCAACGAATTAATGCCAACGTAAAATTAATGTCTTGCCCACGACCTGGTTTGTACTCTGGAGACCAACTATATTTAATATGAATTTTTCCATCTTTGGCATCAACAGGATTGTCTTTTATATAATTTAAATAACTATTCACCGTCTTTTTTAAAATAGGGAATAATTTATCTCGCATTCGAATATCATCACCAGCAAATTGGCAATGCAACCAATAATCGTTTAAGATCCATGCTAACATATCTGGTACTTTTGCTCCGTTGAAAGCAATAAGATCTTGCGGCATTAAAGCAGCAACGGCAGCACTGTTTTTCCAACTTGCAGGTACATTGTTTTCTAGGTTTTTTGCATATTTATCAATGTTATTGGGTAAAGATTCTCCAATAGACATTCTATTGGCTGTTAAATGCGTCCAATAGATGAGTTGTACATTTAAATCTCCCCAAACCATTGGCCAAAAAGTTCTATTATACCAAGGTCCCATCAGATCTAAAATGGGTCCATTTCCTCTAGAAGCAGAACCTAACTTATACATTTGTATCCAATAGAAAGATTCTTTTTCTGCATCATTAATGGTTAAAAAACTCAACGGATAATAGTTATGCCACCATTTTTTATGTGATGAAATAAAGCTATTTTTTTTAATAAGCTCCTCTCCTACTTCTAAATTTTCAGTAACAATCTCTAGCGAATTTCGTTCTGGATAACTATGATGAACGCTCGTTATTAATTGTTGTTTTCCAGAAGGATTTCCTGTAATTTTATAACCTGTAGTGGTTTCTCCTCTATGATTAAATAAAGGTTGATAACAAAAATTGTAGCCGTTTTTCTCGCTAAATGTTGGTTTTGGAGCCATCTCTAAAGTTACCGCTCTCATTTTATCCCAAGTACCACCTTTTGGACCTCCGCCACTTTTTAAGACTTCATAAACTGGTGGAATAGGATCTTCTGCGTGCCAAGTAATTTTTATATCTTCATCTTTTGTATCGGTTTCAAAATAGATATTATCATTTGTACTATGCGTAAAACCTTTAATTTTATAACTTCCTTTAGAGGTTTTAATAGTACCTGTTAATTCTGCATTCCACAAATCCAAACGCATGTCAACACCTGTTATTTTTCCTTTAGATGTTAATTTAAAATGACCTAATGGTAATCTGCTTCTTTTGATCCAAAGCATTTCATCGGCTTTTGTTTTGGCTTCTCTATGATCGTAATAATCATGGCGTCCAATATGTAATGAGATGACATTTTTTTCTGATTCTTGTGCTTGATAAAATAAAAAACCAATATTTCCATTACCTGAATAAGGAGCGGTTTGCCATTTATCTGGTACAATATCCCAAAGCATGTCATGCTTAGATAAAAATGATTCGAAATCAACTTTAAAATCAACTTGTTTTTCTTGAGAAGAAAACGGAATTGAAAATAAAATAAAAATACAAAGAAATAAAACTTTTAACTTCATAGGAAACATTGTAAATTAAGGTTTTTAATCAGTCTTAAATTTATTAGCTTGATTAAATGTAATACAAATATATCCTATACACTAAAGAAACCTTTACTCTAATCATTCAAATACTTTTCTCTAATGCAACATTTCGCTAACATTTAGTTGATAAGCCTAAAAGTTAAACAACTCACTATAAGTCAATAAGCATATATAATAAGAATTCTTATCATCAAGTATGGATATTTATCTCTATTCAATAAGAGCAACAAAAAGAAGGATTAGAGTAAGCCTATATTAATGATAAATAATAATTTTACCTTAACATTATAATCTTATTAAAAATGTACAAATCTATAATTGCAGTTGTTTTTTTAATTTTGAGTCAAAATTTACTGGCACAAAAAAAGGCTGACACAAGTCGTCCTAATATCATTTTTATTTATGCCGATGATATGGGGATAGGTGATGTTTCTCATACTACAGGGAAAGCTGCAACACCAAACATAGATCGTATGGCTGCAGAAGGCATTCGTTTTACGGATGCGCATACGTCATCTTCTGTTTGTACACCATCTCGTTATTCACTTTTAACAGGACGTTACAATTGGCGAACAACTTTATCTAAAGGGGTTATCCATAAACCGACTGCGAAACCGTTGCTTAAAAAAAGAGAAACTACTGTAGCTAGTTTGTTAAAGCAAGCTGACTATCACACAGCTATGGTTGGCAAATGGCACTTAGGTATTGGTTGGGAATTGTTACCTAATTACAAAAAAGAGAAATGGCAAATTGGTGGCGGATGGGATATCGATTATACGAAACCAGCTATAACGCCAACAAGTAATGGTTTTGATTACTTCTATGGAATAGCAGCTTCTTTAGATATGCCTCCGTATGTTTATATTGAAAATGAAAAGGTGACAGAACTTCCTTCGGTTATGAATGATCCTAAGATACGTTCTAGAAAAGGACCTTCTGCTCCAAGTTTTAAATCAGGTGAATGTTTACAAGTTTTTGCAGAAAAATCTGTTGATTATATAAATGAGAGAGCTGGAGAAAAAGAACCTTTCTTTTTATACTTACCTCTAACCTCTCCCCACACGCCTATTGTACCTAGTGAAAAATGGAGAGGAAAATCGGAATTAGGACCTTATGGTGATTTTTTAATGGAAACAGATTGGGTTGTAGGAGAAGTATTAAAAGCACTTGACAAACATCATTTAACAGAAAACACCATTGTTTTATTTTCTACGGATAATGGATGTTCTCCTGCTGCAAAAATTCCTGCTTTAAAAAAGAAAGGACACTCACCTAGTGGAAATTTAAGAGGAAATAAAGCAGATATTTATGAAGGAGGACATAGAGTTCCTTTTATCATTCGTTGGCCAGAAGTTATAGAAGCAGGAACGCAAACAGATAGATTAACATGTATGACTGACTTTATAGCTACTTGTTCTGATATTACAGGGATAGAATTAGATGAAACATCAGGTGTAGATGCTATTTCCTTTTTACCAACGTTAAAAAATCCAACAAAAACTAATAGAAAAGACATCATTAGTCATAGTATTAATGGTTCTTTTTCTATCAGAAAAGGAAATTGGAAATTAGCGCTTTGTCCTGGATCTGGTGGTTGGAGTACGCCAAGAGCTGGTAAAACCCCAGAAGGATCTCCTAGTTTACAGTTATTTGATTTGTCTAATGACATCGCAGAGACTACCAATCTATATGATAAATACCCTGAAAAAGTAGAAGAATTGACAAAATTACTTCAATCTTATGTAGATAAAGGAAGAAGTACTCCTGGAAAACTTCAACAAAATGATAGAGAAGTAAATATATATGCAGAAGATGTAGCAAAATAAATTACTGCTTAAAATAAGAATGAAAAATTAATATATAAACTAATGAAAAAAATAATTACCTTATTGTTAGTACTGTGCATTGTACCATTATATGCACTAGACATTCATGTCGCAACCAATGGATCGGATGCCAATGATGGAACAGAGTCTAAACCTTTGTTAACTATAAAAGCAGCACAAGCTAAATTAAGAGCTAGTGGACTTTTAGGAAAAGAAGCATGTAACATTGTTATACATGAGGGAGTTTATAGATTAATAACGCCTTTACAAATTACCACAGCAGATAGTGGTAGTGAACAATTTCCTGTTGTTTATTCGGCAGCTAAAAATGAAAACGTAGTTATTACAGGAGCACAATTAATTACCTCTAAATGGGAAGAATTTAAAGATGGTATTTATCGTACCAATGTGGGAGATTTAAATGCAATTGATCAACTTTTTGTAGATCAGAAAAGACAACACATGGCACGATATCCTAATTTTAATGCTGGTTTTATACCTACAGATGGAGATCCTTCTGTACGTGGAAAAAAAGCAGGAACAGTTCCTTTTTCAGGAGCAGCTCCAGATGCTTGGGATGCTAAAAAAGCAGCTGAATGGAAAGATCCTACCGGAGCAATTTTAAACGGTATGCACAGAGGTTTATGGGGAAGTCAACATTATTTTGTGACTGGTAAAAACAATAAAGGCGAATTGGTGTACGAAGGGGGTTGGCAAAACAACCGATCTGCTCCACCTCACAAAGGGTATCGAATGATAGAAAACGTTTTTGAAGAATTAGATGTTACTGGGGAATGGTATCATAATACTAAAGACGGTTGGTTGTATTATATGCCAGAAGCCAATACAAACCTTAACAACACAAAAATTGAAGCTGTACTTCAAATTAAACACCTTATTGAAGTTTATGGAGATCATAAACTACCTGTTGCAGAAATGGTTATTCGCAAAAGTGGTAATGCACAAAAAGAGACCGTTGTTAAAAATTACGAAACAACCAAAGCTGTTAAAAACGTTCATATTACTGGGATTCATTTTACAGGTACTAAAAGAACTTTAAGAGAAACCATTGAGCCTTTACTAAGAAGTGATTGGTGTGTATACCGTGGTGGAGCCATTCATATGAGAGGAACGGAAAATATTGTCATCGATCATTGTTCTTTTAAAGAATTGGGAGGAAATGCAGTATTTGTTGATAGCTATAGCCGTAACATTCAGATAAAAGAAAATATTTTTCAAAATAATGGTTCTACGGATGTAAACTTTGTTGGTTCCTTTGCTGCTGTTCGTGATCCTTCATTTAGTTTTCAACATCTTCCTCCAGCATTAGATGTAATAGATACTACTATTGGACCAAAATCTGAGGAATATCCAGCAGATTGTATCGTTGAAAATAATTTAATGATGCTTTGTGGTCGTTTTGAAAAACAAGCCTCAGGAATTAATATTTCTATGTCATCAAGAATTACACTTCGTCATAACACTATTAGTCACACACCAAGAGCTGCCATTAATATTTGTGATGGAACTTGGGGAGGTCATATCATAGAATGGAACGATTGTTTTGAAACGGTTTTAGAGACTCACGATCATGGCGCTTTTAATTCTTGGGGAAGAGATCGTTATTGGTTTAGAGCTGGACCTTCTGGACCTGACTTTAGAGATGAGAATGGAAAAGCAATGATTAGTTATTATATAGAAAAGTATCCAAATGCTCCTTTGTGGGATGCTTATCAGACCACTATTATTCGTAACAATAGAATGCAATGTGATCATGGTTGGGATATTGATTTGGATGATGGATCTACCAATTATGAGATCTACAATAATATAAGTCTATCTGGAGGTATTAAAACACGTGAAGGATATCATCGTACGGTTACAAATAATGTAATTTTAGGCAGAGGATACACCTGTAATGTACCCTACCCAAAACCAACAAATGATATTTTTGAAAGAAATATTCTATGGGGCGGAACAGTGTACAAATCTAGTAACCCAACGCTTTGGGGAGGAACTAGAAATTTTAATTTCGTTCACAATCCTGATTCTAAAAAAGTGGTACCTGCTTATGGTGCACAAGAACAAACACAGGACGATGCTGAAAGTTTGTATGGTAATGTTCTTTTTGCAGGAAAACCTCAACATGGCGACTTTACCGTCTCAAATAAATCAGCAGCATTAAGTCTTGGATTTAAAAACTTTCCGATGTCTGGTTTTGGTGTTACTTCTGATAAATTGAAAAACTTGGCAATGAAACCTAAAATTCTTGCACCTAAAGAAATAGCCTCTAATGTATTTGTGAAGTCAAAGTTGAAAGGGTTCATGGGAGCTAAATTTAAAACACTAGAAACGGAAGCAGAACTTTCTGCAACAGGAATGTTTGACACTTATGGAGTGTTACTGGTTTCTGTTCCTAAGAATAGTAAATTGGCTAAAATGGGATTTAAAGTGGATGATGTTGTGATAGAATTAAATTCAGAAAAAATAGCGGATGAGAAATCTTTTGTAAGAACGATGAGCCGTTTAAATGCTAAAGAACATAATGTTAAAGTATGGAGACATCAAAAAGCAGTTGCTTTTTCTTTTACAAAATAAATAATACCGTAAAATTCTTTTAATCTAAAAAATAATATAATAAAAATGAAAAACAGAACACAAATAAACAAAGCTTTTTTACTGCTTACATTTGCTTTATTTACTGTAAACGGAGCGCTACAAGCACAAAATACTTGGACTATTGAGTCTCAAAAAGACTGGCAAGAAAATATAGCTACAAAAACAAATTTAGAAATCAGCAAAGGAAAAGTAATTCCTACTGAAAAGGAAGCCGTATTTCAAAGCGCCATGAAAAAGTTTGCAAAAAAAAGAGCTGCAAAATCTATTACATTTTCTCAATCACCAGAATGGTTAAATTGGGAACAAATTCCTACTGCAGCACCAGCAAATTTAGGCGATGCCCCTGTAGCATTACAGTTAGGAGATGGAAATTACTGGATGTTTGGTAAATATGATACTAGAAAGAATAATAAACGACCGAATGATTTTAAAAGTAAGGATACCATCTTAAAAGGGTATGATGTTGTATTAAAAACAACACATCTTAAAAATCAATTTGATGCTCCATCAGGATTAAAAAAACCGTTAAAGGGATATCATGCTTGGCATAGTATCGATATGAAAAACTGGGTGCATTATGGACCTATATCCGATATGTCTTCTCGTTGGGTAACTTCTGCAGAATATATTGATGGAAAATTTTATTTTTATTACGATTTTCCAAACGATCAAGATCCGCATTTACTTATTGATGAAAACTTAACTGATGGTATTGTTGGTAAAAAAATGGGCATGGCTTTTAAGGATCCTTCAGATGGTTCTGATTGTGCAGTTATTAGAGATTTAGAAGGTAATTTTCATATTATAGCTGAAGATTGGTCGCCTATTGATGCTTCTACGCATGCTTGGGATTCGCCCTTAGCAACGCATGCTGTTAGTAAAGATGGTTTTAATGATTTTAAAATTTTAAACCCACCTGTAGATGAACGTACCAAACCAACAGGAAAATTTGCTGAATATGCACATCCTCATTGGTTTAAGGAAGACCCAGATAACTATCCTGGAAAAGCGTCACCAGTTGATATTCCGAGACAAAGAATCAAAAAAGGAGACGTCGTTTCTTTTGGTAAATACGAAATCCATGAGCCAGAACAAAATTCTTTTGGAGATTGGGCTTCTATTTCTATCGGTGGTCAATATTATTTATTCGCAGATTATGATCCAGCAGGTAAGACAGGTGGTAAGCATATGAGTGTTGCTTGGTTTACTTCTGATAACATCAATAAAAAATTTGAGTTTTGTGGTAATATAGGTCAAGGACATCCAGATCCAGATATCATGTTTGCAGAAGGTAAATATTACTTGCTTACCCAAACAAGAAATGATTATGTAAGTACTGGTCCTTGGGTGGAAACTGTAGAAGTAAGAATGGGTGTAGATACCACTAATGATGGATTGGTGAATGAGTGGAGTGATTGGCAAGTTGTGAAAGAACAGTATGATTATATCAAAGGTTTCTCTAAGCAAATTGAAAAAACTCCTGCGCAAATGAATTTTTCAGACTTACCTAAAGGATATGGTTTTCAATTTGAGGTTAAAATGACAGATACAACAGAAAATGAATCAAAACCAATTTTAGATAAGGTTGTTGTTTCATTTGAGGAATAAGATTTAAAAATCAACACTCGTATTTAAAACGAAAATTAAATTTTATAAGATGATAATAAACAGAAATTTATTAACAATCCTTCTAGTTCTGTTAATGCTTAGCAATTCTTTTGCGAAAGATATTTATGTATCTCCCAAAGGAAATGATGCGAATTCAGGCACAATAAACAGTCCTTATTTAAGCTTTAAAAAAGCCTTACTGGAAGTAAAAAAATATGCGAGCAAAGAAACTGTAACCGTATGGTTTTCTGCAGGGGAATATTATATTGATGAAACGCTAACCTTGGGTAGCGAATATTCAGGAACAACAGAAAAACCAGTTGTATTTTCTGCAATTCCAGGAGAAAAGGTTGTTGTAAAAGGTTCTCGTCAATTAGCATCTTTAAAATGGAAAAAACACAAAGGAGGTATTTATAAAACTCAAGTTCCAAGTGGATTGTCTATGGATCAATTATTTGTTAATGATGTCCGTCAAGTAAGAGCACGTTTTCCTAATTATGATTATGAGAATCCACTTCGTGACGGGAAAGGATACCTGCAAGTAACAGGAGGTACAGACAAACGATATGACAAATGGTTTTCCTACGATCCTGAAACTTTTTCGGATAAAACATGGAGCAATCCAGAAACAGGAATTGTGCATGGTTTCCAAAGTCATAACTGGGGAAATATGCAGTACAGACTTAAATCAATCAATAAAGAAGAAAGTAGAATATACCTTAACGAAGGTGGTTGGCAACTACAGAGAACACATGGTATTGGAGGAAAAAAAAGTCATGCGTCTTATTATTTTGTTGAAAATATTTTTGAGGAACTAGATGTTCCTGGGGAATGGTTTTTAGACAACAAAACTAGTACGCTTTACTATTATCCGATGCAAGGCGTGAAATTAAGTGACGTTAAAATTGAAGTTCCTGTTATAAAAGATATGATTCAGTTGAAGGGCACTAAAGAATCACCTGTAAAAAACATTCAGTTTAAAGGATTCAAATTTACACAAACCAATTATACGTTTATGGAGGCTTATGAGCCAGTTGCTCGTGGCGATTGGGCTATTCACAGAGGTGGTACCATTTTTATGGAAGGTACAGAAAACCTGTTAATTGAAGACTGTAATTTTGAGTATGTAGGAGGAAATGGTGTATTTATGAGTGCTTACAATCGTAACAATAAAGTAAGCGGTTGTCGATTTGTACATACTGGAGAAAGTGCCGTATGTTTTGTTGGTTCTCCCGAAGCAGTTCGTTTTTATCAAACTTGGGATGACAGATTAATGGATGGAAAGAATTGGAATCACATGCGTGAAAACATGGATTTAGAAGCAGGACCTAAAACACCTGATTATCCAAAAGAATGTACTGTTGAAAATAGTATCATGCACGATTTTGGTGATGTTGGTAAACAAGTGGCAGGCGTTTATATTTCTATGAGTCATAAAATTACAGCGTCTCACAATACCATTTATAACTGTCCACGTGCAGGAATATGTATTAACGATGGTACTTGGGGAGGACACCTTATTGAATTTAATGATATTTGGGAAACCGTTAGAGAAACAGGAGAACATGGACCTTTTAATTCTTGGGGACGAGAAAGACAATGGAAAGGTGGTAGAGGAACGAATGAGCATTTTATAAAGGAATTAACAAGATTGGATGCTATTGATAACACTATTTTACGAAATAACAGAATAGCCAATTATAGAAAATCTATTAGTGCAGGAAACTGGACGATTGATTTAGATGATGGCTCTAGTTATTACGAAATCTATAATAATCTAAACTTAGGTTCTACCATTAAACTTAGAGATGGTATGGGCCGTAAGGTGTACAATAATATTACCGTAAGTGCAGTTCCTTCTGGATGGCATGTATGGCCAGAATATTCAGAAGACGAGATTTATAAAAACATTTTTGTGATTGCAGGAACACTACCTGGAAAAAATGTACCTACTAAAAACTTTATTCGAGGCGTAGGATTGTCTAAAAAGGTTAAATGGAGTGAAAACTATGACAATAACACGTATTGGAACGTTAATTATCCTGATAATTTTGAGATGTCACCAAATCAGAACATGGAAGCTTGGAATAAGGAAGGTTATGATCTAAATGCTGTTTCAGCAAATCCAAATTTTGTAGATCCGATTAATGGAAATTATCAAGTTAAAGAGAATTCTCCAGCATTAAAGGCAGGGTTTAAAAACTTCCCAATGGATCAGTTCGGTCATACAATGACTCGTATATTACCTTTTGGAGGTGATTTTGAAAACGAAACTATTGTAAGCTTAAAGGCCGATATTAGAGCAGGAAAAAAATCTAATATTTATTATACTACGGATGGATCAGAACCAACAATGAGTTCAATAAAATATACAGATCCATTTAAAATTAATGAATCAACGTTGTTGAGCGCTAGAACCTTTGATTCTAATGGAATTCCTGTTGGTTTTACAAACGAAGTTGAATTTACAAAAGTTAAAAAAGTTACCTACCCTAGTTGGTTAGCTACTTTACTTACGGGTAAGTATGCAGAAGAAACTGTTGCTGAAGGAAAGACTACAAAAATTAAAAAAGCACTTCAAAAAGAAGTGAATGGCGCTTTGTTAATTAACATTGCAGATGATCCTGATTTAATAGATGCTACTGGTGGATATAATTTTGGTTGTTATATTGAGTCTTTGAATCCTAAAAAAGGAAAAATGTGGTTAGATGCCGGATTGAACAAAGATTGGGTGATTCAAAAATTAAACAAACATAAAATTTCAAATATTGCACATTTACAAAAGTTCCTAAAAGAGTATTCTGGACAAACCGTAAAGATTACAGCAGTAAGAGATTATGGTTCTAAAGTTTTTGAGGTAACCATTCCTTAAGTTTATTTGGAATAAATTCTATTTCATGAATAAAAATTAAACCTCAATTAGATACTTCTAATTGAGGTTTAATTTTTTCTAATAAACTTATTTATGTCAGAAGAAAGAAAACTCTTCCTGAAACGATTATCTTTTAAGGAATCTAATTACTTCTAAATTATTATTTACATATGCCTTGATTATGTAGAATCCAGAATTTAAGTTTGAAACATCAAAACTTTCTTTATTTCCTGAAAATTGTAATATTTTTTCACCTGTAATTGCATAGATAGTAAGAGAATTGAATTCTTTAGATAATTTAAAAACATCTTTTACTGGATTCGGAAATACTTTAAGAGAAAAATCCTCAAGCACGTTAGTCACTGTAGAAAGAACTTCTTCTCCAACAAGAAATGCCCCTTCCGGACGTTCATAAACAGTTGCATCTGCATTAATAGCAAATTGTTGATCCATAAATGTTAATATTTCTACTTCATCTTCTGAGGTAGTACCATCTGTAGATGTTGTATTTGAAAATGTAACGGATCCTCCTGCATCTGTAATTCTTTTCGCAAAACGATACGCTTGTTCATTATCAAACATTAAATCTGATCTTTCGCTAGACCAAGTGGCTCTTAGCGGTAAAAACAAATGTTTTAATGTTTGTTTTTCATTTTCATATATAGATATTGGAGATGATTCAATATCTGGTACTGTAAACTCCTCATAAGCCCAAGAATTAGGCGGAGCTCCTTGCCCTAACGGCGTAATATGTCCTGCTGTAAAATCTGACCATGGGTTTGTTGCTGTCATCTTTATAATAGTATAGTCTCTATTAGGATCATCACCAGTTCCATCAACACCTACCGTTTCATCAATTCCATCAGTATCTACCAATATTAAATCTCCGTTTTCATCAACAAAAGAATCCTTATCAATATTGGTTGTTATGGTAGCATTAGGGGCGGCATTACGAATCATTTCTACAAATTCAGCTTTTTGTTCAGTAGTACTCGCAATATCAGCACCTCCAAGACTATTATTAATATTATAACTTCCAAATGAATCAAACCAATATCCATCAACTCCTATTTCTGTAAAACGTTTTATATAACCTTCACAATAGTTCATCCATGCTGCATGACCATCACCAGCAAAATATGTATCTACATAATTATTCCAAGCTACTGCTCCTGCTGCTGTCGCTCTATTTGCTGGACTTTGCGTATTTACATATAAAATAACTTTTTTACCTGAATTTTTAAAGATATCAATAACATCAATAATAATTTGCTCTTTGGCTAGACTAGGCACAAATTCTTCATCTACAATAGAATTTTCGGCTCCCATAACCTCATCTACATTAGGATTTGTTCTTAAAGTCCATAATTGTGCATTTGCATTATTGGTAGCATTGGTTAGTACATGCCCCATTGTAGGATAACTGTCTGCAATTTCTTGCGCTCCTGCAATATAATCATAACTTCTATTATCAACATAGTCATCTAAATCTTCACCTGCTCTTACGTAAAAACGACCTCCCCAAGAACCTTTAAGAACTTCTTCAAGGGGTACTTGTGGTATGGATCCGTGAATTTGATCTATATAATAATTTATTGTAGATGTTGATTCTTGTCCGTTTCCAAAACCAATATCTAATTGATTATACCCTCCGCTTCCTAAACCTTCTGTTGTGAAATCAGCTTTATCAAAAACAAAAGAGAAATCTTCCCATGCTTGACCTATTGTAAATGTTTTTGTTACCTGTTTAAAATCTCCAGTAGTGGTATTTCGTAAATAGATACGTAAACGATTTGGTTCAGACGATAAATCTGAAGTGGCAACATTTATGTAAGCTTTTAAAGTTACTGTATATTTTGAAGCAGTTGTTAGCGGGGTAAACAACTCAAAATAGGTAAATCCTCTAGTAACATTTGCATCTCTAACAAACTTAGAACTTTTTGTATTTGTATTTACTCCACTAACATCTGGATTTGTTTCAGCTGTAGTAAAAGTACCATCTACTGTTCTAGAAAATGTTATATTTTCCGTTTCTGTTTCATTTTCAAACCAAAGATGTTGCGCATGAGTTTTGTTTCCTAACAAAAGGAAAAATGGTGACAGTAATAAAATCTTTAGTTTTGACATTTAATTTTTTTAGATAAAATTATTTTTTAGCCTTCTTCTTTTTATTTTTTGCTTTCTTACTCCTACTAACAGTTCTTTTTTTCCATAAAATTATATTATCAATATCATTTTGAGAAAACTCCCCCGTTGTACTTCTTCCATTTTTAATATCATTTTCTAAAAGCTGTAATAGCTTTTCAGCAATTTCTGGACGCTCTAAATATAAGTTAGTTGTTTCGGCTGCATCGTTTTCCATATCATATAACTGAGCAATAGGCATATTATCTAATGTAGTATCATCTTCTTGTGGTGAACTCCACCCCCCTGACCCTCTAGATAATAACAATTTCCATTTTCCTTGTCTATACCCAAAATGTCCAGAAATTGAATGATGGATTACACCATCTCTCGTGCTATTGATAGCTTCTCCATTTAGTGCTGGTAAAAAACTTACACTATCTTCTCCACTTTTGCTCGGCATAGCAACATCTGTTATCTCCGAAAATGTAGCAAACATATCTGTTAAACAGATTAAATCATTATTTACAGAACCGGCTTCTACTTGTCCAGGCCATCTTACAATAAAAGGCACACGATGTCCACCATCCCATAAATCAGATTTTGAACCACGATATCCCGCACTTACTATATGTCCTTTTTTAGCAAGTCCTTTTATATTTGCTGCTTTAGAAGTACCATTATCACTACTAAAAATTACCAATGTATTTTCAGACAATCCATTATCTTTTAGTGCTTTTGTAATAGCGCCTACTGTTGCATCTGTTTGCATTACAAAATCTGCATAATTCCCAAGTCCACTTTTACCTTGCCATTCTATTGAAGGTACAATTGGCGTGTGTGGCGAACCTAAAGGTACATATAGAAAAAATGGTTTTCCATCTTTATTTTTTGCTTGATTATTAATGTATTCTACAGATTTTGCTGTTAAACGAGGCAGCATATTAATTTCATCTTCATGAAGAATTACTTTGTTGTTTTCTAGAACTGCTTTCATACTACCTGCATGATGAAAACCATGATAATAATCAAATCCTCTATTAATAGGTCCATCTGGTATTGTAGCACCCACAGGTGGTAAGTTTCTTCCTTTTTTTCTTATTATTTCTTTCGAAATAGAATCTACATATTGAAAGTTTAAATGCCATTTACCTATGATTGCAGTGTTATAACCTTGATTACCAAGAAAATTTGCAACCGTTGGACGATCTTCTTTAATTAAATCTGGAGCAAAACCAGATACCACTCCACTCTGCAATTTTGTACGCCAGCTATAACGCCCTGTCATAATTCCATAACGTGTAGGTGTACAAACAGAAGACCCTGAGTGAGCATCCGTAAAAACCATCCCTTCTTGGGTTAGTTTATCAACATGAGGTGTTTTAATTTTACTTGTTTCTGGAGCTAAACTTTGTATTTCTCCATAACCTAAATCATCACATAATATAAATACGATGTTTGGTTTATTTGATTTGTTTTGTGCAATTGCTGATTTATTTTGTGCACATGAGGACAAAACAGATACCAACGTTACTAAAAAAACTAATTTTACATTAAAAAAACTAAATTTATTCATGATTATTTTACTTTATGTTATACTTTTTAAATAGTTATACTTATGAACAGACTAAACTACTAACGTTAATAGTATTTTAAGAATGCATACACAATCGTGTCATTTATCATAATGTTTACAAGTCTATAAACAAATTTAAAGCTAAACTAAAAACAATAGTTTCTCTAATCAATCGTTTATTTGCTTTAATTAATTATAAATGAGAAACAAAATAATCAATAGTACTTTGTTCAATATTTCCTCTATTAGGATTAATATCCGCACCAACTTTTCGCCAATTATGTCCTGCATTTTTCACAATTAATGTGGTTACAGGTGCTCCAAACTCATTCGCTTTTTCTGCCATATAATAAGCGTGTTTTACTGGAATGGTAGTGTCTTTGTCTCCTTGAATCATTAATAACGGAGCACTGTTTTTATGTAAATAATTAATCGGACTCATTTCCTTATAGAGCAATAATTTGTCTTTCGGTTTGGTATCTGGTTTTGTTATTCTTGCACCAAATCTATCTTTAAAATTTGGGCTATCATCATGATTGAATAAACTAATATCTTCAAAATCGCAAGGCCCATACCAAGAAACTCCTGCAACCATTTTATAAGTATATTTTTCTAATGATTTTGCTCCTTTTAAACTTTCAGGAGCACTTAGTAATAACATTTGTGCTATTTGACCACCTGCAGAATCTCCAAATGAGAAAAAACGATTGGCATCAATTCCTAGTTCTTTGTTATGTTTAGACAAATAACGCATAGCATCTTTACTATCTATTACACAATCTCTCATGGTAGTATTTCCGCCATTTTTCCAAAGTCTATAACTTACAGAAACCACACAAAATCCTTTTTCTAAAAGTGCTGTATGTACGGTTTTAAAAGAAGCATTCGCTGCTCCGTGTCTGCTGCCTGCTGCCCATCCACCTCCATGTGTGTATATCACTACAGGTAATTTCTCTCCTTCTTTTAACGTTTTAGGATAATAAATATCTAAATATAAATCCTCTTCTTTGGTAACTTTGTACAGAACATTTAACTTTCTTTTTCCCTCTGTCTTCAAATACGGAACTTGCTTTTTAGTCGAAAATTCTTCAAAGCTAATTAGGGCATCTTCGTTACTGTCTAATAATTTATTTAAATGTTTCCAGATGCGTTTGTTATCCTCCTCCGTAAATTTACCGTCTTTGTTTTCATCTAACCTTTCCCAAGTTTTGTTAATGTAAACTTCGCGATACGCTCCGTTAGATTGATCTTCTGTTTGCGCAATTCCTTTTAAAAAAGGAAATGTGATACATAGAATTACTAATGAAAAATTAAATTTTCTAGATTGTGTCATAACTCTGCTGTCTTCCTATTTATTACTATACCCTTGTTTTTGATACTTTTCTAAAAGACTACTTAATTCTGCAACTACTTTTGGATTTTCTTTATACAAATTGTTTTTTTCTTCTGGATCATTAATTATATCATATAAAGTTCCTGTAGCTTCATTGGGTTTTGCTTCTACATTTTTTGGTTTTGTAAAACCACCTGAACCTAATTCTGGAGTATATTTCCATTTTCCTTTTCTGATAGAAAACATACCGTACATAGAATGATGTACTACAGCCTCTCTAATGGGTGTTTTTACATTAGAAGTATAAGCAGGCCACATGTTGTAACTATCATCAGCGCCTTTTTCTACTTTTGGTTGATTTAAAATACCTGATAAAGTTGCAAATAAATCGGTTGTACACATTAATTGATTAGATTCCAATCCTGCAGGAATTACACCTGGCCATTTTGCAATATAAGGCACTCTATGACCGCCTTCATAAATATCTGCTTTTTGACCTTTGTAAATATAATTTGCACGATGAGCAAATTTTTCTTTATCTCTTTCTGTCCAATTAGATCCGTTATCAGAAGTAACAATAATTAATGTATTTTCTAATTGACCAGATTTTTCTAACGCAGTAACAACTGCACCTACAGCATCATCTACCATAGTAACATAATCACCATAATCTCCTGCTTTAGATTTACCAACAGCATCACCTACCGGCAACCAAGGAGTATGAGGTGCTGTTAACGCAAAATAAAGAAAGAAAGGTGAATCTGTTTTTTTTTGATCATCAATAAAAGAAACCGATTTTTTTGTAAAATTATCTAATACTTGATCAAAAACAAAACTAGGTGCTTTTTCTCCTGGTCTCCAACTAAGACCTCTACCTTTTCTTTTCTCTGTTGTATATTCTGTAGGTAATTCTACAGCTTTTCCATTTTCGATATAAAGATAAGGAGGGATGTCTAAAGAAGCAGGAATAATGTATGAATAATCAAACCCTAAATAACTTGGATCTTTTATTCTTTTCGAAAAATCTACATTACTCAATCCATCTTTAGCTTTTATAGATTTGTCTCCATCTTTTGGTTGTAGACCTAAACCGATATGCCATTTTCCAATACAAGCGGTTGTATAACCATTGCTTTTAAGATAAGAGGCAACAGTGGGTCTACTTTCTTCAATTAAAGCTGGTTTATAACCATTTAAAACCCCTTTTTTTAAGGAGCTTCTCCAAGCATAACGTCCTGTAATTATTCCATATCTAGTTGGTGTACAAACCGAAGAATTTGTATGCGCATCTGTAAAATGAACGCCCTCTTTTAATATTTTATCCATATGAGGTGTTTGAATTCCTGACTCTGAATTTAAAGAGGAAAGGTCTCCATACCCCATATCATCTGCTAAAATATAAACAATATTAGGAGCGGTGTTTTTAACAATAGTATCTTGTTTTTTGATTGAAGCATGAGACTTACAAGAGATTGCTAAAACTAATATGAAAAGAAATTTTAATGTTTTCATTTGTGTTTTTATTTTAGTATTTAGAAGTGAATTTATTTTTTAAATGCAAAATTTGCTTGAGGCCACTCCCCTGTAATAGCATCGTTATCTTGTTTTTTTCCGGGAGTACTTCTTCCGTTTCTAATTTGTTGGCTTAATAGCTCTTTTAATTCTTTTACCTTTTCAGGGAATTGACCTGCAACGTTATTTCTTTCTTTGATATCTGTTTTTAAATTATACAGAATCTCATCTGCTAAAATATCTTTATGTTTTTTAGTTTCACCTGAAGCCGAAATTCCAGAATTTGGCGATACAATTAATTTCCAATCCCCTTTTCTGATGGCAAAAACGCCATATTTATCATGATGTATGGTTGCATCTCTTAGGTAATCTCCTTCATTGGTTAATAAAGGCAACATACTGTAGCTATCTTCTGCTTCATTATCTTTAAAATCATAGTTAATAATATCTGCACAAGTTGCCATAAAATCTGTAGTACAAATGGTTGCATCAGAAACCGAGTTGGGTTTAATTTTTCCTGGCCATTTTACTAAAAACGGAACTCTATGACCACCTTCTAAAAAGCTTCCTTTGTAACCGCTGTAAATATAACTAGGACTGTGTTTTTGCTGTTTTAAAGTTTTTAAATCATTGGTGGTAGCATAACCATTATCACTTGTAAAAATGACTATTGTATTTTCGTCTATTCCTTGTTCTTTTAATGTTTTAAAGATAGTACCCATTAAATCATCAATCATAATTACAAAATCTGCATAAGGACTGCCAATTTCACTTTGTCCTTTCCAAGGAGCAATTGGTAACACAGGATTATGTGGAGAAGGCAATGGAATGTACATAAAAAAAGGTTTTTCTTTATTGGCATTCTCTTTAATAAATGAAATTGATTTATTTACAACGTTGGGAAGTACTTCTTCATGTTTAAAATCATCAGCAACATCTCCTTTTATCCAACTGCTAAAAGGATATTTTTTTCTGCTTCTCTCTGTTATTTTTGTAGGAATCATGGTTGCCTTATTGTTTTCTATATACACAAAAGGAGGCATGTTCAAGGAGGCTGAAATCATATAAGAATAATCAAATCCCATATCATTAGGTCCAAATTTTAAAGGTTTACTATAATCAATATTTTTGAAATTTAAACGCTCAGATTTGTCTGAAAAATGATCAAACTCTGGACTGTCATTTTTCATAGACCAATTTAAACCTAAATGCCATTTTCCTATACTTGCTGTTTTATAGCCATTATCTTTTAGTAATTGAGCAACTGTTAATCGTTCTTTCTTTATTAAAGATGGTGAGTTTCCCCAAGTTACAAATTCTTTTAAAGGTGTTCGCCAATTGTATCGTCCTGTTAAAATACCATATCTGGTTGGCGTACACACAGCAGAAGAGGTATGTGCATCTGTAAATTGCATACCTTCTTTACCCATTTTATCTAAATTGGGCGTTTGTATTTTACTTTTTTCATTATAAAGGCTAACATCACCAATACCTAAATCATCAGCTAAAATGTAGATAATGTTTGGTTTTTTTTGATCTTCCTTTTTTGATGTCTGGCTACTAGCACAATTTGTAGTAATTAGTAATACTGTTAAAAGTAGAAATCGTATTTGAAAAATTTGAGTCAATATACTTTTCATGATGTAATTTAGTTTAATTATTTTTTAAAGTAACTTCTATAACATAACCAAGCGCATTTTTTGGTAATCCGATTACAGTAGTTTTTAATCCGTTTTTATTTTGATTCCATTTAAGGGTTTTGCCGCTTCCTAATAACTTTACTTGTTCAATATCTCCTTCACCTTTTCTCAGCGATTTTATAAGAATATCTCCCTCTGTATTCGTTAAAGAAATAGCATATACTTTATTTTCTTTTGTTGTAAACCAAAAATCTTTGGAAGTAAATTTTCTTTCAAAGCCTTTAGCAGCTCTATGACCTGTACCATCTAAAAGTGTTTCTTCTTGACCTTCATTGGGTGTTTTCCAACGAGATGTTCCATAAACAGCATCTGCATTTAGATGAATCCATTTACCCATTTCACGTAAATTTTGGGCGCTTGTTTCTGGTACATTTCCTTTTCCATCTGGTCCAATATTTAATAAGTAATTTCCTCCTTTTGATAAAATATCAACAAAGTAGTATAACAATTCTTTTGGGCTTTTCCAGTCTTTATCGTAAGATTTGTAACCCCAAGAATTATTTGTTGTTCCACAAGTTTCCCAATATTTTTCTAACTTTTCTGATGCAGAAGGAATCTTATTATCTCCAGCATCTAAATAATCTCCAAACGCATAACCAACTCTTCTGTTTACTACTACATTTGGATTGATATCATAAACCAATTTATAAAACTGAAATGCTTGTTCTTCGGTGATAAAACCAGTTCCATCAAACCATATTAAGCCCAATTCTGGTAATAAATTTAAAAGTTCTTTTACTTGAGGGTATGCTTTGTTTTGAAGATATTCTTTATGCGTATTCTTACTTGGATCCCATAAGTTTTTACCTGTTGGATGTGTGTAAATCCCTAAAGAATCATTTACCTTTTTAACGTTGGCATAATTACCATCAGCACCATCCATCCAATCATTTCCATGTGAATAATAAACGCCAAAATCGATACCTTCTTTTAAACAGGCGTCATACAATTCTTTAACAATATCTGCTTTATATGGAGTTGCATCAACTATATCAAATTCTGAACTTTTTGAATCGAACAAAGCAAAACCATCATGGTGTTTAGAGGTGATAACTATATATTTCATGCCAACATCTTTTGCAAGTTTTGCAACGTTCTGAGCAAATGATTTATCAGGATTAAACGTTTTTGCGAGCTCTTTATATTCTTCTCTTGGTATTTGAAAAGCATACATTAACCATTCTGCAACTTTTGGTCCAGGGTAAGGAGAATGATTTATTTTAGTTCCTTTCCATATTCCACCAATTTCAGAATACAATCCCCAGTGAATAAACATTCCTAACTTTGCTTCTTTAAAACGTTTTAGTGCGTTTTGTTTTTCATCAGAATTGTGCATTGATAACCATTCTTGATGATAGTTGCCAGAACCAATTGGTTTTTTATAATGAGGAATAATTCTTAGCGTTTTAAAATTTGTATCAGTTGTTATTGAAATCTTCTGTTCTCCTGTATTTTTAAATTGAATTTTGCTTTTGAATTCTGAAATTATCTCATTCGAGTTAATTACGTAGTTTTTGGAGAGTGATTCTTCAAACTCTTGTTTATCAATCTTTACTTTTATAGTTTTTTTATCTTCGGAGATTTCTCCACTTGAAACCATTTGAAGCACATATTCAGCAGGATGTTTTACATTAAAGTACCAAGAATATGTAGTTTCTTTTTTTTCCGCATTTGTTTTTTCCAGTACAATCCAATTATTGGTTTGGTCGAATGGTTTTTCAATCGACACAGTAATATCTTCCTTTTTTTTACAGGAAATAGTAACTAAAAACATAGAAAATACAATACTATAGATTCTTAGTTTGGTTTTAAACGGACGCATTATAACATTCATTTTCGTAATTTTTTAATCAACTGTAGGTTTCCATTCTAAAATTCCTTTTTCCTTTAATTGCTTATAATACTTTGCATGAAGCGGTTGCTCTTTTATTCTTTTTCTATTTTCGTTAACCATTAGAGGAATAGAATTACTCCACCATTCATCATAAGGTTGTTTAAAATCCTCTATCACTTCAGGGTTTTCTAATGCAATATTTTTTGTTTCTCCAGGGTCATTGATAACATCATACAATTCTTTATTGTTTACAAAACGCCATTGCTGACTTCTTATAGCCATTTTAGTGTATTTAGCTTCTTCTACTTTTCCTGTTTTCCAGCGTCCACAATGCGTAAACATCAAACGATCTTCCCAATTTGTTACTGTATTTTCTAATAAAGGAATTAGCGATAATCCTTTTAAAGATTGCATGGTTCCTGGCAATTTAGCGCCAGCCAATTCTGTAAAGGTTTTGTATAAATCTATATGTGCTGTAAGTTGGTTGATATCTTTTCCTTCGGATAAAACGCCTTTCCAATAAAAGAAAAGAGGTACGTGATTTCCACCTTCATTAGGCGAGTTTTTTCCACCTTTAAGATTGGCATTAAAATGTTTTACTTTTTTTCCATCTAAAGTTCCTCCTAAATGTGTTGCACCATTATCTGTTGTAAAAATGACTAAAGTATTGTCTAAAACATCCCATTCTTCAAGTTTTTTTAGCAACCTTCCAAAATTATCATCAATATTTTCAATCATTCCATATCTGCCAGCAGTACCTTCATCATAGCCTAATTCTAAGAAACGTTTTTTATAAGATTCAGGAGCAATTAATGGAGCATGAGGTGCATTTAATGATAAATACGTAAAATATGGTTTTTTAGCATCGATTTGTTGTTTTGTCCAAGCCAATCCTGCATCAAAAAACACATCTGTACAAAAACCTTTCGTTTTTACAATCGTTTTATTGTGAAGTAAGACATTGTCAAAATATAAGTTTTCTTTATTCGCAGGGAAATCCCCTAAATTGACTTGACCAATACCTCCAGCACCATGCATCAATACCTCATCAAAACCTCTATTTTGAGGGAGATATTCATCTCCATCTCCTAAATGCCATTTGCCAAAAAGACCTGTTTTATAACCTGCAGATTGCAACGCTTGTGGAAGTGTGTAAACGTCCAAAGCCATTCTTTCACGTTCTAATATTGTATGCGTTACGCCTGCTCTAAATTCATGGTTACCACTCATTAATGCTGCTCTTGTTGGCGCGCAAGTAGGGCTTACATGGTACTCTGTAAAACGTGTTGATTTTTGATAAAAAGCATCAATATTTGGCGTTTTTACAACTTGATTTCCCATACAAGAAAAATCTCCCATACCTTGATCATCTGTCATAACAAAGATGATGTTTGGTCTACTATCTTTCAGTTTTTTAATGTTTTCTTGTGAATACGCTATTTTTGATAAAAACAGGAAACACAAAAAACAAGTAGTAACGATATTTTTCATATTTCCTGTTTTTAGTATTTGGCTTCATGGAATTCTTTTTTCCATAAAAAGAATATTACTCTATGAAAGACCTATTCTATATTTTCACTTCTTTTAGGGGCTTAATTCTTTTTCTTCTTTTTATTTTTCTTCTTCCCTTTTTTTTTCTTTCCTTTTTTAGGAGCCTTTATTAACTCATGAAATTTACTTTTTACCATAAATCTATTTTCATCAATAAAAATAACGCCACATTCATGTACATCTTTTGGTACATTAAAAGTGTATTCTAATTTGTTTTTACTAGCTTCTAAAGGTACTTTTATGTATGTTGTATGTAATTTTTTCTTTCCTGTAGCACTTGGTTTATCAGAAATTTTAATAAGCGCATAACTTTCAATTACATTCGATTTTCCTTTTTCTAATTGAATAGTCACTGTACGAGAATTCGCATCAAAAACATCATTCACAATAACCGGAATAGCGGCTGCATCTTCTTCATTTTTAAATTTAGAAGGGTCTTTATATGGCAGCTTAGCATCGTAATCTTTTAGATACTTTTCTAGTTTAGCAGCTAACTTCTTAACAATTTCAGGAGATTCTGCTGCAATATCATGTTGTTCTTCTAAATCATATCGCTTTCCATCTTTATACAAACGATGCAATATATATTTACCAGAATTAAAGTTTTTATACAATTTATAGTCTCCAGATCTAATAGCCGATTGGTTTTTAACATCGTCTCCATAAGGATAGTGCCACCATAAATCTTCTCTAGGGTTTCCCTTGCTATCTTTTACATCCTTTTCGTTATTTAACAAGACCTTAGAAATATCTAATCCGTCTAAATCATCACTATATTTAGAAGGTATTTCACTATTTGTCAGGTTTAAAATGGTTGGATAGAAGTCTAATTGATTGATTAAAACATCTTTTGTTTTTTCCTTTGGAATACTTGGTCCAGAAATTAGCATTGGTACTCTAATACCACCTTCTTCAGAATATTTTTTACCTTTATCTAAAGGCGCATTGTCAGACATTACTTCTGCCTTACGAGTTTCCGCTCCACCATTATCCGATGAAAAGAAGATATACGTAGTTTCGTATAATTTTTTACCAGGATTTCTAGGGTCATCTGTTTTCTTTAACAAATCTACAACACGCCCTAAACTCCAGTCTAAAGTGGTAACCATAGCTCCAAAATAAGGATTGTTCTGACCTTCTTTAGTCCATTCAGCATCTACTTCTGGAAGCTCTACGCCTAATTTATCACAATAATAGTCTAATAATGCACGGTTTTTTGAGTGAATTGGATAATGCACCATCCAATGTGCTAAATATAAAAAGAAAGGTTCTTCTTTACTTTCGGTAATAAATTTAAGTGCATTTTCTGTAACGGCATCCGTTGGATAAGAAATTCCTTCAGGATTTTCCTTTGTAAAAGGAAAATATTTTTCTTTACTTAAACGGTATGGATCATTAGCGTCATTTGTAGCAAAATTAGTCAAACGAGTATTTGGTTTTTTAGGTCCTGTGTGTGCCCCTCTAGATTCATGTACAAAATCAAAACCTTGATTGGTTGATTTTTGAATTTTAAGTTCTCCTGCATGCCATTTTCCTACATGAGCTGTTTTATAACCATTCATTTTTAAAGCTTCTGCGATGGTAAAGTTTTCTGGCATTAATCCTGATGGAAAATAAGGACTAATATATTTTTCAGCTCTCTGAGCCTTAGGAACTCCTCCTCCACTTACATTGGTGATGCCTGTTTTAGCAGGATGTAATCCGCTTAAAAGTGCAGAACGAGAAGGCGCACAAGTTGGTGCCGGAGAGTATGCGTTGGTAAAATTGATAGCATCTTCCGCTAATTTGGCAATGTTTGGCGTATCCCAAGCACAAGGCGCATCTAAATCATTTAATTGTACGTCTTGCCAACCTAAATCATCCGCATAAAAAATGATGATATTTGGTTTTATTAATTTAGAATTCTTTTGACTATACATTGCATTAGATACAAATAGTGATAAGAACAATAAACCTAAAAGATTTGTTTTGTTTTTCATCGTAAGTATTTTAAATTTTATTTGTTTTAATTATTTCTGTTTTTCTTATTTTTTTTAGATTTTTTTGGTGATTTTAAAGCATGAAATTTACTTTTAACCATAAATCTGTTTTCATCTATAAAAATGATACCCGCTTCTGTTACTCCAACTGGAAGCGTTAAGGTATATTCTGATGTCTTTTTATTAAATTCTCCTTCTAATTTTGTAAAAGGTTCGTGCACTTTTCTTTGTTTTCCATTTTTTGAAACGGCATGTAAATCTTTGTAAGATATCAATCCATAAAACTCAATAACTTTAGAGTTCCCATTTTCTAATGTAACCGTAATTTTACGTGATACAGGATCAAAAGAATCTGATTTAATTTTTGGAATAGCAGCTACATTTTCTGGTTCTCCTTTTATTTTTGAAGGATTTTTATAAGGGAATTTAGCATCGTACTCTTTTAAATACTTTTCTAATCTTGTAGATAAATCTTTAACTATCTCTGGAGACTGTTCTGCAATATCAAATTTCTCTTCTAAATCTGCTCTTTCACCATTTTTGTACAAACGGTATAATTCATAATTACCTTTTACATGGTTTTTATACAATTTATAATCTCCCGCTCTTATTGCAGATTGCATTTGAAATTCACGATTGTGAGGAAAATGCCACCATAAATCTTTTCTTGGTTCTCCATTATTATTCTTGATAACAGTTTCATTATTTAACAAAACTCCAGAAATATCTAATCCATCTAAATCGGAACTGTACTTAGTAGGTATTTTACTATTTGTAAGGTCTAAAATTGTTGGGTAAAAATCTAATTGATTTACCAACCCATCATATACTTTTCCTTTTGGTATACTTGGTCCAGAAATTAGCATTGGTACTCTAATACCTCCTTCTTGAGCATATTTTTTTCCTTCATCTAATGGAAAATTATCTGTAACTATTTCTTTACCTACGTGTTCAACAGCCCCATTATCCGAAGAGAAAAAGATGTATGTAGTTTCGTATAATTTTTTACCAGGATTTCTAGGGTCGTCTGTTTTCTTTAGTAAGTCTACCACACGTCCTAAACTCCAGTCTAAAGTGGTTACCATAGATCCAAAATAAGGATTTGTTTGACCTTCTGTTGTTACAGGGACATCTTTTGTTGGAAAATCAATTCCTAACTTATCACAGTAATATTGTAATAACTCACGGTTTTTAGTGTGAATTGGAGAATGTACCATCCAATGTGCTAAATATAAAAAGAAAGGTTCGTCTTTACTTTCACCAATAAATTTAAGAGCATTTTCAGTAATTTCATCATATGGGTATGAAATTCCTTCCGGAGAATCTTTGGTAAAAGGAGGATATTTTTCATCACTTAAACGGTAAGGATCATTCTTTGCTTTTGTTGCAAATGTATTCAAACGATTGTCTGGTTTTTTAGGTCCTTGATGTGCTCCTCTAGATTCATGAACAAAATCAAAACCTTGGTTTTTTGATTTTTGAGAATCATCATGTCCTGCATGCCATTTTCCAATATGTCCTGTTGTATATCCATTCATTTTTAAAGCTTCCGCAATTGTAAAATGTTTTGGAAACAATCCTCCTTCAAAAAAAGGTGATATATAGTTTGGACTTTGCTCTGCGTTAGGCATTTGCCCCCCAGCAACGTGTGTTACTCCTGTTTTGGTAGGATGTAACCCACTTAAAACAGCACATCTAGATGGTGCACAAGTAGGTGCTGGAGAATATCCGTTTGTAAAGTTTACAGCATCATCAGCTAATTTTGAAATATTAGGCGTTTCCCATGGGCTTGGTTCGTCTAAATTATTTATTTCTGTATCCTGCCAACCTAAATCATCAGCATAAAAAATAATAACATTGGGTTTTATTAAATCCTTTTTTTCTTGACTAATAACATGATTAGAAAAGAACAATAAAATTGCTAGTGATGTTAAAATTGATTTCATTTTTTTTAATTTGTTATATTAATTCTAGGACGTAAAGTTTTATTTATAGTTTAATTTTGATGTTTTATTTTTGATATCTAACCAGACATCTACATGTTCAAATTTTCTGGTATAGATGTAGCCTTCGCGTTTTGCAAAACCCAAAGGTTTTCCTAAAGGCTTTTCATATTGTGGAAATGTTTTTAACCAAACAGCAGATTTTTCAGTTCCATAGCCATCATGCGGATAAACATAACTGTATTTTTCTGCACAAACTAAAAAAATAGCTAATAGATACTCTAAGCGCTTTGAAAAATCTTCATGTTTACTTACTTTTTTTCTAACATCATCAATACCTGCTTCGGCATTTTTTAATCCTTTGCCAATACCAAGAGACATGGCTATTACTTTTCCTTCTCTTGCAGATTTTTGTACAGCTTCTATTCCCTGTGCTAGGTAATCTTCATAAGCCATGCCAAAACTTTCATGCTCAAAACCTTCTATATAAGAGCCGTCAAAGAATTTTAAGTATGCTCTACCCGAATCTTCAAATTCTGGTCGAACACGAAGAATATTTGCTATGAGTAAATTATCATCTCCTAATTGTGATTCTAAATCTGCCATCATTGATAAGTAACCAGATTTAATAGCTTCTTGCTTTTCTTCTCCAACACGACTATTAAAAAAACCAGGAACTAATACTTTTATATTAGCATCTAAAAAAACACCATCAATAAATGGATTTTCAGTAACCTTTTTTACATGATGTAACCAATACTTACGCACGTAATCTTCTGATATGTCAAAGAATCCTGTTTTGCCATTTGGCATTACCGATTTTTGTCCTTTAGCATTGATTAATAAAGCTTCTGGATGTTCGTATAAAAAATTTTCATCTTCAGAATAACCACCCCAATTGATAACTACATTTTTATAATATAATATTTTAGCATTCGGATTGATTTTTTTTACAGCTTTTGCCGCTTTAATAGTTCCTTTTTCTGTAGACCCAAAAGTTTTGCTTCCTGTTGTTTTTTCAAAAGTGATTAATGGAAATTTTGATAAATATTGAATCTCTTTATTAGAAAAAGAAGTTGATTTGCGTAAATGCATATACAATGGCATTTTATCCCAAGAAAATTCTGGCAACTTATTTTTCACCAAATTTATTGCAGAAGTATCTACATTTTGTGTTTTACACGAACCTAAAGTAAGTGTTAAAACAATTAATAAAAATGAAAATTTAGAATCCATTTTTGATATAAATTAGTTTAAAAATATTTTAAAACAAATAGCTGGCTGATTCGGTAATTTCTTAAAGTTATTTTTAATAATTAACCCCTCTTTTTCTTGCTGCCAAGTAACTTTTTCATCACTTCCTAATAATTTAATTTCTTTTATTTTCTTTTGTAAAACACCACCTTTATGTAGTGTTTTAATTAAAACATCTTCTGTTGGTGCTGCTAAAACAAAAGCAAAAAGATTTCCATCTTTTGTCGTAATACGAATGTCTTTTTCAGAGAATTTTTTTAGATTCTCACCGGCTCTTTTAGTAACTATTTTTAAAGGACCTTCACCATAAATTTTCCAAGGTCTGGTGTTGTAAATTCCATCTTGATTAATTTTTACAAATGCACCAAAATCAGACAACATTTTTATTTGATTATCAGGAATCGTTCCATCGCCTTTTAAAGCAATGTTAATCATAACCACACCATTTTTACTTATGGCATCAATAGCATTACCTATTAATACATCTAAAGACATTTTGGTAAAAGAATTCTTTCTATAAAACCAACTCCCAGATAAATCCGTTGCCCAAATCCATGGATATTTTTGTTGTTCACCAAACATACCTCTTTCTAAGTTGTAAGTAAATGCCGCTTTATTCTTTTTTATATCTTTAAAAGATAAAACGGTTGTTTGTTTTCCGTTATTCTCTTTTAAATCTCTATTTAAGTAATCAGAAAATAATTTAACACCCAATCCTTTTCCGGTTTTTATTGTTGGATAAGGAGAATCGTTATTAAACATATCTGGATCATATTTCTCTATCAAATCCCAAGAACGTTTGTACCAATGTTGGTTCCAACTATCTTGGCTAGCAAATTCGAAAGAATCATAATCCATGTTAAAGAATTCCCATTCAGGAGTACCTTCTTTCTGAAATTTTCTTGCAGTTCTAAAAAAACGAGGAGACCAATATAAATGAGTTGAAACTCCGAATTTTAAATCATATTTTGTTGCAGCATTTTTCCATTCTCTAAGAATGTCCTTTTTGGGGCCCATTTTAACAGAGTTCCAAGGAAAAAAAGAATCATACATATCAAAATTATCATGATGCGTTGCCACTGGCATAATAAAACGAGCGCCACATTCTTTCACAAACTTTACAATTTCATTGGCATTAAAGTTTTCTGCTTTAAAGTCTTTTATAAATTTTTCATAACCAAATTCAGATGGTTTCCCATATCTTTCTGTATGCCATTTGGTTAATTTTACAGTTCTCATTCTGTCTGGTTCGTTTCTGGCATCGTAATCTGTATCACCATACATTCTTCTTCCATAATGCGATCCATCTTCTATTCTATTTTCATCAATAGAAGAAGGAATTCCCCAATGCATCCAAACGCCAATTTTACCATCTTGAAACCATTCTGGTACCTGATAGTTTTTTGCCATGGATTCCCAATTAGGAGCAATTGTTTTTTGAAACTGATTATTCTGACAGAAAACAAAAGTTGCACTTAATGTTAAAAAAAAGATTGTTGTAAATTTCTTCATTACTTAATTCATTTATCAGGTAAACAAAGTAACTATTTACCTATTAACAAACGATTCTCTATTCCATCATTTTTTTGCTGTAAAAAATAAAGATCAATAACAATAAAGAGAAAAAGGTTTTATAGAAAACAAAAAAAAGAGGCACTATTAAAAGCAATATTTTCTTTAAACACCTTATATATAGCACGAAAATCAAGGTATATTTCTAGTTGTTTTTTAAAATGAGCAAAGAAATGATTGAAATAAGAAGACCCTTTGTTTAAATAAGTTAGAAATTAGCATCAATAAACTAAACCAAATACACATGAAAAATATATTAACTATTATTATTGTTGTTTTGATGTCTTCTTTTACTTTTTCACAAGAAAATGTAATTAAAGGTAAAGTTACAGACGAGAGTAATACACCCTTACCTGGGGTAAGTATTATTGTTAACGGAACTACTAATGGTACAGTCTCTGATATGGAAGGGGAGTATATAATAGAGGTAAAGAAAGTTAATGCAGTAATGACATTCTCTTATTTAGGCTATAAGACTAAAGAAATTGCAATAGCAGATAAAAAACAAATTAATGTTCAAATGGAAGTTGATGCGCAATCTTTAACAGAGATTGTGATTACAGGAATTCGTGCTTCTAATATATCTGAAGTGAGAGCTAAAAGAGAAGCAGCTATAGTTATAGAAGCAATTACTCCAGAAGATATTGGAAATTTTTCTGACACCAACGCAGCAGATGCTTTGCAAAGAGTTGCAGGTGTACAAATAGAAAGAGATGTTGATGGAGTTTCTGGAGATAGAGTTTCTATTAGAGGTATAGGGCCGCAATTTGTTGGTGTAACAATGAATGGACGTACACCAATCTCTGCAGGTAATGAAGGGAAATCAGATTTTAGAAAGTTTAACTTGAATGTGATTCCTACCGAAATTATTTCGGGAGCAAGAATTCATAAGACAACGCAGGCTAAAGAAGTTTCAACAAACCTTGGTGGTACTGTAGATTTTCAAACGATAAGACCGTTAGAAGCAAAATATAGAAAGAAGAATTATTTTGCCAGTGTAAATGTAAGAGGTGCGTCTAATTCAACAATTGAAGATCTTGATTTTGGTCAGAGATTTTCAGGAGTTTATGGAACGAAAATAAATGAGAAACTAGGTGTTGCACTTTCAATTATTTATGCTGATGAAGACAATATAAAAGATGAAGCTTCTTTAAGAGGAATTACACAGGGTATAAATCTTACGGATGAAAATGGGACAGAGTATTCTGATGTAATTGTTGGTAGAACCATTAATAATTCATTGTTAAGAAAAAATGAAGTGCGTTTTGCAACATCTGCAGCTATACAATGGAGACCAATAAAAGAAATAGATATGGTATTAGACTATACTCGAACAACTGTAGAAGCTAATTCGGATAGACAGCAATTTCAGATAGGTTTGGGAAGTACAGGAGGTACTCAATTATTAGGGGGAAGCCATATTTTTAATGAAGGAGATCTTGATTTTAATGGAAATATATTAACTTATATTAGTCCTTCTTCAGAAGACAATGTTAGGACTACCATTACAAATGCAAATCAATTTTATGACAATCACTCAACCAATAATATAGTTGGTTTAAATACAACATATAAACCAATAAATAAATTAAAAATCATTTCAGATGTATCGTATTCAGATTTAAATTATTTTCAAAATTTAACGCAAATAACTCACAGAGTTCAAGGACGTAACGGAGGGTATGATCAAACAAGTTTGGATGTTGATTTGAGAGGGGATACTCCTGATTATGGATTACCCGTAGAGGCTTTTGATCCAGCTTCTTTCGACCTTAATAGAGTTTCACGTAGACTTATTAGAACTAAAGGGTATAATTATGCAGCAAAAGTTGATTTTGAATATGAGTTAAAGAAAAAATCAAAAATATCTTTTGGATCTAGATATTCGGTAACTGATTTTGAAGCTAGACAAACAACTTCTTCGCATACTGATAGTGATCAATTAAGTGGTTTATATGGAGGTATTGTGGCTGACCTAAATTCTAGTGGTGCTTATACTGATCTGTTAGGAGAGATTACGGGCGTAGGTTTTAATGAAGGTAATGTTGCTGGTTTAGAAAACGGATGGGTTAAAGTTCCAGGGCAAGCTGTACTAGATTTAATGCCAGGTTATTCTGATGTAGATGGAGGAAGTATTTTTGATTTTGATGTAGATTTAAAAGACGTAAAGGCAGAAGAAAATAATCTAGGTTTTGATGCTAGAAGATCCTACGGTGCAAATGAAGCTAGTACCGATTTTTATACACAAATGGATATAAAAACAGCGCTTCTTAAGCTTCCTGTAAGTTTAAATTTTGGAGTTAGAGCTGTAAGAACACAAAATAAATCAAGAGGATTTAGTGGGGTAGCATTTGAAGATGCAGATACTGGCGATGATTTGGATGAGTTTTCAATAGAGAATTTTTATTATGAAGTAGAAACTTCAAGATGGGATGTATTACCTAGCTTTAATGCCAATTTTACCTTACAAAAAAGAACAAAATTAAGATTTAGTGCTTATAGAGGAGTTTCAAGACCAAAGTTTGTAGATCTAATTCCAAACAATGAGATTACTTTTCTATCCAATATTGCCCCTGAAGATGCAGCAGACTTAGCTAATTCGGGACTAAGAGGAACCATTGTATCTGGGAACCCTGATTTAAAACCTTATACAGCATGGATGTATGATACTACTTTAGAATTTTATACTAACAACGGAGGTGCTTTTATTTTTAGTGCTTTTTATAAAGATCTCAAAAATTACATCGTAAAAGCAGTAACACCAGATCAAACATATCCAGGAGAAGAATTATTAGGGATAGCATTACCTGATGGAACAGGTGGTACTGATGATTTAACTGGTTTGCTATTTGATATAACCAAGCCAGTAAACATTACAGATGGACAAATTTATGGTTTTGAAGTAGGATTGAATCAACACCTTTCTTTTTTACCTGGTTTTGCAAAAGATTTTGGTGTAAAAGCTAATTATTCTTACGTTGAAAGTGAATTTGATGGAGATTTAGGGGAGCAAGCTGATGGTTTTCCTGGTACAGCTAAGCATAATGCTAATGGAACTTTGTATTATGAGCGATCTGGTTTTTCTGTAAGGTTTACAGCAGCTTATAGAGGTGATTACCTGAGTAATTTAGGAGCTATCGGAGGAAATACACGTGCAGATGAACCACACTACACTGAAGGAAATACTACTCTTGGAATTACCGTTAGAAAGAATTTATTAAATAAAAAATTACAACTTAGTGCAGGAGTATCCAACCTTACAGGTGAAGATATTCGCAGATTTCAAGGAGGTGATACTAGAAATTTTTCAGCTTACTATGCTAGAAACCCTATTTGGAAATTAACGATGAGATATAAATTTTAATAGAAAAAATAGTTGATTCAAAATAAATTTAATTAGAATATACACATATGTTTAAAAAAGGATATTTAATTTTTTCCGTTTTAGTACTCTTTATCGGTGTCTTAGATATAAATTCTCAAGAACCTAAAGAAAAAGGAATGGAAGAAATGTGGGGAGAAACGAAAGTTTCTGGAGATGCTTTAAAAAGTGGAAAAGCAAAATTGTTTGATGAAGGTAATTACGGAATGTTTATTCATTGGGGATTGTTTTCAAACCTAGCAGGTGTTTGGGAAGATAAGACCTATTATGGTATTGGAGAATGGATTATGAATCCTAGAATGGCAGGTATTCCTGTGGAGGATTATAAGAAAGTTGCTAATAATTTTAATCCAACAGGATTTGATGCTAAAGCAATTGCTCAACTAGCAAAAGATGCTGGTATGAAATACATTATTATTACAAGTAAACATCACGAAGGATTTGCCATGTTTGATAGTAAAGTAAGTGATTTTAATATTGTAGATGCCACTCCATTTGGTAGAGATCCTATGCATGAATTATCAGATGCTTGTCATGAATTAGGGTTAGGTTTTGGCTTCTATTATTCACATAATCAAGATTGGACTGCGCCAGGTGGAACAAGAGGCCCTAAAGTTGATGAAAATGGAAAAGAAGCTACATTTGAAGATTATTTCTACAATAAATGTAAGCCACAAGTAAAAGAAATATGCTCTAACTACGGACAAATTGATTTTGTTTGGTTTGATACTCCTGGAGATATGGAGGAAAAATATGTGGTAGAATTAGCAGATATGGTAAGAGAATTACAACCAAATGCAATGATGTGTAGTAGAGTTGGTTATGGTTTAGGAGACTATGCTAGTGTTGGAGATATGGAGGTGCCTACAAAAAAAATTAAAGGATTATGGGAAACTGCAGATACAAACAATGATTCATGGTCTTATGCTTGGTATGATAACAACTTTAAGAGTCCTAAAGTAATTTTAGGAAGAGTTATAGAAACTGTTGCAAGAGGTGGTACTTATTTATTTAATGTAGGTCCAAATCAAATGGGGGTTATTCCAGAAATTGGAGCAAAATTCTTAAGAGAATCTGGAGATTGGTTAAAGAAATATTCTCAAGTTGTTTATAACGCTAATCCATCACCTTGGAGTTACAAATTACCTTGGGGAGATGTTACAACTAAAGACAACTCTATGTTTTTAGCGGTTTCGGAATGGCCTACAGATGGTAAATTATACTTACCAGGATTAAAAACCAAAATTAAATCAGCATATATTGTTAATCCTAAAGGGAAAAACAAAAAAGTTAAATTTAATCAAAGTGATGATACTGATTGGGTTTCTTTTGATGTGCCTTATAAAGCACCAGATGATTTAATTTCTGTTATTGAAGTAAAGTTTAATGAAGATGATACAATTTTAGTAGAAGATAATTCTTTAGGTGTGTATCCAAATACCGATACTGTTTTAATTACAGAATTTGGAGAAGCTAAAAATGCAACTCAATCTAACAAACGTTGGATGGAAAAGTTTGGTGAATGGAAACATGCTGATCAAGTTAGTGATTGGAAAGAAAACGGAACAATAACATGGAATATTGATGTTAAAGAAGCAGGTTACTATTACTTAGATTTATCGTATGCAGGTAAGGAAAGGTTGGTATGGAAAACTGTTACAGATGAAGGTGTTGAGGTACAAAACCAACAGGCAGCTACAGAAAAGTATGTTTTTTACAGCATGGGTATCTTAGAATTTAAAACTCCAGGGTTACATACAATTACAACATCTTTAGTTGAAGGAGATAAAAAAACATCAAGTTTAAAATCTCTAAAATTAAGACCAATCAAATAAATATAAGAATAATGAAAACCCCTTTTTCACATACATCTTTGTTCCTAATTTGTTTATTTTTAGTGCAAACAGCATTTTCTCAAAACGACTCATATTATCCAGATTTTAATTGGGATAAAGTTCCTGTAGCTTTTCACTTTGGAAAAAAAGGAGATCTTTTAACAAAAAAAGAGGCAAAATTTATTGCTAGCCATTCCAATTTTGTGGTATTAGAAAAAGCACATGGTTTTCCAAAATATAAATATTCTGAAGAATCAATTGCTGCAGATGCTAAAGTTTTAAAAAAGCTGAATAAAGATGTAAAAGTGGTTTTTTATTGGAATGCTTTTTTAGATTATTCTATGTATAAAGCACATGATGAATATCAAACAAAAAAAGATTTGTGGCTAAAAACAGCAACAGGCGAGTTCGATTTAAAAGACAATAAAATGAAACGCTATGATTTATCTAATCCTGATTTTAGAAATTGGTGGTCTAATGTTGCTAAAGAAAATTTAGAGAATAAAAACATAGACGGAGTTTTCTTTGATGCACTAAATCAAGTAACCAGTCCAGGAAATAAAAGACTATGGGGCGTAGAAAAATACAATGCAATTCAGCAAGGTTTAAAAGATTTAATTAAAGAAACTAGAGCTAAAATTGGTGATGATAAAATTATTGTTTACAACGGAATTCGTTCTACTCCACTAAGAAATGCAGGAAATGATTTTCCTGAAAACACAGATGCCATTATGATTGAGCATTTTGGATATTTTAATAGCAAAACAAAAGAAAGTATGCTAAAAGATATTCAAGAAATGGAAAAAGCGGGAAAAAGTGGGAAAATTGTAGTTTTTAAATCTTGGCCAGAAAATGCTTGGTTAAACAAGAGTTTTATGGCGAAATCAGAAAAAGAAAAAGAGAAAATTTCTAAAGAACACTTAAATTTTGCTTTAGCTTCTTTTTTGGCTGGCGCTCAAAAACATTCTTATATTATTTACAATTGGGGCTATCGATTAAGTATGGGATCGCTTTTATGGTATCCAGAATTTGATAAACCTTTAGGAAAACCTTTAGATGACATGCAAACAAACGGTTGGGTTTTAACCAGAAATTACGAACATGCAAGCGTTTGGGTAGATTTAGAAAAGAAAAAATCAAGAATCGACTGGAAAAAATAGAGTTATGAAATTAAGTAGCTATTTTTATTTATTCATATTGATAGTTTTATCATCTTGTCAAAAGAAAACAAAATTACCAAACGAAATAAGTAAACCTAATATTATCATTTTTTATGCTGATGATATGGGATATGGAGATTTAGCAATTCAAAACCCAGAATCTAAAATACCTACGCCAAATTTAGATCAATTGGCAAAAGAAGGCATGCTAATGTCAGATGCACATAGTTCTTCTGGTATTTGTACACCTAGTAGATATGCACTTTTAACGGGTAGATATCATTGGCGAGATTTTAATGACATTGTACATTCCATGGGCCCCACTGTTTTTAAAGAAAATCAGGTTACTTTGCCTAAAATTCTTAAAGAAAATGGTTATCATACAGCAGCTATTGGCAAGTGGCATTTAGGTTGGGATTGGGAAGCAATCAGAAAAAAAGACTTCATTCAAAAAGAAAAAACACAATTAAGAAATAAGCAAGTAGAAATTTGGCCAGCACAAGCCTATGATTGGAGCAAGAAAATTCCTGGTGGACCTTTATCTATAGGGTTTGATTCTTATTTTGGAGATGGAACTATAAATTTTCCTCCATATACTTGGATAGAAAATGACAAGGTTACAGAAGTACCAACATTAACATTACAACATCCAAAAGAAGATTTTGCTTTAGAAGGTAATTGGGAGTTAAGACCAGGTCCATCCGTAAAAGATTGGGATTTTTACAAAGTTTTACCTACTGTTACAAGTTCTGCCGTAACGTTTATTAAAAATCAAGAAAATGCACAAAAACCTTTCTTTTTGTACATGGCATTTCCTTCTCCACATGCACCAATAATTCCGAATGAAGAATTTAGAGGAAAAAGTAAAGCAGGTCCTTATGGTGATTGGGTGTACCAAACAGATGATGCAGTTGGACAAATTTTAGAGGCTTTAAAATTGATAAAAGCAGATGAAAATACCATTGTTATTTTCACTTCAGATAATGGCTCAGAAATATATGCTTACAATCGTATTAAAAACTACAATCACGATAGTTCACATCCCTTTAGAGGTGTAAAAAGAGATGTTTACGAAGGAGGACATCATGTACCTTTTGTCGTAAAATGGCCAAAAAAAATAAAACCAGGTACTACAAGTAAGCAATTATTTAGTCAAATAGATATTTTAAATACGTTAGCAACTATTACAAATAGTAAAGTACCAAAGGGTTTTGCACATGATAGTTATAATTTTTCGGATGTTTGGTTAACAGAAAATAATAAGATTGTAAGAGAAAATATTATTCATAATACATTTACATCCAAATATGCTGTTAGAAAAGGAGATTGGTTGTATATCAATAATAAAGATGGTTATCATGCTAGAATACCTAAATGGTTTAAAGAAGGACAACGTTTTAAGGCCGATAAGGATACCGTGCAACTTTTCAATCTTAAAGACGATATCGGACAATCTACTAATTTAGCAAGTCAATTTCCAGAAAAAGTAAAAGAATTAGCAGCAGATTTAATCAATCAACAGAAAACAGAAACATTTCAAAATTAAAACTATTATGAAAATTTCCTCATTAAGATATATCACATTATTACTAGTTATATTTTCAAGTGTTTCTTGTAATAACAGTAAAAAAGAAGTTGAAAAAGCAAGTGAAATTACAAGGCCTAATATCATTTTTATTTTTGCAGATGATTGGGGTTATGGAGATTTAGGCGTATATGGCAATAAAGAAGTGGTTACGCCAAATTTAGATAAAATGGCTGCAGAAGGAACAAGGTATACGCAGTTTCATGTTACTAGTGGTGTTTGTTCTCCGAGTAGATCATCCGTTTTAACAGGACATTTTCCTGCAAGACATGGTATTCATGGTCACTTAGCAGCACATGATTTTAATGTAAAAAGAAATATGCCAGATTATTTAGACGATTCTTTACCAGTTTATTTACCAAAAACAATGCAAGAAGCAGGGTATAAAACAGCTCATTTTGGTAAATGGCACTTAGGTGGTGGTGGTTTGCCTAACGGCGATCCTAATGCACCTGAACCAAAAGTGTATGGTTATGATGAAACCAGAGTTTGGAACGGAAATGGACCAACTTGGAAAGGTGATAAAAAATGGCAAACAACTAGATATATGGATAATGATACACTTTGGGTACAAAGTTCTAGTAAAATTGTTGTTGATGAAACCATTGATTTTATCAAAAGAAATAAAGGAAAACAACCAATGTTTATAAATCTTTGGTTGAAAGATCCACACACACCTCTTTGGCCATCAGAAGAACAGCGTAAAGATTTTAAAGGTTTATCACCAAGTAAAGAAACGTATTATGCTGTTTTAAAAGATGCCGATTTTCATGTTGGAAGATTATTGAATTCTTTATCAGAAATGGGATTGGATGAAAATACATTAGTAATTTTTTCTAGTGATAATGGTCCAGCAGGATGGGGGCCTTCTAAAGAAGCAGGTTCTACCGCAGGTTTAAAAGGTAGAAAAGTAGACATTTATGATGGCGGAGTTAAAGTGCCTTTTATTGTAAAATGGAAAAATCATGTTCAGGCAAATAAAGTAGATTCTACAAGTGTACTTTCTACAGTAGATTTATTACCAACATTTGCCAGTCTAGCACAAATAGAATTGCCAAAAGACTATGCTATTGATGGAGAGAATATAACATCTATTCTAGAAAATGAAAATTTTGAAAGAACAAAACCATTGTTTTGGGAATGGCGTTTTACAAATTTGAATACAGATCATTGGGCTGAAGGAGCCATTAGAAAAGGCGAATGGAAAATGTTATTTAATGATAAAATCAATAAAACGGAATTATATAATATCACAAAAGATCCGTTTGAAAAAAATGATTTAGCAGAAAATAATGAAGAAATTGTAAACGAGCTTAAAAGCTTGTGGCAAGATTGGAAAGAAGGTTTGCCTAATTAGGTTTAAAACTGTTAAATAAAACAAAAGCTTATTATCTACTTTTTAAAATAAATTAAAATGAATAAAAAATTAGTATTGCTAATTACTCTTGTAGGAATTGCATTTTCGTGTACATCTCAGTCTAAAAAAATTACAGATTCTAAAGTAACCCAAAAACCGAATGTAATTATTGTTATTACAGATGATCAAGGTTATGGAGATATTGGGGCGCATGGTAATACATTGGTAAAAACGCCTGCTTTAAATAAATTTCATGATGAATCTGTTAGATTAACAGATTTTCATGTTGGTCCAACTTGTGCACCTTCTAGATCTGGTTTAATGACCGGTAGATATGCTGATAGAGTTGGTGTTTGGCATACAATAGGTGGCGTTTCTATTTTAAGAAAAGACGAGGTAACTATGGCGGATGTTTTTAATGAAAATGGTTACGAAACTGCCATGTTTGGTAAATGGCATTTGGGTGACACCTATCCTTCTAGACCACAAGATAAAGGTTTTAAATACACTATTTCTCATGGAGGTGGTGGCGTTGGTCAGACTCCAGATTATTGGGATAATGATTATTTTGATGATACGTATTTTAAAAATGGAGTACCAACCAAATATGAAGGATATTGTACAGATGTTTGGTTTGATGAAGCTATAAAATATATTGAAGAAAAGAAAGACCAACCATTTTTCGCTTATATTTCTACAAACGCACCTCACCTACCCTATAATGTTCCAGAAGAATATTATAACAAATACAAAGATTTAGACATTCCTGAGTTTCAAAAAGTATTTTACGGAATGATTACCAATGTAGATGATAATTTTGCGAAACTACAAAAGAAACTTGAAGATTTAAATATTGCAGATAATACGATTGTAATTTTTATGACAGATAACGGAACTGCTTCTGGTTATAAAACTGTAGGAGGTAAATTATACGGTTTCAACGGTGGAATGAAAGGAACTAAAAATAGCGAATATGAAGGTGGACATAGAGTACCGTTTTTTATATCATATCCAGGTAAAAATATTAACGGAGGAAAAGATGTTACCGATTTAACCGCTCATTTAGATATTTTACCAACATTGGCAACTTTGTGTGATTTGGATTTTCCTGAAAGACAAAAGAAAATTGATGGTTCAGATATTTCTTCTTTGCTTTTAGGAACTGAAAAAACCATTGGAAGAGAATACTTAATTACAGATTCTCAACGTGTACAAAGTCCTATAAAATGGAGAAAAAGTGCTGTAATGTCTGACAAAATGAGATTGGTGAATGGTACAGAATTGTATGATATTGCTAAAGATCCAGGTCAAGAAAATGATATTGCAAAGCTATTTCCAGAAAAGGTAGAGAAAATGCGAGGTTTTTATAATGAATGGTGGAGTTCAGTTTCTACAGAATTCAATCAGTTTCCTGAAATAATTCTAGGTTCTGATAATCAAAACCCAATAGAGTTAACATGCCATGATACACATATTCATGAATCTCATCTTCCTTGGAATCAAAATTATATAAGAGATGGAAAAAAGAATCCGAAAGGCGGCTTTTTTACTGTAAATTTTGAACACTCAGGTTCTTATAAAATAGAAATTAGTAGATGGCCATTTGAAGCTGGTTTAGCTATTAATGATGCTGTTGCTGGTAGAGAAGGAACATTATCTACAGAAGCCATTAATGAAGGAAATGCGATGACTTTTAAATCAGGAGTAGTTAAAATTGGAGCCTGGGAACAAAAATCACCAATAGCAAAAGGAGCAAAATCTTTAGCTTTTACTGGAAATTTTACAAAAGGAAAAACAGATATGAGTGCTTGGTTTGTAACTGATAAAAATGTAGACTGGGGAGCATACTATATTAAAGTAACAAGAATCTCTAAAAAGTTTACTTTGTTAGAATAATTATGTAAAGAGATACTGCCGAGTGTTAAAAAATTAGTCAAGCTGTGTTTTTTAACCCTGTATACAGCTCAAGAGGTTGCAGGTTTAAATCTCGCCATGGTCACCAATAAAACCAGTACTTTCCAACGACTTAGAAATTACTGGTTTTTTCATTTGTAGAAAATTTGACTACTTTTCTATAATTAAGATTCTTTAAATAATTTTTATATCTACAGAAGTTCTACTTTGCCAACCAGTTACATCTGTTACAGAATACGCACAGTGATAATCTCCGGGGTCTATATCATTGGGGATTGTAATTGAAATATTAATTTCATAACTAGTTACTCCATCTACTATCGAATAGTTTTCCATAAATATTAATGGATTTACAGCTGTTTTTATAGCTTCTAAATCACATTGCACCCCTTGATCGTCATGTGTATGGTGATCAAAATTATGATGAATATCAATACTGTAAGAAGCTAATTCTTTATTATCTGTAACCTGAGCTCTAAAATTATAAGTTTCTCCTCTTGAAAGTTGAGTACAGCCTTGAGGAAATCCTTCATTATAATTAATAGTAATTGTTGGTTTATCTAAATCCTTATCAATGCTGTTATCATCTGAACAAGCAGCAATGCATATTATAAATGATAAAAAACAAATATATTTTAGTGTAAATTTCATTTTTATAGAATTAAAACCGCATAACAACATTTAATGCTATGCGGTAATTTTATTTTTAATTAAGCCGTAACATCAATATGTGTTTCATATTCTTTCGTATTTCCATCTTCATCTTCTACTGTAAAAATGATATGATACTCACCAACTGGAGCAGTTGCAGGAACATCTATATGCTCATGAAACTCAATAGAAGTTTGCTCATGATACTTTTCTAAAAACTCTTGTTCAAAATCCCACTCTACCTCTCCATCAGCAACAGTAATTCCATGTGCATGTGCATCAACAGAAACACTGTGAATACCATTTACAGCATCAATCATAAATTCTACATGAAAATCACTTCCTCTAGCTACTGTGCTGTCAATAGAAATATCGCTTAAAGTAATAGGGTCTAAAATTTGTATATGCCCGTCTACTTCTGTACTATTACCTAACTCATCTGTAACAGTTAATTCTACATGATATTCTCCTGCAGGAATATTTGAAGGAACATCTATATGTTCATGAAAAGTAGGATTAATTACCAAGTACTCTGTATCTGTAAATACTTGTTCAAAATCCCATTGAACCTCATCTTCTCCTAAAGCCAAATCATGACCATGAATAGAAAGTGTAATACTACTTACAATAGCTTCTGCATTAATTTCTGCTTCTAAATGAATATCCGATCCTTTATAAGCTACTTGATCGGTAGTGTGTTCACTCCCTTTTCCGTACTCAAAACCTGAGATTATTGGAGCATTTAAGTCCAAGGTTTCATCACTACTACATGATTGTAAAGTAATTCCGACAAAAGCGATTACTGCTAAAAATTTAAAATTTGTTTTCATAATTTTGGTTTTCATTTGTTTTAATTTAATTACTGTTTATTGATTATTGATTAATTTTAAAAAGGAACTGTTACAGATAAGGATAGATTTCTACCTGCTTCTGGCACATCTATCAATCTGTAAAAACTAGTGTGATTGTAATATTTTGTATCGAATACGTTATTCAACTTTACACGTAAATGCACAGGATCATCATTTTTAAATACATTTACCTCAGCTAAAAAAGACATGTTTAACACCTGATAACCTGCCGTTTTTTCTTCCGGGGGTACAATTTCATATTGAGCAGCAGTAATTCTATAATCTGCCACTAATTGTGGTTTCTTAAAAAAGAGGATTTTTTTAAATTGATAATTGGTAGACAGCAAACCTGATAATGGTGGAGAAAAAGGTAGTGTAAACCCTTCTTTTGGCCCGCTAGTTTGTCTAGAATACACATACTCTACAGAAGCATCTAATTGCAAGTTTTTAGATATTGTGGTATTAGCTCTAAACTCTCCTCCTACTCTAAAAACCTTGGCTTGTGTGTATTCATAAATTTGCAAAGTTTCGTAATAATTAGAAGTCGGATTTAAATAAATATAGTTTTGAAATATATTTACAAACGGACTCACACCAACACTAAACGATTTTCTAGTATGATCGATATCAATATCTAATTGATATGATATTTCTGGATCTAAATCTAAATTCCCTCTTTCATAACGATACATGTGATAGTTCACTCCGTCTGATGCCAATTCATTAGCCAAAGGCATTCTAAAACTTCTACCCACATTTACTTTATACGTGATATTGTTATTTATGTAACTTAAACCAAGAGAAGCACTTAAACTACCAAAATTCAACACTTTATCTTGTGCTCTCTGTAAATACTTATAAGAAGTAGAACCGGCTTCATTATTAATTGTTGAAGGAAACCAATCATTATACGATTTGGTATTTATAAACCCTAAATCATAACGAACACCTGCTAAAATGTGTAAGTTATGTTTGATTTGAAAATGATCATAACCAAAAACACCTGCTGTAAAACGGTTATACTCCGGAATTAAAAACCCCCAACCACCAATATTATTATCTTGATATTCCGCATTTACACCTAAAACCATATCGTGTTGCTCATTTGGCTTAAATGCATCTTTTATATTTAAAGAATAGGTGCTTTTATTAAATACCCGTTCTTTTGTGTCTGAAGGTTTTGGCATATAACCATGCGGAACCGGCTCTGAGTGTTCTTCTCTTTGATTGTTTTGATAACCAAGATCAAAATGTATTTTATGGTTACTCGTATTTAAAGATGTATTATTAGTGATTTTAAAGTGATTTACTTTATGAAAAGGTAAATCGATATCCCTATTAGAACGATCATAATCGATACTAGAAGTTCTTACCTCTAAACCATGTGCATTTGCAAAAAATCCGTTTTTAGCATTTACATTACTAAATGTAGTTTCTGATGTAATTTTATCAGAAACATAACCAATACTTATACTTGCATCTGCCTCATTACCCGCAGTATTTCTTAAATTATTATCATGTAAATCAAAAATATAATTTTCATAATTAATTTTATCCGTGGGCACCTTATAATCTCCGTAATCTCTATACGTTAATCTACTTCTGTAAAACCAATTCTCTTTTCTAGATTCAATCCCTGCAGAAATTCCTAATAAATCATTATTACTTTCTCCCAAAATATTTACTTCTCCACTAAAAGAGTTTGGTAACGGAATTTTATTAGGCTGAATATCTATAACACCAGCAATAGCATCTGATCCATACAACAAAGAAGCGGGACCTTTTATAATTTGAATATTATCTATTCCCTGTTGGTCTATTTCTAAACCATGATCATTTCCCCATTGTTGCGCTTCATGCTTTATACCATTTTGTACCACAGCAACTCTATTAAAACCTAAGCCTCTAATTGTAGGTTTCGATTGCCCAGAACCAATACTAATTGTACTAACTCCTGGTATTTTACTTAAAGTTTGCATCAAACTATTTTCTCTATTATTGTCTAAAAATTCTTTAGAAACAACATGAGAAACAATCGGGTTCTCTTTTAGCACTCTTTTTTTTGATTTTCCAAAAACCTTAATTTCATCTAAAGCTGTAGATGATTCTTTTAAGAAAACCGGCATGGTAACTATTTTAGATTTTACAGTGACTGTAACGGTTTTAGCTTCGTAACCAACATGGGAAATTTTGAAAGTATAAATACCTTCTTTCTTAATATCTATTGTAAATTCCCCTGATTTAGATGAAATTGAAAATGAATGTTCTCCTACAACATTAACACCTTCTAAAGGCTGCAAGTTATTATCATTTAACACAGACCCTTTTATTTGATAAGAATCTTGCGCAAACGCACTAGAGCACAAGCTAAAGAATAGCCATATACTCAACATATTTTTAAACATAATTGTATACTATAAGATTTGAACATTTGTTCTTAAAAAAGAACCACGACAAAATCTATACACACATAAAGACTAACCAATAGCTTGCTTTATTAAACTGACACATAGTAACAACTAAGCTGTTTAAAACATCCATAAAAAAATGAATTAAATAAACCACTTAAAAGAAATCAATTGAATAAACACAGAACTAATTACTTATAGAACTTATAAATAATATGCATAGAAAAACTTATACTAAAAAAGGTGGAGGTCGAGAAAAGAGTTCTCTAGGAAAAGTATTCTTAGAAATAATACTTTTGTAGTTTGTTATTACTTCTTTCTGAATAAAAAATTCAATGTTTTTAAATTCGAGATCAGGTGCATCTGAAGTAATTATGGGAGTTAAATTGTTTACAATCGCATTATCACATACTGCACAATATAATGCATGCTCTTTATCATCTGTATGAGACAAAGCATGTAAGCCTGCCATTTTCATTGATAGAAAAAGAACAAGAAACAAATAAGTGATACTATTTTTTAAGCGACTGAACTTCATTAAGACATTAAATAATAATTTAATTATTTTATCAACAAATACTTTTTACTTTTAAATATAAATAATACTCTACTGCCATTAAAGCAATCAAGTTGCATTAACGCAATTGCAAACATATTCTATTTTTTATATTATTGCAACTAAATTGCATTAAAATAATAAAAAGAAAACTTCGGTACATAAACTACCTAAAATAGCGTGTTAAAACAATAATTAAAAAGCAAATTATATTTAACAATCCTTTAACTAGAACCTTTTATTTCATCCTCTAATTTCGCAAACCTAAACCAACAAAACATGAAATACTTAATACTTACAACTCTCTTATTTATATCTTTAATAAGCACTACCAAGGCACAAGATAAACCTGCTTATCAATTATTTAAAAATAATGGAAAGACTGCCAATTATAATAAAATGATTAAAGATCTTGCTGATAGTGATATGGTATTTTTTGGAGAGTATCATTACAACCCAATTTCACATTGGATGCAATTAGAAGTTAGTAAAAGCCTGTTTGAAATAAAAGGAGACTCATTATTCTTTGGAGCAGAAATGTTAGAAAGCGGAAATCAATTGGTTTTAAATGAATATTTATCTGGATTATATCCAGAAAGTAAAATGATTCCTGAAATGACACAAATGTGGAACAATTATGACACAGATTACAGACCTTTAGTTGAATTTGCAAAAGAAAATAAACTTCGTTTTATTGCAACAAACATCCCTAGAAGATATGCTTCTTTAATCAGTAAAAAAGGAATAAGCGCTTTAAAAGAATTAAGCCCTGAAGCACTTGCTTTAATTGGTCCGGATTTAGAAACCTATTTTGACCCTACCGTAAAAGCGTATGCAGAAATGGCTGATAATATGGGAGGACACGTACCTCCAAATATGTTAAACATACAAACTGCTCAAGCAGCAAAAGATGCTACAATGGCGCACTTTTCTCTTAAGAATTTTAAAAAAGGAGATTTATTACTTCATATAGAAGGTTCTTACCACTCTAACTACGGACAAGGAATTATATGGTGGATTCATCAAATTAACCCAGGTTTAAACATTAAATCAATTACAACGGTAACAGCAACTGAATGGAGTAAATTAACATCAGAGGAAAAAGAAAGCATTGCCAATTATATAATTGTAGTTGCTGATAATATGACACAAACAGAAAACTAATTTTATTTTCTACATCAACCTAAAAAGATAATAAGAATTAATATTAAAGTTACCAAATTGAGTAAATAGAAAAGACCTTGAACAAATGTCCAAGGCCTTTTCGTCTAACCAAACTTAGTATAAAAACTAACTACTACTATCTTTAAGGATCTTTCTAGACCCGTATATTATTCCTAAACTTATTAAAAACAAAATACCTATTAAATTATCTATAGGCAATCCCGGAGGTGGTGGTGGACCTGCAGGCATAGGAACAGCTTGACTATATCCTAACGCAGGAAGCATAAAAATTATCACTAGTAAAAAAGTAATTTTTTTAACCATATATATTGTTTCTTATCTATAAGACTCATATTGTTTATAAAAGTCACTACAAATAAAAAATAAAATAGGTATTTCTAAAAAAATATTCGGTGAAAGGTACTTTAGTGAAGGTATTGCTTAATCATTATTCGGTGAGCAGGAATGCTCTTATCGTAGTTTTCTACTAATAATTCTAATATTTCTGGGGCATTTACTCCAATATCATTTTTTTGTAAATATCTAGATACATATAAATTATATGCATCTTTATTCTTTTCAAAAATTAAAAAATGAGTTTCATTTAATTCTGTAAAACTAATTTCATTACCAGAAAAACTATCTGATGTATCTAAAAAAAATGGTGAAAACTCGTAATATTTAAAAACATTTTCCATAAACTACTTATTTTCAATTATACTAATTCTGCGGATAAACCTAATTGTAATAATTTAGAACATCTTGGCTCTAAATCTTTAAGTTCACCAGACTTAACTGTACATTTTCCCTTGTAGTGAACTAAAGTTGCACATTGCTCTGCTTGCTCAAAAGAATGCTCACAAACAGTAACTAGAGATTCTATTACATGATCAAAAGTATTTACATCATCATTATGCAATACTATTTCATGCTGAAAAACCTCTTGTTCTAAGACATCTACCTCTTCTTGTATTTTTTCTTTTGTACTCATTTTACAAAATTACAATTTATTGTATTTTAATGCAACCCAATTATTTCTTTCTATAACAGTTTCTAATTTTAAATTATATTTAGAAACTTCTGCATCTATCACAGGAATATCATCTTGATAAAAACCACTTAATAAAAGTACACCATTATCATTTAAACAATTCGTGTATGCTTGCATGTCCATCAGTAAAATATTTCTATTGATGTTCGCAATAATAACATCATATTTTTTATCGACTAAAAGAGCTGCTTCTCCTTCAAAAACCGAAATATTTTTACAATTATTTCTCTCAACGTTCTCTACAGAATTTTCATAACACCAATTATCAATATCGATAGCATCAATAGGATTTGCGCCTTTCATTTCAGCAAAAATTGCCAAAATTCCGGTTCCACACCCCATATCTAATGTTTTTTTCCCTTCTAAATCTAATTGTAATAAATGTTGTACCATCATGTGTGTAGTTTCATGATGACCTGTACCAAAACTCATTTTTGGCTCAATTACAATATCATATTTTAAATGAGGGTTTTCATGAAATGGCGCACGAATACTAACCACGTCTTCCACCTGAATAGGTGAAAAATTCTTTTCCCACTCTGCATTCCAGTTTGTTTGCTCAATCTCTTTTTGATCGTATTCTATAGAAAACTCTTCAGAGTTTAAAACAAAAATATCCTCTAAAACGCTAGCGTTCCAATCATCTTTTTGAATGTAAGCGGTTACTCCGTTTTCATTTTCAACAAAACTTTCAAAACCAACCTCTCCTAATTCTGCTATTAAAATTTCTGTTGCTGGTTCTTTTGGTGTTACTGTAAAATTGTATTCTATATAAATATTATCCATAAATGTCTTGTAAAAAAAATGCATCGAGATTTTAAAATCTCGATGCAAATTTATTGTAAATATTTTTAAGTACGATGCTTAAATAGCTTTAATAATTCCTGTAAAATCATCTACATTTAAAGCTGCTCCACCAATTAACCCACCATCCACGTCTGGTTTAGAGAAAATTTCTTCTGCATTTGCCGGTTTTACACTTCCTCCGTATAAGATAGAAACAGCATCTGCAACTTCTTGATTGTATTTTTTAGCTACAATACTTCTAATAAAAGCATGCATTTCTTGCGCTTGTTCTGCACTTGCTGTTTCTCCTGTACCAATTGCCCAAACTGGTTCATAGGCTAAAATAATGCTTTTCCAAGCATCTGCTCCTAAATGAAATAATGCATTAGAAATTTGGCTTTCTACTACTGCAAAATGGTTTTCAGATTTTCTGTCTTCTAATAATTCTCCAAAACAAAAAATTGTTTCTAAATCATTTTCTAAAATAGCATCTACTTTTGCTGCTAAAGATTCATCTGTTTCATTAAAATAAGTTCTTCTTTCAGAGTGTCCTAAAATAACCGTTTTAATTCCGATTGCTTTTAACATATCTGCAGAAATCTCTCCTGTATAAGCTCCATTTTTAGCTTGGTGCATATTCTGAGCAACTACTTCAATAGCAGAACCGTCTGCTACTTTTAAAGAAGCCGATAAGTTTACAAAAGTAGGAGCAACAATAACACGAGTATTTTTTAATTTCTCTTTTTTAATTGCTTTTTTTAAATCTTTGATAAGTTTTTTACTTTCTTTCTTATCATTGTTCATTTTCCAGTTACCTGCTACTATTTTTGTTCTCATAATTATTATTTTATCACCTAAAAGGCCCTTGTTAATGTTTTTATTAATTTGGATGTAAATTTAAGAAATGGAAAGACAAAAAACACCCAGAAAAGCAAATAGTTACTATAACGTTTTATATAGTTTTTTTTTAATGTATTAAAAAGATCTTAAACCGTTATCGATGATAGAAAAAGGACTTAATAAATGACTATTTGTAACGAAAAAAAAAGGTAAAAGGCTATCAAAATATTTATTATTCTAATGCTTTAATTATATTTTCATCAGAAGCATCTGTAGCATTAAATAATGTTATTTTTCCATTTTCATCAACCACAACATATCTAGGAATCCAACTAAGATTTAAAAAACCAACCAAATCTCCTTTCTTCATTCCTTGTGGTAAATTGTAATGTTCTCCAATAACATCATAACGTTTTACACCTCTTTTCCACGAGGACTTTTTTTCATCAACAGATAAAAATAAATACACTACTTCGGGAAACGCTGTTTGCAATTCTTTTACTTTAGGCATTCCTACTAAACAATCTCTACACCAAGATGCCCAAACATCAATTAAAACCTTTTTTCCTTTATATTGATCAATTACGTCTTTAAACGTACTTACTTCGTCGTTTAAATCGTACACTTTTTCTAGAAGTGCTTTTTCTGAAAATTCGGTTGGAGTTTCTAAACTACAACTCGCTAAAAACGACACGAAAACTAAGACTATTATTTTTTTTAACATTACTTATTTTTTATTTTTTGTCACCTAAAGATCTCAATACTTACAATTAGACGCTTTGTTTAAAAACAAAAATACCTATTTTTGCAAAACTTATAGAAAACAAATGACAACACAAGAACTTATTGCCCAAATTAAAAAGAAAAAATCATTTTTATGCATTGGATTGGATGTGGATTTAACCAAAATTCCGCAACATCTTTTAAAAGAAGAAGATCCTATTTTTGCATTTAACAAAGCAATTATCGATGCTACGCATCATTTGTGTGTTGCCTATAAACCTAATACCGCTTTTTATGAAGCTTACGGCATAAAAGGTTGGCAATCTTTAGAAAAAACAATTCAGTATTTAAATAAAAACTACCCAGAAATCTACACAATTGCAGATGCAAAACGTGGCGATATCGGCAACACCTCTACCATGTACGCAAAAGCTTTTTTAGAAGACTTAGCGTTCGATTCTGTTACTGTTGCACCTTATATGGGTAAAGATTCTGTAGAGCCATTTTTAGCTTTTAAAAACAAGCATACTATTATGTTGGCCTTAACTTCTAATGAAGGTGCTTTCGATTTTCAGACTAAAGAAGTGAATGGAAGAGAACTATACAAAGAGGTTTTAGAAACCTCTAAAGGATGGAAAAATTCTGAAAACTTAATGTATGTTGTTGGCGCAACTAAAGCAGAATATTTTACAGAAATAAGAAAAATTGTACCTAACTCTTTTCTTTTAGTTCCTGGTGTTGGTGCACAAGGAGGAAATTTACAAGATGTTTGTAAATATGGTTTATCAGAAAATATTGGTTTATTAATAAATTCTTCTAGAGGAATTATTTACGCTTCTAATGATGAAAAATTTGCACAAAATGCTGCTTTAAAAGCTGAAGAATTACAACAAGAAATGGCTGTAATTTTAGCACAATAATCTTATGAACTTTCAAGATCAAATAGGTAGAATTTTAGCGTTAGAAAAAACGCCAAAACGAATTATTAGTCTTGTACCCAGTTTAACAGAATTATTGATAGATTTAGGCTTAGAAGATGCTATTGTTGGCATTACAAAATTTTGTATACATCCTGCTCACTTAAAAGAAACCAAAACAGTTGTTGGCGGTACAAAAAGTATTCATATTGATAAAATAAAGGCTTTACAGCCTGATATCATCCTTTGTAATAAAGAAGAGAATACTAAAGAGATTGTACAAGCATGCGAAAAAATTGCGCCCACTCATGTTTCTGATATTTTTACTATTGATGATAATTTAGAACTTATTAAACAATACGGAAACCTCTTTTCTGTAGAAAATAAAGCGTTAGAAATTATTGATAAAATTAATATCGAGTTAACTAGTTTTAAAGAATTTATTAAGCAGAAAGAGTCTAAAAAAGTTGTTTATTTTATTTGGAAATCTCCTTGGATGGCAGTTGGTAATACAACTTTTATCAATCATTTACTAGAATTAAACAAGTTTGATAATATCTATCAGCATAAAGAACGCTACCCTGAAGTGGATTTGGAAGAAATGAAATTAAATACCCAATTAGATTTTATTTTGTTATCATCAGAACCTTTTCCTTTTAAGGAAGAGCATCTCTTAGAAATAGAAAATTTTACACCTAAAGCCAAAGCGATACTTGTAGATGGAGAAATGTTTTCTTGGACAGGAAGTAGACTTATAAAGGCTTTTGATTACTTTAAAAGTCTTCATTAAAGTAAAAAGTTATATCTAGAAAATAATGACTCAATTAAAGATAAAAAAGAAAGGCTATTTAATTAAAAATAGCCTTTCTTTTTTGTTTTAAAATGTACTCTAATTAACGTATCCTGAGTTCTGAACCATTAAAGTATTTGTATCCATTTCCGCTTGCGGAATAGGTAAAACTAATTCATCTGCATCATAAGATAATACACCAACATTTGTTTGAGTTCTCTTAATATCATGAATTAATTGACCTTCAAAAGACAACTCTAATTGTCTTTCATTAAACAATACATCTAAAGTTAATGTACTTAAAGCAGCTGCGTTAGATCTTGCTCTTACAGCATTAACTTCATCTAAAGGAGATAAACCAACACTTGTACCTTCTCTAAAGTTAGATTCTGCTCTTACCAAATGCATATCTGCTATTCTTAAAACAGTAATGTTAGCAAACTGATTTGTATATTTTGAGGTTAAAGTTCCACCAGTGTCTGAACTGATGTATGTAAAACTATATCTTTCATCATTTGCAGCGTCATCAAACAATTCGAAAAAACCTGCTTGTAAATCAATATCACCTTGTCTACCTCCAAAATCTTGAGAAGCATAAAATGTGATAAAATCATTATCTCCACCTTGAGACGTTACTTGAAAAGCAAAAAGATCTTCTACACTATCTACATCATTATTAAAAGCACCACTATAAGTTGGCGCTAAAGTATGACCACTGTTTGTTATTACATCATTTGCTGCATCTCTTGCTGCTGCATAATTACCTTGTTGAAAATATACTTTAGCTAGTAAAGCTTCTGCCGCATATTTATCTGCAAAAATATCATTAGATTCTGGTAATTTAGAAAAAGCATCATTTAAGTCAGCTATAATCTGACTATAAACCTCTTCAACAGTATTTCTAGCAATATTTAAATCTATACCATAATCAATAATACCATTTAAATGCAAAGGTACACCTAACTGAGTATTACTTACTCCTGCTTCATAAGGTTTACCAAAATGACGAACTAAATCAAAATACATTAAGGCTCTTAAAAACTTAGCTTCTCCTTCTGCATTATCTGCTGCACCACTTGTAATTATAGATAAATTATCTATAACCAAATTTGCTTGGTTAATTACTTCATAAGAATTTCCCCAAACAGCTTCTACAAAACCATTGTTTACTAAAACACCTTTAGAATTAAATTGCCTTGGATCTACAAAAGTACCTCCCCAACTCATTTGAGTTGTGTTCCCTAACAAATCTGCAATAATCTGTGTATCTCCACCAAATGATGAACTTTCTCCTGCCTCTGTATATGTACCTACTAAAATATTTAGAACATTATCTTCTGTAGACAATGCCTTTTCTGTAGATATACTTTGTGCTGGCTCAATATCTAGCTCTTTTTCACAACTAATAATTGTAAAAAATAAAACTAAAATTAATGTATATTTTATTATTTTCATTTTTATAAAGTTTTTAAATTAAAAAGTTACGTTAAGACCTACTGAAAGTGTTTTTGCTGCAGGAGCAGAATAGAACGTTTGACCTACACCACCTGCATCACTTCTAGATTCTGGGTCATAACCTGTGTAATCTGTTATTGTTAACAAATTAAGACCACTAAAATATAATCTTAACTTAGATAATCCCATTTTATCAATTAATGCCTTTGGAATTGAATATCCTAATGTTATGTTTCTAAGTCTAACAAAATCTCCTTTTTCTAAAAATCTTGTAGAATGACTTGTACCATTACCAGCACCTAATCTTGCTTGTGGTACATTTGTTATATCTCCTGGGTTTTGCCATCTATCTAATTGATCTAGCGTTTGATTATCAAACCAGTCTCCATTTACAGACTGAAAACGTCCACCTCCATTATATATACTTGCTCCCCATTCTCCTTGAAAAGTCATTGTAAAATCAAAATCTTTATAAAGAACAGTATTTGTAAGACCTGCTATAACTTCTGGAAAAGGGTTTCCTGCTACAACTCTACTTGCAGCATTTGGATCGTTTGTAGTACCTCTATCTAAGTTTCCATTTCCATCATCTGTATTTAAATAATACAATGCATCTCCATTATCAATATCTACACCAGCATATTCTATTAAGTATAAGGAATTTACAGCCTCTCCTTCTCTTAAAATATTCTGACCATTAACAACATCTTGTCCCTCTGGTAATTCAATTATTTCATTATTGTTTGTTCCAATATTAAAACTTGTAGTCCATTTTAAATCGTTTGTTTGAATGTTTTTAGAAGTAATAGAGAATTCAACACCATCACTTTTCATTCTACCAATATTATTATTAATACCTCCTTGCTCTGGCGCTCCAGAAGATAAAGGCAAAGGTTGTTCAAATAATAATTCTTTTGTATCTTTTACATAATAAGCTACTTCCCCAGAAAGTACTCCGTTAAAAAGACCATATTCTATTGCTACATCACTTTGGTCTGATGTTTCCCAACTTAACTCATTATTACCTGCTTGAATTGGTGCAATACCTGGTTTTTGATTATATGAAACTCCACCAAATAAACCTCTAGAAGCAAAATTTCCTATTTCTGCATTTCCTACTTGACCGTAACTAGCTCTTAATTTTAAGAAAGAGATTGCAGAACTCTCTGCTAGAAAGTTTTCTTCAGAAAGAATCCAACCTGCAGAAAAAGCAGGAAAAACACCAAACCTAGAGTCGCTACCAAATCTTGAAGAACCATCTCTTCTAAAACTTGCTTTAAATAAGTATCTATCTTTATAAGCATAAGTTGCTCTGGTAAAGTAAGAAACAAAAGCATATTCTGTAAAACTACCAGAACCTGCAGTAATTTCTGCAGCTGAACTTATTGTTTGAAAATCGTCTGTTGGAAATTGCTGTCCAGTAACACTATTAAACCTTCTTTTACTCTTATTTAATTCTGTACCAAGAATAACATCTAAATCATGATTTTCGCCAAAAGTTTTATTATAACTTAAATAGTTACTAAAAATATAGTTTTCTGTATTTACATTAGAAGCAAAAGCCTCTCCGTTTGTAGATTGAAAAGGAGCTAAACTTCCTGTAAAACTATCTTCTGTCTGAGAATACAAATCGTATGCAAAATCTGAATTAAATTTTAAATTATCTGTAAATTGATATGCTGCAAAAACTTTACCTGTTACTCTTCTAATAATTGTATTGTAATATGCATGTTTATCTTGTAATAGAAAATTTGCATACGGCGTACCTTCAAAAGGTTCTCCATCTACAAAATCTGGAGAAATTGGTGGTTGTGCAATTGCTTGTAATGGTGATACAAATGCATTATCATCTGCAATCCTATCAATATTTGTTCTAGAGAAACTTAAATTCATTCCTGCAGAAAATTTATCTGTTAATTTATGAGTAACATTTAAACGAGAACTTATTCTATTTAATTCATTTCCTCTTACAATACCTTTAGTATCATTATAAGCACCAGAAAAGAAGTAAGTTGTTTTTGCATCTCCTCCAGAAATAGAAAAATCTGCATCTCTAGTATATCCTTTAACCAAAGCAAGATCTTCCCAACCTGTATCATACGTTCCTTCTCTCCATGTATTATCAGAATACCTATCTAATCTTTCTTCCACATACCCTTCTGCTGGCCAACCCTCAACAGCTAAACCATTTTTACCAGATTCTAAAAGTAACTCAACATATTGTTCTGCATTTAACCAATCTCTAGAATTTGCTTTTTCACTTATTCCACTAGAAATATTTACAGAAAACTTTGCTTTGCCTTCTTTACCAGACTTTGTTGTAATAAGCACAACTCCGTTTGCACCTCTTGCTCCATAAATTGCTGCCGATGAAGCATCTTTTAAAATATCTATAGATTCAATTTCATTTGGACTTAAAGTTAATAATGGATTTGTAGGAGCTCCATTACTAGACTCATTGTTGTTTATTAATGGAATTCCGTCTAATACATATAAAGGATCTGAACCTGCACTAATACTAGACTGTCCTCTAATTCTAAAATTTAAGCCACCTTCTACCTTACCGTTTGTTTGACTAATTTGAACCCCAGCAGCCTTACCTGCTAATGAATTCATAACGCTAGGTGTAGGCACATCTGCTATATCATCTGAACTTAATTTTACAATATTGTCTGTTAATTTTCTCTTACTTTGAGTACCGTAACCAACAATAACCACTTCATCTAACTCACTACTATCTTCTTCTAGTAATACATTAATTGTATTAAGCTTCCCTATTTTTTTTTGATTTGATTTATATCCTAAATAACTAAAAACCAAAATATCTCCTTCAGTTACAGAAATAGTATAATTACCTTCAAAATCAGTTTCTGTTCCTACACCAGTACCTTTTAGAGCTACACTAACTCCTGGTAATTTCCCTGATGTATCTGAAACAGTACCAGTAACAGTTTTCTTTTGCGCAAAAGTAATTTGCACAATAAGCCCTAAAAATAGTGTTAGGGTTGCTTTTAAAATTCTTCTATCCATTATATTTTATTTGAATTAATTATATCAAAAATCTTAAATTTTTCTTAAAACAAAAAATATAACAGCACTTTTATTTAGTGATTATCTAACAAAAAGAGAGTTTCAGTAAACAAAATTCAGTAAAAACCTAAATACAGTAACGATAATACAATTCAAACCTTCTTAAAGAATAATTAATTTGATAATTTTAATACCAACAATTTACTATATAAAAATATATTTAACCTTAATTTATTAATTACACACTTTAGACTTATAAAACAAAAAAAAACGAATTGATAAAATTAAAATATTCTACTAAAATTTAATTTTAAAAAAAGTATCATTTACTTAAAAACACTTTTATTTTTTTATTATTAAATAAAACACGTAAAAAAGCCACCTCTTTCGAGATGGCTTTTATATTTATAAAAAAACTAAGTTTTCTTAATTTTGATCCGCTTCAGTTAAGTTTGGATTTGCATCAATTTCTGCTTGTGGAATTTTCCAAATCCAACCGTCATTTAAAGAAGGCTTTTCTTGAATAAAACCATCTCTATATAAATTATCATCAGCTCCAGAATTAGTTAAATCAATTCCTTCATCCCAACGGATGTGATCATGAAAACTAAATCCTTCTCCATAAAGTTCTACTCTTCTTTGCCATTTAATATGATCCATTAAAGCATCTACAGAAGTAAATACAGAAGAATCATAATCAGTATCTCTTGCTGATCCAAAAGCCTGAAGAGCTGTTTGAGCACCTGAAACATCTGATAACATTGCTTTAGCTTCTGCTTCTATTAAATACATTTCTGATGAACGCATATAAAGAACATCATCTGGATCAATAGATCCTGGATTTTTCTGTAAAAACTTAACCGCCATATATGGGTGTGTGTTGTGCGCAGAAGTCATACCGTATTTATCTATAACTGAATCTTTTGCTGCAAAAAATTCTTCTTCAGTATCATAATTAGGATCAGTCTCAAAACTACCACCTTCGCCATTAGATGCAGAAGAATTTGTATTTGGAGCCCATGGTAATGCCATGTTAATTCTAAAGTCTGTAGATGGAATTGCATCATAAACTTCTTTATTCATTAACTTAGGGTTTGATCTATTTTGACTTCCATTAAAAGTTGGACTAATAAAGTAGAAGAAAGATTGGAAAAAGTTTGTTTCTGACTCAATAACAGTTCCTCCCCAAATTACTTCAGAAAGATCTACTGTATTAAAACCAGATAACCAAGTAGCTTCATCTAACAAAGGAAAACCTTCACGTGCAGCTACTGCCGCATCTGCTGCATCTTGCCATTTACCTTGTGTTAAATCTATTCTTGCTTTTAAACCTTGAGCTGCATTTATAGATAAATGAGATTTATTTTCTGGACTAGAAGCACCATCAAAGAAACTAATAGAATTTGCGATATCTGAATTTATTTGATCGTAAACAACTTGAACTGTAGATCTAGGAGCACTTGTATAAGGAGTACCTGTAATTAACAATAAAGGAACACCAGCATCTGTAGCAGGATCACCAATTAAGTACCCTTTTGCAAATGTTGAAATTAACTGATGATACGCCCAAGCTCTATACGCATAAGCTTGACCAAGAATATTTCTTACATCTTCATCTGCTTTTGGAAAACCATTTGATTCAATTAAATTAATTAAATTGTTAGATGATGCTATAATATGGTAACGCATGTACCAAAAATTACTTACTGTTGTAAAATTTGCATTGGTATGTGTTAACCATCTTAATTCATTTGTCATCCAACCATTTCCTGGTGATGAATGAATCATTTGAGCGCCCATGGCATCTAAAGCTGGCATATAAAAACTCTGTCCACTTCTACTTGAAGTTCCTCCTGATATAGGATTTTGAGCATACATTACTCTATGCAGTCCGTTTAATACCAAAAACATATTGTCTACACTTGCAAAAGCATCTGCCTCTGCAATAGAATCTGTTGGTGTTGTTTCTAGAAATTCTTCTTCACAACTAGTAACAAATACTACTAATAATCCTAAAATTAATAGATTAATTTTTCGTAACATAATATAATATTTTATTTATAATTTATAATTTAATAATTTCTAGAAAGTTAAATTTAACCCTAAAGTTACTGTTCTAGAAGGACTATAATCATATCCGCCTGATGTACCAGATAAACTATATTGAGGATTTAAACCTGTTCTTTCTGTACTAATAAAAATATTTTCACCAGAAAGAGAAATACGTAAATTACTTAAACCTAATTTCTCTGCAACATCCTTATCAAAACTATATCCTAAGTTTACGTTTTTTAAAGAAAGGTAAGATGCATCTGTTAAGAAACGAGTAGAACCACCAATTGTTTGGTTAGGGTTTCCGTTTTCTAAACGAGGTACGTCTGTAATATCTCCTGGAGCTCTCCAAGCATTTTCTGCATCTACATGTAAAGCTCTACCAAAAGTACCTGGGTGCATTAATGAAGAATATCCACTATCTAAAACATCTCCTCCGATACCAAAAGTAAATAAGAAATCTAAAGAAAATTGTTTATATCTAAACGAGTTAGAAATAGATCCTAATAAATCTGGAATACTACTACTATCTGTAAATGCTTCTCCAGCTTCTTGATAATCGTTAGTAGTTGCCTGTGTTCCATCTGCATTTAAAACAGCTGTTCTTCCACCTGTATCTGTATCTTCAAACATATAGTATAAAGCATCTCCATTATCTACATCTACTCCTGCATAATGGTAAATGTAGTAATCATATATAGATCTTCCTTCTTCCCAACGTTTAGATCCGTTATCTGCAGGACTATCAATTTTTGTAATTTCATTTTTAAAAGTACTCGCTTGCACACTTAAATCCCAATTAAAATCTTTTGTTCTTAATAAGTGACCTGTTAAACTTACTTCTATACCTTGGTTGTAAAGATCTCCTAAGTTTGTAGGGAATACATCTAATCCTTCTGAAAGAGGAATACCTAATTCATATAATAAATCTTGAGAAGATTTTTTATAAAATTCTACAGAACCATCTAATACATTATTAAACATACTAAATTCTAAAGCAACATCCCAACTAACTTGGTTTTCCCACTCTAATTCTACATTTCCTGTATTACTCCAAATAATACCAGGTGCACCTGCGTTAGGAATAATTTCATACAATGCTTGAGAAGCGTAATAAGAACCAACTCTTTCATTACCAATTTCACCGTAAGATGCTCTTAATTTTAATTGATCTATAAATGAAACATTATCCATAAATTTTTCTTGATCAATTCTCCAAGAACCACCTAATGAATAAAAAGTTCCCCAACGTGCATCTTTAGAAAATCTAGAAGTACCATCTCTTCTTACAGAAGCACTTAAGTAATATTTGCTATCAAAATCATAGTTTAATCTAGCAAAATAACCTTCTATTCTATGATCTGTACTATTTCCATTTACATTATCTCCCGCAGCAAAATTATCAAATTCATAAATACCTGTAGCAGTTTGAGTATTAGCAATACCACCTAATGTAGAAAAGTTTCTATCAAAACTTTCATGCCCCAAAGTAACATCTATATTATGAACATCTTTTAAAGAAGTATTATAAGTTAAAATTTGATTAAAATTCTCTATAACTCTTCTGTATCTATCTTCACTATATCTACCTGTTGGTGCTCCATCACCTACTGTTTCGTTCTCATAACCTTTAGTAATATTATCTTGAATATCTCTACCATAAGTTACTTTAGCTTTTAATCCTTCTGCAAGCTTAACTTCAAGATAATTTCTAAATCCATATAAGTTTAACTTATCTTGATCTTCATTTAAAATTAACTCAGCAATACCATGTCTTCCAGGATTGTAAGGTCTTGTTTGAATATTACTATCTGGATATCCTTCTCCTAAATCGTATAAAGGGTTACCTGAAGCATCATTTACAATTTTACCATTACTATCTACCTGATAAACAGGGTAAATAGGACCTAAACTATTAGCCCAACTAAAAGGATTTGCTGTAGAAGACCCTCCTCCACTAGTTGGTCCATGAGAATCTGTAGCTGTAATATACACACTACCACCAGCAGAAATATTATCGGTTAATTTAAAATCTGCATTTAATCTATTAGTTACTCTTTCATAATCACTTTCAATAACATATCCTTCTTCTTTTAAATAAGATGCAGAATAAAATATAGAATGATTTTCGCCACCAGAAGCAACATTTACAGAGTGATTTTTTCTACTACCAGTTCTTTCTAAAAAATCGAACCAATCTAAAGACTCATATGTAAGTTCTGCATTAGGATTTAATTTACCGTCAGTACCAACAATTTGATCATTTGCTACATTAAATGGGTTATAACCTAATTGATTAAATATTTTTGCAGAAGCTTCAATTTCTGGATTTGCACCACCTATTGTGTTCTTGTAACCTTCCCACATTAACTCATAATAAGAACCTGCTCCCACCATATCATAATTAGGTACAGATCTTGTAATAACACTGTATTGTGTAGATGCACTAACAGTTGTTTTATTATTTCTTCCTTTTTTAGTTGTAATAATAACTACACCGTTTGCTGCTCTAGAACCATATAATGACGTTGAAGCCGCATCTTTTAAAACTGTCATAGAAGCAATATCATCTTGATTGATCGAACTTAAAGAACCATCAAACTGAATTCCGTCTATAATGTATAAAGGAGTTGAACTACCGTTAAGAGTACCAACACCACGAATTACAATTGACGGAGAAGAACCTGGTTGACCTGATGCTGCAACAAACTGCACACCAGTTGCCTTACCTTCAATAGCTCCAATTGGAGACGTTACAGATCTAAGTGCTAAATCTTTTGCTCCAACAACATTTGCAGAACCCGTAAAAGCTTCTTTAGTTGTTGTACCATAAGCAACAACAATAACCTCTTCTAAAACACTACTATCTTCTTGTAAAACTACATTAATAACAGAAGAAGCACCTACTTTCTTTTGTGTAGATTTGTACCCCAAGTAACTAAAAACTAATACGTCGCCACTTTTACTAGCAATTTTGTAGTTTCCATCAAAATCTGTTTCTACTCCTGTACTAGTACCTTTTACTAAAACACTTACACCAGGTAAACTCCCTGACTCATCTGAGACAGTCCCAGAAATAGTTTTCTTTTGAGCAAAAGTAACTTGCACAATCAACCCCAAAAAAAGTATTAGGGATACCTTAAAAAATTTTTTCATTGTAATATCTATTTGAATTAATTATGTTCCAAAAATCATAAAATTTTCTTAATATAAAAAATAAAGATTAACATTTATTTATTTTTTAAATAACAAACATTAATTTTATTGAATAATATTCACCCTTATCAACAAAACACTGAACATTCCTCAATAAAAAACAGTATTTTTTATTTAACAATAAGTTAATAGATATGATAATATTTACACATTAAAAGCACATAAATAATAATTTTAAAGTTAATTATTTAATGAATTAACGAATTAGGTATTACTTAAACTAAAACCTCTAACTTCATTTTCCTCAATTAAAGTAACAATCAAATTAACATGTTTTTTTTTCGTTTTGTTAATATGTTCTTAAATATTAAAAAAAAGACTAATAACGCTACTCCTACACTTATAACTTTAATTATAAGCACTTTACACACTCACCACCCTTCTAAAGTTAAAATTTATAAAAAAGACACAAACAAATTCTTTTCATTTTATTCCGCAAAAAAACAAAAGAAATCACCTAAAAAAACCATTTTAACACTTTGAAAATTAATGAGATTCAAAAAAGTATAGTTACAAAACAGATTCACTCTTTACAGAAAAAAAGATAATCTTACACAATAAATAACAAACAAAAAAAGACTCACTATTTATAAATAGTGAGTCTTAAATACCTTTAAAATGTAAAGGGATATTATTATTACTTGCTAGTCTTGCAAAGCAAACACTTGCTTTAATAAAGCAGAAGTACGTAAACTTGCTTTTTCTCTAATTCCTACTTCTTCAACTTCAATCATTGTAAATACTCCTTTTAAGGCTTGGTTTGTTACATATTTAGTTAAATCTGGATCTACCTTATTCACAAAAGGAATAGAATTATATTTACCAATTAAATTACTCCAAATTTTATCTGCTCCTACTTTAGAAAAAGAATTTTCAATTACTGGACTAAAACTAGCCGTTAAATTATCAGTAGTTTTTACTTGTAAGTAAGAAGTTGCAGCATTTTGGTCACCTAAAAGAATATTCTTTGCATCTGCAAACGTCATATCCTTTACAGCATCTACAAAAATTGGAGTCGCAGTTTTTACAGCATCTTCAGCTGCTCTGTTTAAGGCTTTAATACCTTCATCTGCCAAGTTACCTAAACCAATTTTACGCAAACCATTATCTACAGCTTGTAATTCTGCAGGCAACATAATTTTTACCAAATCATTTTTATAAAACCCGTCTGTTGCAGTTAATTTAGAAACTTGATTTTTTATTCCGTTGTCTAAAGCTGCACGCAGTCCGTTACCTATTTGTTCTTCACTTAAACCTGTATTTTGACTTACTTGATTCACTACATTTTGTAACTCTGCACACCCTACAAACTGAAGGGCAACGACTAAAATTAAAATTCTTTTTATCATTTTTATTGTATTTTATCTACTCTTTAGAAACTCTTTCGATTTAAAAGTCACTTTTTTATTTAAAACTATCTGTTTTCTTATCGTATCCATAAGGACAATGTTTACAACCGCTTTTACAGCAATGACCTCTTTTAAGATGAAATTTTTCTGTAAACACTTTATAACCTTGTTCGTTTACATAAAAATCACCTTCCTCTAATGCTACTCTTTTATTATACACTTTGCAAAAATAGTTTATAATCCATAAAAAAAGCGTTCCTAAGAACGCTTTTTAATTTTTATTTATCTTTTCCTGGAGGAAATCTAGAGATAATCTCTTTTACAAACTCTTTAATTCTAGCTTCTTTTTTCTCTCTATTTTGAAGTTTTAAAGCTCCAGTTCCAATTCCTTGCCAAATCAATTCTTTTTTCTGTCTATCAATAAAATCTACAAACAATGTACCTTCTGTATATTGAGAAACACTAATATTATTTCTACCTCCCATCATCCAAGGGCTCCATCCCCAACCGTAACCATAGCCAAAATTGTTATTTTGGTTTACATCTACTTTTTCTCTAGATTTTGTAAAAATACTCACCAACATATCTGGATTTTCAGATTTTGTAAATCCTTGTGCTGATAATTCTGACTCAATAGCACGTAAAATTCTTTTTTTATCTAAATCAGAAATTTCTGCTTTATCGATACCTGGTTTGTAAAAAGCAAACGTTTTATATTGAGTAAAATCTACTTTATTATCATAATCGGTTGTAACTTTTATAGCACTACAAGATGCTAAAAGCACTGTACTAAAAAGAAGTAAAAATGTTTTTTTCATGAGATTTGTTTTATATTATTAAATCAATTAAAGCACTATATGCAAAATTAAAAGCATGACAAATAAGTATTTTCACAACCTAGTTCAACTTTCAAATAGTTTACAAGACTACCTTATTATTTATAAAAAAGGTACTTAAAACAACATTGCTTCCTATTAAAAAATGTTGTTTATAAATGCTTCTAGACTTCTTACAATCAGCAATAAACATGCCAAAACAATCCTAAAACTCTTATTAACAAGCAAAATGAATCGTATAACAATTAGAAATACATTCATTGTAAAAAAAATTCTGTTTCTACATTTGATTGATAATTGTAAAATCAGGTTTAAAAACTACTTACCTCATCATCTTTTGTGAAGAAGTTTACCCAAATATATTTATATTGTAATGAATATTGTTTAATTTTAAGAAATGATTTTAATTACTAAACATCTAATACCAAAAGGTTTTGTTGGCATAACTTTATTTCCTTTTATTCTTCTAAAAAAGAAAGATTTAAAAGATGATAAAGTTTTAGTAAACCATGAAAAAATACATTTAAAACAGCAAGCTGAATTACTACTGATATTCTTCTACATTTTTTATAGTTTAGAGTGGATTTTAAAATTTTTAAGGCATAAAAATGCATATCTAGCTTATAAAAATTTAAGTTTCGAACGTGAAGCATATCAAAATGAAAATAATTTTAACTATATAAAAAATCGAAAATTTTGGGCATTTATAAAATACTTTTAAAACTAATTGTAATTCTTTTTTTCTTCGGATGTTTTAATGGTTGCAAGCCAGCACCAAAGAAAATTGTAATACAAACTACTGAAGTTTCTAATGAAAAAGATTCCACTTTGTTATTTCCAAAATATCTAAACATAAATTATGTTTTAGGAAAATTTAATTATACAGAAAACTCAGATTTTACAGTTGTTCCTAAAGAGAACTCATCAAAAAAAATATATTTAAGAAAAGAAGTTTTAGAAGCTTTTCTAGAAATGAATGCCGCAGCACTAAAAGAAAATATTTCATTTACAATACTATCTGGAACTAGAAATTTTGATCACCAAAAACGTATTTGGGATTACAAATGGAATGATAAATATAAAAACTTACCTCCTCTAAAAAGAGCAAAAAAGATTTTAGAATTTAGTTCTATGCCCTCCACTTCTCGCCATCATTGGGGAACAGATATGGATATTAATAGTCTTACTAATTCTTATTTTACACAAGGAAAAGGGCTAAAAGAATACAATTGGTTGTTACAAAATGCACATACATATGGTTTTTATCAAGTATACACTTCCAAAGAAAATGGAAGAACAGGTTATAGTGAAGAAAAATGGCATTGGACTTATTTACCACTCTCAGCACTCTATTTAAAATACTATAACGCAAAAGTTGATTTAAAAAACATCAACGGATTTGAAGGTTTTTCTTACGTAAAAGAACTAAACGTTGTTAAAGAGTACATAAATGGAATCAACCCCGAAATTCTTAAAAACTAATAATACATTAAAAAAACACATACTATTTTAATAATTCATTAAATTGCAGTACTAATTTTATATAAATTTTACGAATGAAACAAATCACTCCTTATAAACCAAAACACAAAGTACGTATTGTAACTGCTGCTGCTCTTTTTGATGGCCATGATGCTTCTATAAATATTATGCGTAGAATTATTCAAGCCACAGGCGTAGAAGTAATTCATTTAGGTCATGATAGATCTGTGGAAGAGGTGGTAAATTGCGCCATACAAGAAGATGTAAATGCCATTGCAATCACTTCTTACCAAGGAGGTCATACTGAGTATTTTAAATACATGTTTGATTTATTAAAAGAAAAAGGAGCTCAACATATCAAAATTTTTGGTGGTGGTGGTGGCGTAATCCTTCCTAAAGAAATAAAGGAATTGATGGATTATGGAATTACAAAAATTTATTCTCCAGATGATGGTAGAGCATTAGGTTTGCAAGGAATGATAAACGATTTAGTGCAAAAATCTGAAGAGACCTTTACGAAAGAAAATAAAATTGTGACCCTAAAAGTTTGCAATGAAGATGGCGATTGGTTACTAAAATTAGAAAGTAAAAAAGTTTTAGAAAACTTAAAAAATAAAGATGTAAATACAATTGCAAGATTAATTTCACTCGCAGAAAATAACCATACAGATTTTACAAAGATATTTTCACCTTTAGATAAACTAATAGAATCTACCCCAGTTCTGGGAATTACAGGAACTGGTGGTGCAGGAAAATCTTCTTTAGTTGACGAATTGGTACGTCGATTTTTAATTGATTTTCCAGAAAAAACAATCGGAATTATTTCTGTTGATCCATCAAAAAGGAAAACAGGCGGAGCACTTTTAGGAGATAGAATTAGAATGAACTCCATAAACAATTCTCACGTGTACATGCGTTCTTTAGCGACACGTCAATCTAACCTTGCTTTGTCTAAAAATGTAAATGAAGCTATTGATGTTTTAAAAGCAGCTGAGTTCGATTTAATTATTTTAGAAACTTCAGGAATCGGACAATCAGATACAGAAATCACAGAACATTCTGATACTTCTTTGTATGTAATGACACCAGAATTTGGTGCTGCAACGCAATTAGAAAAGATTGACATGCTAGATTATGCGGATTTAGTTGCCATTAATAAGTTTGACAAGCGTGGTGCTTTAGACGCTGTTAGAGATGTAAAGAAACAATACATGCGTAACAACAATCTTTGGCATATACACCAAGATGATTTGCCTGTTTATGGTACGATAGCATCCCAATTTAACGATCCAGGAATGAATACTTTATACAAAAGTATTATGGATAAGCTAGTTGAAAAAACAGGAGCAGATTTAAAATCAAACATGGAAATTACCACTGAAATGTCTGAGAAGATATTTGTAATTCCACCTGCAAGAGTTCGGTATTTATCTGAAATTGCAGAAAGTAATAGAACGTATGATCAAAATGTTGATGACCAGGTAGTAGTTGCTCAGAAATTGTACGGAATTTACCAAACAATACTTTCTATTACAGAAAATAATAAGTCATTGCAAGGAACCAAGCAATCTGTTCTTACTAAAACAGGGATTGATGAAAATGAGATTCTGAAACAAGTTCAGAATGACAAGTCGAATGTCATTCCGACAGAAAGAGGAACGAATGACGAGGAATCTGAAACCTACTTCTTAAAATTATTACTAGCTCAATTTGACAAAACAAAACTAAACCTCCATCCTTTAAACTGGGAAATCATTTTAAACTGGAGTGAGAAAGTTCAGAAATATAAAAACCCAATTTATACGTTTAAAGTCCGTGATAAAGAAATCAATATAGAAACACATTTAGAGTCTTTATCACACACACAAATTCCTAAAATAGCTTTACCAAAGTACCAAGCTTGGGGAGATTTATTACGTTGGAATTTACAAGAAAATGTTCCAGGTGAATTCCCTTACACTGCTGGATTATATCCGTTTAAAAGAACCGGCGAAGACCCTACAAGAATGTTTGCGGGTGAAGGTGGTCCCGAAAGAACAAACAGAAGGTTTCATTATGTAAGTCTTGGAATGGATGCAAAACGTCTTTCTACCGCTTTCGATTCTGTTACATTATATGGAAACGATCCTGGTAAAAGACCTGATATTTATGGAAAAATCGGAAACGCAGGAGTTTCAATTTGTTGCTTAGACGATGCTAAAAAATTATATTCTGGATTTGATTTAAGCCACCCAATGACTTCCGTTTCGATGACCATCAATGGACCAGCACCTATGTTGTTAGGTTTTTTTATGAATGCCGCTATCGATCAAAATTGTGAGAAATATATTATAGAAAACAAATTAGAAGCACAAGTTGAAGCTACTTTTATAGAGTTTTATGATTTAAAAGGTTTAGAGAGACCAAAATATCAAGGTGAATTACCTGAAGGAAACAATGGTTTAGGTTTAATGCTTCTAGGTTTAACTGGTGATTTGGTTTTACCTTCTGACGTGTATCAGCAAATAAAAAAAGACACACTAGCTCAAGTTAGAGGAACTGTGCAAGCAGATATTTTAAAAGAAGATCAGGCTCAAAATACCTGTATTTTTTCTACCGAATTTGCGTTGCGTTTAATGGGTGATGTGCAAGAGTATTTCATCGAAAAACAAGTTAGAAACTTTTATTCGGTTTCTATTTCTGGATATCATATTGCAGAAGCTGGTGCAAACCCAATTACGCAATTGGCTTTAACATTGTCTAACGGATTTACCTATGTAGAATATTATTTAAGTCGTGGAATGGACATCAATAAATTCGGACCAAACTTATCTTTCTTTTTCTCTAACGGAATAGATCCTGAATATTCTGTAATAGGAAGAGTTGCGCGTAAAATTTGGGCAAAAGCCATGAAAAATAAATACGGTGCCAACCCAAGAGCACAAATGTTAAAATATCATATTCAGACTTCTGGACGCTCTTTACACGCGCAAGAAATCGATTTTAATGATATAAGAACTACACTACAAGCTTTGTACGCAATTAACGATAATTGTAATTCTTTACATACCAATGCGTATGATGAAGCCATTACAACGCCAACAGAAGAATCTGTAAGAAGAGCTATGGCTATTCAGTTAATCATCAACAAAGAATTAGGATTGACGAAGAATGAAAACCCAATTCAAGGTGCATTTATTATTGAAGAATTAACCGATTTGGTAGAAGCTGCCGTTTTAGAAGAATTTGATAGAATTACAGAGCGTGGAGGCGTTTTAGGAGCCATGGAAACCATGTATCAACGTTCTAAAATACAAGAAGAAAGTTTGTATTATGAAACTTTGAAACACAATGGAGAATTCCCAATTATTGGAGTAAATACTTTTTTAAGTTCTAAAGGATCTCCAACCGTTCAACCTGCAGAAATTATTAGAGCAACGGAAACAGAAAAGCAACATCAAATTAAAACGAAAGAAAACCTCAACAAAGCAAATCCGAAGAAAGTTGCAAAACAAATTGCAATTTTACAAGAAGCAGCCATACAAAATGAAAACTTATTTGATATATTAATGGAAGCAACCAAAGTGTGCTCTTTAGGACAAATTACAGAGGCTTTATTTAAAGTTGGAGGACAATATAGAAGGAATATGTAATAAAAAGCTATATTTAGCATTAAATATAAAAAATTATGGTAACAAAAAGACATTTTATTATTCTATTAACGTCCTTATTCTTTAGCCTTGGGATGAATTCTCAGAACAAAAACATTACAATTAGGGTTAAAGATGTTAATAACAAACCTGTTTCTGGGGCTATTATCCTTTTAGACGATGTAAAACAAAATGTATGGACAAACTCTAGCGGGGTTTTTAAGACAAAACTAAAATCGACACCAAAAGAGATTAGTGCTTTTCATCCAAAAATTGGGATTAAAAAAATAGCATACAACGGAAAAGAAAACATCATTATAAAAATTGAAAAGGGAAATGACCTACCCGTTTCTAAAAATACTAAAACACAAAAAAGTTCAGACTCAAGTCAATTTAATTCTATTTATGATTATTTAAGAGGACAAATAGCCGGAGTTAATGTATCATCTGACGAGGAAATAACAATTAGAGGATACAATTCTATAAATGGAGATATGACTCCCTTATTTATATTAAATGAAACAACTGTATCAAAAGAAATTTTTGGTAACATTAGACCTTTAGATATTAAATCTGTAACGGTTTTAAAAGGACCAGAAACTACTAGATATGGTGTAAGAGGTGCTAACGGTGTTATAATTGTTACAACTAAATAAAAGGTTTATTAAAAACAATTTTATACTTAAACTATTTACAAAATCCGTTCTTAATGAGCGGATTTTAGCTTTTACAAACTTCTTAGACCACCTTATTTCCCATTTATCTATTTCCTTTTTCTACATAAAAACAGCATAAATTAAATTTCAAAAAAGGAATATTTTATTGTGCCATAAAATTAGAATAAACAACCCAAAAAGCAAATACACCAAAACTTGGCATCCTAGTTTATGAAAAAAAACAACTATCGGGGTATGGAATTCAATATCAATTAAAAAATAACAGTTACATTTTTATCAACTAGAAAAACACAAGACCTAATGGAATGACATTGTCTCAAAAGCCTTGGTTTTAGTTTTATAAAAACCTGTGATGATGAAGTTAAAAATAGAATTTGGAGTAGATTTGACATCATCTACTTTAGATATTGCACCTATAATTCTGTTTTTTTTTATCGATAGTATGTTCAATAGAAAATTACTAGAACAAGAAGTTTCAGTAGCTTTAGGGTTTAAAAAAAGGCAGTAATATAAAATTACCACCTTTCTAACTAACTGTAATAAGAATCCCCCAATCCTTAAACAGTGTTTATTAATTATGTATTAATCTCATTATGGTTCAACAATAATATGATCTACAAAAACCAAAATTAAATATATTAAAAGCATAAAAGTTTTAAAAAAAGGCAGTAATATAAAATCACTACCTTTCTAATTAACTGTAATAAAAGTCCCCCAACTCTTAAACAGTATTTATTTAAACACCTTGTGCATCCCCAATAACACGATCTATAAAATCTGTATTGATATATAAAAGCCTTGCTAAATTGTACAAAACATTTACTTCGCTATCATCTATTTCTCCATCAGCATAAGAAATAATAGATAAATCTCTTAAAATGTTAAGCTTCTGCATCACAGACAACACAACATCTAAATCTTTGGTAAGTTGTTGTACTTCACTAATCATTTCATCTTCTGTAAGTCCTTTTATGGTCATCATACAATTGGCAAAAACCTTCGGAGCTACAATACTGCTTAATGCTTGTATTTCCGAATCGTCTACAACACCATCTGCATTAGAAATTAAATAGCCTCCTAAAAACATTAAACGTTGTATTTTCTCAGAATGCTCACTTTCATCCTCTAAATTCTCAGGCTCCATTAAAGACATAATTCGCTTAATTTCAACCTCCATAGCTTCTTCTGTAATTTCTCCAGAAATAGACTCATTAAAAGCTGCATAGGTTTCACTTTTATTAAAAAGCTCTAAGGCTTTAATTCTTAACGGGCTAAACGGATGAGTACTATACCAATCTGAAGGATCTAAATTAGAATCGTTTAAAACCTCTTCTAAATCTACAAATTGTTCTATGTACGCATTTAATTGAAAATCTAAAGAATCTGTTGTTACTCCTGATGATAATTTAAAGAAAGTACGACCAACAGCTTCAAAATTCTGACAACATAACAAGCCTGCTCTATCTGCACTTATTTCTGCATTTCTGTTCCAAGCATACAATTTCATTGCGTGAATTGGCGCCAAATCATTTTCGCCTGTATCTAATATTTGTCTTACAGGATAATCGAAATGCTCAAAAAGCACATGCCCTATTTCATGACCAACAACAAAAGTTAATTCCTCTTTAGAGAAACGCTCTAAAATTCCGGATGATAAAATAATGTATAATTTATTATCGTCTGGCGGATAACAAGAAGCATTAAAAGTATCTCCTTGATATACAAAAAACTCAATATCAGCCTTAAGCTTTAGCGTTTTTTTACAATGCTCTCCTATTTCATGAAGCATTGGTGCTAAAGTCTTTGTCAACCTTAAACTAGATTTTAATAAATGCTTTCTAGACTTAAATTTACCACTATTCTTATTTACTTTTTCTAACGTTTTTTGTATTAAATCGTCTTGTTGAAAAGCAATAACATAATCTCTATCACCATCATAAACTAATAAGTTTAAATCAATATCAGCCCTATTATTTGTATAGATCCCTTCTACGGTTTCTACTTCTGTCTTATGATTTAAAGCATTTATATCTTCAATACGTTTGGTATACTCTGCCGCTAATTCTGTAGTTAAATTTTGAAAAACAATACTAGCTTCTTGTATTTTATCGAAATTTCCTGACGCTTGTGCATCATTTAAATCTGTTAACATTTTTTCTTGCGCCGTATTTAAAGCCGCTTGATGTTCTTTTTCTAAATCTGAAAGTGTTTCCGCTATATATGACATACTTTTTAGGCTTGAACTGTTATTTTTGAATTAGAAATTTTCATTATTTTTCCTTTTAAATCGAAAATTCCTAAAATTTGATCTTCTCCTTTTTTAGCTACAATGTTGTTTCCTGGTAACTCTACGTCATACCCTTTTCCTTTTAGATAAAAGTATAAACTGTATTTATGTGGAAATCTATAATTGGCAGCAGATTCTGTAAAATGAGAACACATCAATGCAGGTTCAGTAATAGCCTTATTATCTAATTCTTCAGATTTAATAGTAACATAAACAGTTAATCCTTTAAAAACTAAAGGAACAAAACAGCTTTCCTGTCCCATAGAAGAAGCAATCGTAGAAAAATAAGCTCCTGGATCTGAACTAAATTCCTTCTTAGGGGTTATCATATCTTCAATTTTATAAGCTTCACCTATTGCTTTTACTACTAATGATGTTTGTAAAAACTTTTCTGGAATACCACCTTGTGTATTTCCCCAAGCCCATAACCAACTTTTTTCATTTTCGGAATACGTACCAATAACCTGAATATCAAAAACTTTATCGGTACCATACGTTAATTTACCTTCTAACATATCGCAATTCCAATCTAATCCTTTTACTGTTTCGGCAAAAATTACTTGTCTTTCATTAGAAATTACAAAAGATTGATTGTACAATTCTTGAATACTTACTTTATTTTCTTGTTCCTCTGTGGCTGCTTGTTTGTTTTCTGTTTCAGATGTTGCCGTTTCAGCTGCTGCTGGAGTTCCTTCTGCAAATTCTTCTAGTTTATCTTCTAATAAAGAAATAATACGTGCAGTTCTACGATCTACATTATCTGCGTTAACAATAGGACTGTGATCAATTTTTAAAACAGCGTCTTCAAAAGTAATCGCACGGTCTAAATTATGTTCGTCATTTTCATTAACGATAACAACTTCTTTTAATCCGGCTTTTAAAAGCTCCACACCCATATCATCAACACAAATAGCTTTAAAAGCTTCTATTAATGGCAGAAAATAGATTTTAGGAAACGTATCATTATATAAATGAGAAAATCGATCTTCCATTAAAGTGTTCCAAGAAATATTTAAAGGAACAGTAAAACCTGCTGCCGTATTAATTTCTGTTTCTAATGCTGGAAATAATTCTTTTTGAAATGCTTGGATAATTCTTTTTTCTTTAAGTCCCATAATTCTATTATTTTAATTTTATTAATTTTGTTTTTATTTTATTTTATAATATTTGAAGTAGTTTTTCTTCAAAAATAGTGGCTAATTTTTCTGGTAAAGCTTTATCAATAGGTATTGATATAGTTAGTGTTTCTCCCTGATATTTAAGATCTAATTTATCTGCTTGTTGTAGAATAATAGTATCTACTCCTTGCCAAGCTTCTTTACCTAATTCGTCTGTTACAATTTGATGTGTCGCACTTTTTAATGCTGTAAAAACATCCTGAATATTAAGCCTGGTATTTATTTCACTTAGAGAAATATCATTGATATCAAATTCTTTTATCTGACTTCCAAGTAAACTTTTTTCACTTTGCAACCAACGTTTTAGTTGCAAAACAGTTAAATTTTCGTTTTCTGATGATAAAGGCCTACTTATAACTCCTTTAGATAATTCTACAACCATTTTTTTAGGTTGTTTTATGGTAATCATTGCAATACTATGTAGGTTTAAAAAAGCTACTTCTTCTTGCGGAGAAAGGATACAAACCGATTTATTATGGTTATTGTCCTCTTTTAAATCTAAAATTATGCCTTCTACATAACCTCCATTGTTTAATGAAATAGCAATTAAAATGTCTTCTTTTTTCTTAAAAACAGATCGTAAGATTTCCTCTGGCGTTTGGGCTACAAACGCTTTATAATAATGTGTGTTTTTCATGATAAAAAATAGTGTTATAAATCTGCTATGAGATATTGGTAATCTTGTGGCAACTGTGAAAATAAATAAAGAAAAATATCGTCTTTATCTGTAGTTTTGTAATCGTAATAGGTTAAATTTTTCTTTTTTAAATTCGGATAATTCATTTCAACTAAATACATCCCTACTACTTCGGTTAAAGGCTGATTTTTCTCTAGTCTTTTTCTTGGTTCATGTTTTTCAAAAGCGATATAAAATGAATTTAAATCTTTTTGATTGACCCAAATATTGCTTAAAAAAACAGGAGAATTTGGCTTAGAAAATTCTTTTCTTATTATGTAATCTATATTTTCTGCCTTTACAGATCCATAATTATTTGCAACAATAGCATTTTGCTTATATCTATATAATTCTGTGCTATCATTATACGCAGTGGGCTTTACTATCAATTCATAAAAACCCTTTTCTTCTCTTTCTATTTTAAAATCTATATGAGCTTCTCTTGTCCAGATATTTGGATATTTATCTAAAACGTTACCAATTTTATTTGAAAAATAATGAAACTTATTAAATGTAGGTTCAGATTTTAAACTAATACTAATGGAATGATTAAAGACATTTACATCAACACTTAAAACATCTTTATCTAACACTTCGTACAGTTCTTCTCTCAATACAATTTCTTGTTTTTGATAATCTGTTAACGCCTTAATACTCCTATCTTCTGTATCATGAGACGAAACACAAAGTGCTTTATCTTTTGCATCCCATTCAAAATTGATAACAACTTTAAGGTTTTCTTTAAGTGCTAATTCTACCCAGTATAAATTAGGATCCATATTGGCAGCATTAAAATTTCTTTCAAAAGTTATAATTTCATACTTGTTATTATGGTGCTCTTTTAAATACGCTACAAACCCTTTTTTTGCGTTCGTATTAGAAACTCCACAACCTACAAACAAGAATAAAATTCCAATTAAAAAACTATATAAAATCATTTTATGCATACCAATATCTTTTACCAATTACACTAAATATAAAATGCTTCTTATAAATTATTTTCCAATAAGTTAACAAGTACTTTAATTCTACTATCAACGTCTGGTGCATTTGAAATAGGACTATGATCTATCGTTAAAACTCCATTTGAAAATGTGAATCCATTAGCAGGATTGTGATGATCTTTGGTATTTAATATGTGTATTTCTTTTAAGCTTTCTGCTAATGCTTCTTTTCCCATATCGTCACTAGCAATAGATTTAAAAGCTTCTATAATTGGTAAGAAATATATTTTTGGGTATGAATCTGAATAAAGATGTAAAAAACGATCTTCAAATAAAGTGCTCCATTCAATGTTTAAAGTAACATCAAAACCAGCAGCTTCATTTATTTGTGCTTTTAATTCTGGAAATTGTTCTTCTTGAAATGTTTTTGTAAATCTGTTTTCTTTTAATCCCATGATATTTTAATTTAAAGGTTATTTGTTTATTTACCTCAAAACTAATATTTGATTAGGATGTTTTTAAAACCGTTTTACATTTGTCGTTCTTCGTTTTATAATTGCTTTTATAATGTATCTAAAATCTGTTTTAAGTACGATTTTTTACGAGTAGCAACAGGTATTTTCTCGCCATTTGTTAAGTAAACAGTGTTATTGGCGTTAATGGTTTTTATGTATTTTATGTTTACTAAATGTGATTGATGTATGCGCACAAAGGTGTGTTCACTTAAAATATTCTCATAATATTTTAGATTACGAGCACTCATTATTTTTTTATCTACAGTATGAAAAATGGTATACGCACCATCAGACTGACAACGAACAATGTCTTTTGTTTGAAGAAAATATTGTGCATCTGCTGTTTTAATTAATAAGGTTTTGTCAATTTCTTTTTTATTAATTTCAGAAACTTGGTTTAATGCATTTTTATAAACTTGTTCTTTTTTAAAACCAACTCTAAACCTATCTATACACTCTGATAGTTCTTCTGAATCTATCGGTTTAAGCAAATAATCTATCGTATCAAACTTTATTGCTTTTATAGCAAATTCATCATAAGCAGTAGTGAAAATTATTTTAAAAGTAATACTATCTAAAGCCTCCAAAATCTGAAAAGCATTACCACCAATCAACTCTATATCTAAGAAAACTAAATCTGGAGTTTCTTCTTTTAAAAATGAAATAGCATCTGTAACATTATCAATTTTAGCTACAACCTCAATGTCTTTTTGAGTATAGGTAATCAATTTATCTAATGTATTTAATGCATTAAATTCGTCTTCTATTATAACTGCTTTTATCATTAAAATTTTAATTTAAAAAATACTTTTGTTCCTGAAGGATTATTGTTTTTATCAAATAAATCTTGGAGTATAAATGATTTTTCTTCTCCCTTTTTCCTCATTTTTAAACGCTCCTTAAAAATAGTTGTTGCATGTAGGTCTTCCGTTACTTCTTCTTCTTTTGCTTTTACAGACCTCCCTACTCCATTATCTAAAATAACGAATAACAGCTCATCTCCTTTCTTTTCTATTTGAAGTAATAATTTACCATCCTCTTTTTTCTCTTTTAAACCATACTCTATGGCATTTTCTAAAAAAGGTTGTAACAACATTGGCGGCACTTGTATTTTAGAAACATCCATCAATTGATCGATTTCTATAGTATACGAAAAAACATTATTAAAGCGTAATTGTTGTGTTTCTATATAATTAGAAATCATGGCAATTTCTTTATCTAAAGAGATTGATTCTTTTCTAACATAATCGAAGTTTTGTCGAATCAACTTAGAAAACTTAGCGATATAATTAGATGATTTTATAGCATTTCCTTCTAAAGTTATATTCTGGATAGCAGCTAATGTATTGAATATAAAATGTGGATTCATTTGTACACGTAGCAAACTTTGCTCTAACTTTGATGCTTTATTTGCTGCTCTTAACTTGGTATTATACACATAAAAAGCAGTTGCAATGGCTAGAAATATAAATAACAAAATAGTACTTATTAAAAGCCACTGATTTCTTGTATTTATTTCTTTTTGATGATTTATTTCTGTTTCTTTTTTCTTTACTTCATAATTAACATTTGCAAAATTTAAGAGTCTATCTTTTTCTAAAGCATTCACATTCAACTGCAAACTATCTCTAATTATTTGGTTATCTAAAGCTCTAACAAAATCTTCTTTCAAAATAGAAATAGCAATAAGCTTACCTCTAACCTCTATTTCCTCTTTTACATTTTTATTAGCAACATAAATATCTAGGGCCTTTTTATAATTAACTGCTGCAGAGTCGTATTCAGATTTTAACAAAAACAAATTACCCAAACCTTTATAAGGCGCAGCATTTATTGCTTTTATATTGTTATTTAAAGTAGCAGCACCTCTTAAAAATTTTTCTGCATTTTCATATTTCACTGCATCAATGTAAGTGTAACCTATATTATTTAAAACACTTGCTAATAAGACAGGATTCCGTATAGACTGACTTAAAGCCATCGCTTCAGAATAACTATTTAAAGCTTTATTATACTCCCTTAATTGCAAATAAACACTAGCTATATTATTTTTTATTGAAACAATAGAAGTAGTATCCATTTCTTTAGAAAACAAACTATCCGTTATTTTTATATAAGACAAAGCTTTGTCATAATCTTTTAATTTAAAATGAAGATTAAATAGTTGGTTATAAGCTTTACCTTCTATTCTTTTATCTTCTGTTAACTGAGCCAAATGCAATGCTTTAAGCGCGTATATTTGCGATGTTTCTACATCTCCCATATGTAATGCAGCTCCACTTAATGTTATCAAACTACGCCCTTGGTTATAAATATCATTTAATTCAACAAATAATTTATAACACTTTAAATGCGTATTAAATGCTTCTTGATATTTAAAATTTATATATAAAAATTCTCCTTTTTTAAACAGCAACATTGCACGTTCTAAGGATGTTAAATCTTTCCTATTTTGTAATAAACTATCTAATTCTAAAAAAAAATATTCTGTTTGTGTTTGCGTAATACTATCTAAGCTAGCTAGTTTATTTTTTATGTCCGGGCGAATAACATCTTGTTTGGAACAAGCTAAAAACAATAGTATTAAAGACATCGCAAAACTTAATTGCCATAATCTTTTCTTTTTTAAAATCATAAAAACTGAAATAGAAAATGTTTGAACAAGCTAAAATAAGCAATCATCAATACTCTAATAAAAAAAATACTTTTATTTTTGCTAAACCAAACATTTTATTAGAACAAAATGGAAATTGATAACAGTATTTTTTTTAGATTTTCTGCATCTTTATAGATCTAGCTTTGTCTATTAGGAAAAATATGAGCAATCAAAAATTGAAATCAGAATTCAAGAATCAATTAAATATAGCAAAAGTAGCAATATGCAAAAAGCAGTATAAAACAGCTTTTTATCATTTAGAAAACGCACATATCTTAGGACAAAATAACTTGTACAGACATACTTTAAGTCATTATTACATGCTGATATTTGGCTTAAAAACAAAAAATAATAAAGAAATCATTGGGCAAGTCTTAAGAATTTTTGCATCTATTTTGTTTACATTAATTTGGGTTCCTATAGGTAATACAGGCGGTACCAACATTTCTCCAGTAAAAATAATTCCTATTAGAAAAGAATTAAAAAAATATTTCTTAAATTAATGCATCTTTTTAAATGATACCCCGTCTATTAGGTGAACATTAAATATAGAATATCATGAAAAATACAAATTGTAACTGTAATTGTGAAGGTTGTAAAACCGAAGATTGTAAAAATTGTATATGTACAAACTGTACGTGTAATAATTGTAATTGTTAAATAAATATCATTTCGAACTGAGGAATAAAGAGAACACTCAATCGTTACTCATTTCGGAATGATATCTTATACTTAAAAATACCGTATGACTACAAAACAAGTTTGGACTTTATATTCTAAAGATTTAAAACGATTTATTATCAGCAAGGTAAAAGATACAACTATTGCAGATGATATTTTGCAGGATACCTTTATTAAAATTCACACAAAACTACACACCTTAAAAGATATTAAAAAGCTAAAATCTTGGTGTTTTACGGTTGCTAGAAATTCTATTTTAGACTATTGGAGAACCAATAATAAAACTTTTGAAATTGCCAATTTTGAAGCAGAAACAAGTATTTTAAAAGAAGAACATACAGAAAAAGACTGTTTAATAGGTATTTTAAATCATTTACCAAAAAAATACAGAGACCCGTTATTTCTTTCGGACATAAAAGGGATGAAACAGCAAGAGGTTGCAGATCAATTAAAACTGTCTTTACCAACTACAAAATCTCAAATACAACGTGCTCGAAAATTAATTGCAGAAGGCTTTATGGATTGTTGCGGTTTTGTTTTAAATGATGATGGTAATTTGGTTGGAGAAATTAAGGAAAAAGAAGATTGTAAAGTTTGTAAATAAATTAACCATAAACATCATCTTATTATTTATCTTAGTTGAAATTATAACAAAATTAAAACACCCCAACTATGGCAGCACTTAAAAAAGAAGACATTAGTCAAGAAGTATTTGACTTATATGACGACTATGCACATAACAAAATAGACAGAAAGCAATTTCTAAAAAAACTATCATTATATGCTGTTGGAGCAATTACATTACCAGCTTTATTAAGTTTTATTTCTCCTAATTATGTAGATGCTATCTTGGTAGAACCTAACGATCCTAGATTAAAATCTGAAACCATAAATTACGCCTCTCCTAAAGGTGGAAAAAAAATGACAGGTTTACTCTCCATTCCTAAAGATCCAAAAGGTAAACTACCCGGAATTATAGTTGTCCACGAAAACCGAGGATTAAACCCGTACATAAAAGATGTTGGCAGAAGAGCTGCCTTAGAAGATTTTATAACATTAGCGCCAGATGCACTTTCTCCAATGGGAGGATATCCTGGTAATGATGATGATGGTAGAGATATGCAAAAAAAGAGAGATCAAAGCGAAATGCTAGAAGACTTTATTGCTGGCTACAACTACCTTAAATCTCATGAAGATTGTAACGGAAAAGTAGCAGTTGTTGGTTTCTGCTTTGGAGGTTGGATTTCTAATATGATGGCAGTTAGAATACCAGAATTAGCAGCTGCCGTTCCATATTACGGAAGGCAACCAGAAACAGAAGATGCTAAAAAAATTAAGGCTCCTTTACTATTACAATATGCCGGTTTAGACAAAAGGGTTAATGATGGTTGGCCCGCTTTTGAAAAAACTTTAAAAGAAAATAATATTGAACACGAAGCACATTTTTACCCTGAGGTAAACCATGGCTTTCATAACAATACAACCCCCAGATATGATGAAGCAGCAGCTGATTTATCCTGGAAAAGAACCATCGATTTTTTTAACAAGCATTTAAAAGAATAATTTAATAAATGTAAGCTACAATAACGAA